>CALKMW010000018.1 GCA_938092205.1 uncultured Pseudomonadales bacterium
TCAGGCACGGCTTTGGCAGATACCGATGCAGCTGATATTACAGTGACTGCGACGGATGCAGGCGGATTAAATGTCAGTCAGAGCATCTCTATTAGTGCGGTGTCTGCGCCAGTGATATCAACTGTATTAACAGATTTAGGTGATAAGCAATTAGATGTTAGATCGCTAATTATCCTGAAAGTTGATCAGGATGTAGAGGCTGTCGATGGCAAATATATTACATTAACAGATACCACGGATATTGGATATGAGGGTGAGATCCAAGATAACTCATTCAGTTTTTCAGTTACATCTGATCTGGTTAGTATCGATAATGAAAAAGGGATTATCACGATTGAGACATCTGCAGATCTTGCCTTATCCTCCACTTATGAGTTAAATGTAGATAATGGTGCGTTTGTTAGTACGTTAACAAATGTAACTAGTGCTGAATTTGATTCGGTATCATTTAATACCGTCACACCTAACAATTTATCCAATACGAATGACCCTAATGAGTCTGTTAAAGGGACTCAATCATTTGCAATTGATGTTGATGGTGGGTTAGTAGCAAGTCAACAGTGGATTAATCTTGAGGGGCTTGGCCGAGGTATACAAGAAACAGGGAACCTTACTAATGACATCGCCAATGATGTCATTAGATCAATTGATGCAGCAGATGGTAATTATGTGTTTGTTATGAGTGATATAAACCCTGCTGGTGCTGATTTCGAAACAGGTAACTCAGGGATCACAGTAAATACCGATTTTGCTGTCAGTATTAGTAACGTAGATAAAAATGATGTCATTTATATTGATGAACAATTTAATAATCCGATGCAGTTTAATGAAGCTCAGCTCGAATTTTTTACGTTCGGTAATGGCCAAGTCGGATCCGAACTATTTATCGGCTTAAATGGTGGAGATGGTAGCCCTAGTTTACGAGTTTCTCTAGCTAATGGACTCGCTTCAATGACGGATGGCGTAGCTGATAGTAGTGTTTTTAGTGTTAATGAGGCATTAGGCATACCACAAGGAACGGGTACAATCGTTTCAGATGAATCATATCCTTTATATTTATCAGCTAATGAAGCTCCACAAACCTATATCCCACAAAGTGATTTTGATACGTTAGATGAACTAAAAGCATATGTTTATAATGGCGAAGAAATATCATTTAATATTGCAGAGTTGTTTTTTGATATTAATGTACATGATATTTTAACCTTTGATGTAACAAGTGAGTTACCAGAAGGTTTCACTGTGACTGATGGCATATTAACTGGGGTAGTGACAAATGCATCAGAGTTGTCTTCTGTAACGTATAGAGCTACTGATTTAATGGGGGAATCGACCTCTATAACTGTCCCTATTGAAGAGGTCACTCAACCTCAAATTACTACAGACTTAATAAATTTAGGTGACAAGAAATTTGATGTCCGTTCTCCAATTGTATTGAAAGTTGATACAGATATTGCAGCAGTAACAGGGAAATATATAACGTTAACTGATAATACTGTTTCAGGTTACATGGGTGAGGATAATCAAGATGGTTTCAAAATTGATGTCACCTCGAGTTTAGTCACTATTGACAACACTAAAGGTTTGATAATTGTTAATGTCGATGAGAATTTTGATCTAGATTTATCGAGTTCTTACACATTATCTATAGACGATGGTGCATTCCAAAGTGTTGATACTAATACCCCTGCTGCAGTATTTACTGATATTACCTTTGATACTGTTTCGCCTACAACAGGTGAAGATAATTTAGACGGTTTAGGGAGCGTCGATATAGCCGCTTCTCAAACTAATTATTTTGAAGCTAAATGGTTACCAGAGTGGCTAGCTGATACGACTGAATCAACTTGGTTTGATGGCGCGTTTCAACAGGTTTCATTAACTAACCAAGCCGCTTACGACGCATTGCTTCAAGGGAATGTTTACGCGACAGCACAGTTTAGTGGTGCCTTTCCTGTGTCAATTTCGCTAGACTATCTGCAAG
Organism: uncultured Pseudomonadales bacterium; assembly: GCA_938092205.1. Lineage (GTDB taxonomy): Bacteria > Pseudomonadota > Gammaproteobacteria > Pseudomonadales > Porticoccaceae > HTCC2207. The sequence continues at coordinate 1,985 of CALKMW010000018.1, forward strand.
CACAGTCTGATGCGTCTTATATCGAGAATGCAGCATCTTTAGATTCGTATCAAATCACTAAAATGGCTGCAGAATCATTCTCAATGGATGTGAGTGATGGTAGCTTAGTTAAGAGTGCTAGTTGGGTGGGCATAGATAATCTGGGTACTGGATTAAGTACAACTGGTAATGTATCTAAAGATGTTGAATCTAACAGCATTTATGAACTAGATGCGTCGACGGATAGTTATGTGTTTGTTATCAAAGATCATCTTGAAGACGGTGCTAATTCAGAGACTGGAAATGCCGGGATAAAAGTTGACAATGATTTGGCTGTTTTATTGTCAAATTTTGGTGCAGATGATCAAGTCTACATTGATGATGCTTTCAATAATAACGTTAACGACCCTTCTTTAGAGTTTTTTACTTCAGGTAGAGGGGACGAGAATAATGAGTTATTTATAGGTTTAGATCAATTAGCGTCTGTAGGTGGTGATCCAAGGTTATATATTGAATTAGCAGATGGAGTGACTTCAACTGATGAATTTGGTGTAGCTGATAGTAAATTAGCATCAGTCAATCAAGCGCTTGATCTAGAAGATGATAACTCGATAGTCATCTCAGCGTAAGACTGTTGATTAAATAGCCCAAGCATTTTGCTTGGGCTTAACTTTTTAAGAAGACATTATGAAGTCGTTTCTCTCGTTTTTAGTAGTAGGTATATTCACTATCCCTGTCCATGCAATTGATCTCAACGATTTAATTAAGCATACGTTAGCACAACACCCAGATATAGGCGTTCAAAATGCTAATATTGATGTTGCAAATACACAACAAACACTGGCACGCCATCAATATTATCCAACATTTTCAGTCTCAGTAGAAAATGCAACAGTGACAGCACAAAATGATGTGACTTACAGTGGAGCAGACTTAGTTACCACGTTAAGAGTACAACAACCGTTATATACGTTTGGTCGTTTAACTGCTGCATATGAAAAATCAAAATTACAAGTCTCTCGTGAACAAGAAGTATTAGAGGAAACTAAACTTAATTTAGCGCAGCAAGTGTTAAGTGCTTGGGGAGATTGGTACGTAGCATCCTTACGAATTAAAGCCCTGTTAAAAAGTCAACAAACACATGAATCCTTAAAAGACAGTGTATCTAGACGTGCAGAAAAAGGAGCTAGCTCACCATCAGAGGTGCGCTTAAGTGAGGCTCGCTTAGCCCAAATTATTGCACAATTAGAAGCTACCAAATTGCAAGAAAGGGCAGCTAAGGTAGTGTTAATGCAATTGGTAGGATATGTATTACCTGAATCTGAAAACATCACTCAGCATTTAAGATTTAGCCTGTCTGAATCAGCCCAATTGATTAATCAAGCGATAAAAAATAGTACTCAGTTACGTCGTTATCATACCGATATTGATATTGCGCAATTAGCTAAAAAAGAGCAAGAAGCGAGCACTAAACCTGAAATATATCTCAGAGCAGAACATCAACGAGGTGATTTTTCAGCCACTGATTTGCCCTTTGCTTCTCGTGTGTTTGTTGGTGTTCAGTCAAACTTTGGCGCTGGTCTTTCTTCAGGTATTGAAGTTTCATTAGCTGAGCAAAGAAAAAAAACGTTAGAAGCCGAATTAAAAGCCGTGACACGAAAATTAGTCGAACAAGTGCAACTTGAGATTACGCAAATACAATCATTAGATATTAGACAAAGAGCATTAGAATTAAGTTTAGAAGCAAATACAGATATCGCGGATGCATTTAATCGGCAATTTCTGGCCGGTCGGCGTTCTTGGGTCGAAGTGATGAATACCGCCCGTGAGTTATCCCAATCAGAGCTAGAGCTAGCAGATTTAGTTGCAGCGAAAGTACTTAGTCATTGGCGCCTCGCATTTTTAGTTTTAGGTTTGGATGATACTTTGATGATCAGCCAGCCAAATAATATGAAGTAATCAATATGTCACAATTTTTAAATACGTTAATGCGGTTAAGCCGACTGCAACGTCAGCCAATAGATAGATTAGCGTTACAAGCTTCTATAGAAGAAGCCCAATCTCAAACTCAACCACAAGACCAAGTTAAGTATATTACTGAGGTACTAAATTTACCTAAACCAATATGGTTAAAAGCGGATGGTATGGACCAAACCCAAACACCAGCCTTACTTCATCATCATGAGTTTGGGTGGGGCATTCTTAGAGCTCAGAATGCGTTAGGTCAATGGATAGTTCAAAGACAAGATCCTGAAACTAATGACTGGGTAGAAGAAACACCTGCAGATCTCTCACAATACATTATTGCGCGAATGACATTATCTCGTCCTCTGGATATCAAAACATCAGAGGTATTTAAAGTCGTATTTGGTGCAGTTATGCAAGAAAAGTCACGCTTAAAAGAAATTATATTAGGAGGAATTTTAATTAATTTTGCTGCGTTAGCTACCTCTTTATACAGCATGCAAGTGTATGACCGAGTGATACCAACAGGGGCTCAACAGACATTGTTAGCGTTAACCTTAGGTGTGATGATATTTATTTTATTTGAACTGACGGTCAAATTTTTACGTTCTTTCATCAATGAAAAGCTAGGTGATAATATTGATCGCCACCTTGCAAAAGTTATTTATAGTCGCTTTTTACAAGTACGATTAGACCAGTTACCTGCAAGTGTAGGGAGTTTAGCTGCACAACTTAAAGGATACGAAACGATTCGTAATTTTTTAGTGACTATCCCTAGTCAGCTTCTTGTTGATTTGCCTTTTATCTTTATTTTTACGTTGGTGATATTTTTCATCGCAGGTCCCCTCGCTTTTATTCCTTTTTCATTTGCTATGATTTCCGTCATTATCGGTATCACTTTCCGGCGTAAAGTAGAGCGTTTAACTAGTGAGGCGACAGAAGCTAATAACTTGAAAACAGGTTTGTTGGTGGAGACTGTTGAAGGAGCTGAGACTATTAAAGCCGGCCAAGGCGGATGGCGAATGCTATCAAATTGGCTCAATACGACGGATGAAGCTCGCGTATATGATTTGGATATGCGAAAGGTTAGCGAGCATTCCCAGTTTTGGATTGGTTCTCTTCATCAAATTTCGTATATTTCTATTATTGCATTTGGAGCGCTTAAAGTCAGTGCTGGTGAGTTGAGTATGGGAGGGCTGATTGCCTGTAGTATTTTATCTGGTCGTGTGTTGACACCATCTAGCAAAATTCCAAATATGTTGGTTCAGTGGGGACATGTTAAAGCTGCCTTACAAGGCTTAGATCGTATGTGGAAACTTGAAGATGACCATCATGGAATCGATGAACCCGTGTTACTTGAATCAATTGCTGGCGAGTACCATTTTGAAAATGTTTTGGTAAGTTATGATGAACGTACAGCATTGAATATTAAAGATTTAAAAATTAAGCCAGGAGAAAAAATAGGTATTATTGGTCCAGTTGGGGCCGGTAAATCAACATTGTTGAAATTAATATCGGGATTATTTCGACCAACATCCGGCCGAATTACATTGGATGGTATTGACCTCTCACATATATCTAAACCGATATTGGCTGAACAAATTGGATACATTCAACAAGACGGACGTTTATTCAAAGGGACACTTCGCGAAAATCTTATCTTAGGTCTTGTTGATCCAGGTGACGAAGCTATTTTAGCTGCAGCTGAAAGTACAGGTTTACACCAAGCTCTAATAGCGAAGCATCCAATGGGACTTGATTGTCCTATAGCAGAAGGCGGAACAGGTCTATCTGGTGGACAAAAACAATTAGTTAATTTGACTAAAGTTTTTTTACGTCAACCAAAAATCTGGTTGTTGGATGAACCTACCGCTGCGATTGACCGCACCTTTGAATTACGTGTAACACAAGCGTTAAAACAGCAAATTACGTCAAGTAATGGTTTAGTACTGATCACTCATAAACCAGAAATGCTCTCGTTAGTGGATCGGGTGATAGTGGTTGTTGATAATAAGATCATGCTTGATGGCCCTAAGGAACCGGTATTAAAAAAACTACAAGAGAAAACTCAACAAGCCAATAATAAGGGAGTCGCTCAATGATTTATCATGCTTCAGAAGAACGACGTGGAATGATTTACGTGTTATTGGGTCTGTTGATCATCTTTGTGATATGGGCTAATTGGTTTGAAATAGAGCAAACGGTACGAGCACCAGGACAATTAGTTACAGAAACGCGCACACAAATAGTACAAGCTGCAGACGGGGGAGTGATTAGAACTATTTATGTTGCAGAAGGTGATGAAGTTACCCAAGGAGAAGTCATTGCTGAATTGGAAGATGAAAGAGCCATGGCTGGGGTGAATGAAGGTCTGGCAAAAGTTGCAGCATTGTCAGCAGCATTAACGCGTGCCAGAGCTCAAGCCCAAGATTTAACACTGAATTTTAGTGAAAGTGAACTACGCTACCCAGAAATTGTTGCAGAGCAACAAGCGTTATATGAGCAGACGCTTCAGGGGTTAACATCTGAAAAGAACACTTGGATTAATGCATCAAACCTGGCCAAAGAAGAACTCGATATAAATGAAGCTTTGTTTGCGACTGGAGATGCGAGTCGTCTTGATGTCATGCGATCTCGACGTCAAGTCGTAGAGCTGGAAGGTAAGCTACAGACAATAGAAAATGAATATAAGCAGCGTGCTAGAGAAGAAGTCACTCAGCTGCAGCAGCAGTTTATATCTGAAAAATTTAAATTAATGGAACGAGAAAGCATTCTAAAACATACTCGCTTAATTGCCCCTGTGGATGGTGTTATTAAATCTTTACGCATTGATACTATTGGTGGAGTATTACGAACAGGGGATGAATTGATGCAAATTAGCCCTTTGGATACTGAATTATTTGTTGAAGTAAAAATTAATCCAGCAGACATTGGTTTATTAACCTTAAATATGCCGGCTAATATTAAAATAGATGCTTTTGACTATACTATCCACGGTGGCTTAGATGGTCGGTTAGTATATCTTAGTTCAGATACCTTATCTCAAGAAGCGTCGGAAGGACAAAATAATATTTTCTACAAGGCATTAATCAAAATCAATGTGACTAATTCAAATCCAAAATTATCGATTCAGGATCTCAAAGCTGGTATGACTGTGGGTGTTGATATTCAATCAGGGTCGAGAACCATTCTTGAATATATTATGAAGCCAGTCACAAGAGCGTTTCAAGGTGCAGGGAGTGAGAAGTAATCATCTAAGAAATTGTCTTATAGTCTAACTGTTTTTTATTTGATAATGTGATGTTATTAAGGATCGATTTAATATCATTAAGGTTAACGTAAATGAAAAAAGTTTTACTAGTTTCTTTTGTTCTTCCACTTTTCCTGATTGGTTGTGGTGAAAGCAATGATGAGAAGTCATTACATAATCAATCTGAAGCCATAGATACCGCACTAAGTTCAGCACCTTCAAGTCGGCCATCATCTTCAGGTATCCTTGCTGCCAAAGAAATGGTAACTATTGCTGATAAGGAATATGAAATAACACAAAAAGTTGTTGTTTTTGATTCTAGTGGAACCTCTTCTTATGATTTCAATTCATTTTCCGACGATGTCAGTATTCAAGGACAGGTCATATCATTCTCTGGCTCTGCTCAAACTGAGCAAATATTCATAACGCCTGGTAATATTTATGATGTAACGAACCTTAAAGGTGGTGTAGATAAAATTATCTTAGATGGTGATTTTATTGACTATGTTGATTCATTTAGTATTGAGAAAAGTACCGGTAAAGTCATATTAGCCAAAGATGTAGACACTCAATTTCAACAAGTTGTGTCTATGGTTGGTTCACCAGTTGCCTCTGACGTGCTTATATTTAATGATGGTGCTATTTCAGTTGATGCAATTAAGTATCATTTAATTCAAGACCTTGAAATCACTCAAGCTTACTTAGATCCCACCCTCACATCTATCAATATTGAAAAATCCCAATCTAATACATCGGTGAAGGTAATTGGTCTTGATGAGAATGGACAAAGTTATGTGAGTTTTTCAGCACGACAGAATTTAGATATTAGTGGTACTAGTGGTGTAGATAAAGTTTTTGTAAAACCTGGTCACGTAGTCAATTTAAGTAATTTGAAGTCGAGTGTTGATGAAATTTATGTGACAAGTAGTTGGGCAAATTATGCGAAAAATATAGATGATTCAGGACGAGTCATCCTTTCAAAGTTAACGTCTGAAGACGGGCAGTTGTTGGAACAAATAACATTGTCTTCAGGAAGTGAAGATGTGAGTGATCTTGTCTACTTTACTGACGGTGCGGTTAGTGTTTCAGTCATAGCTAACGCTATAAAAGATTCAAGCGCACCATCGATAAATGAACTGCCTCAAAAGGATCTTTCTGCAACAAGTCAGTTTGATAATCAGCTTGTAGATTCTGATTTAGACGGTGTAGCTAATGCCTCTGATTTTGCCCCATTTGATCCAACTGAACAATTTGATTCAGACGAAGATGGTATAGGTAATAATGCTGATACCGATGATGACAATGATGGTCTTGCTGATCTTGTGGATGCTGCACCATTTGATTCAAGCATTACTAGATATATAGATTTTAATTTCAGTAACGTATCAAATGTTGGTATCTCTGAATCTATCTCTGGTGATAATAGTCAAGCCCTTGCTATGTTGCTTCCAAAAGCACAGAAGCAGTCAGTTGTTCAACGATTTGCTGAAACGCTCATACCATCAGCCAATGCCTCAGATTCAAGTATTGTTATTTCTAATGCAACTAATATGATTAGTTGGGATGATAATGGTGCACTTGTAGCCGATGCCATTATGTCAAATGAAACAATGTTCATCGCTGAGACAGTACTTGCGCCCAATGGTACTGATTTATATTTATTCACCGCTCCAGACATACAAAATGCACTTAAATCTCATGGCAAAATGGAATTATCTGAAGAGATTTGCCAGCTTTATAAGGTCGATCTAGCTAATGATGATGAATTTTCCTGTATTTTAGGTGCTGCAAACGATGATGATATTCCAAGACTCGAAATATCATTAACGTCACTTGAACTGCGTGATGATTATTTGCGTCAAAGTATTACTTTCCGCGCTGATGGAACCGGTTTATTGAAATCTAGTCAAGGTATCTTAATTTTACATCCTGATAATAGATTCGAAAATATTACCACCTCTATAGAGGCGCCCTTAGGTTTTGTAAAAAGTGAAAACTATGGTTATTGGATAGATGATAATCATATTGCCATTACGTTTACTATCTATCCTACAGGTGGTGGTGCCTCCTTAAATAAAGGTGTCGTAATAAACCTCAACACGCGAGAAGAAGTTGAAGTGGTTGATGATTTATTGTCTTTTAGAGCTGTTCAGGACGGCAATAAATTTTATGGAGCGGGAACTGCTTTTGAATGGACAGGTGACTCTCTTATGCCTATAGAACCTGTTCCAGGTATGACTCCTGTAAAAGATCCTTTTGGTGGTGTATGGGGAGTTCAAGAAAATAATCATAATACGGAACAGCCAAATAAGATTATAAATAGAGACTCAAAGGTTGAAATTGCGACTTCTTTTGACGAATCTAAGAGCTTTGGAAGCTACCTATTAAGTGGAACCGGTACAGGTATCGCTTACAAAAATTATGCCTTTGCCGATGGTTGGATTTTACATAAATATTTTGATGCGCCTAGACATAAAATTCTCACATTATCTGGTGAGACTTACTCTCAACAAATGATGGTAGATTTAGCTGGGGAAGCAGGGTTTTTTATTAATTTAGACTACCCTGGCTGGTGGTATTATCTACGTTCTGGTAATGAAACTTCAGATGTGGTTATTCCATATACAGTTGAATTAGATGATGGTTCTGAAGAGGCTAGAGAGTATATATTGCCATTAAATGTAATACAAAGAATGGAAGAGAATGACCCCAATATATATGTACCGGACTCTTCACTGTTCTTAGATGAAAATGGTGAAGGTGTAGCGATAGAGATCCCTAATCCGGTTGGAGAAAGAGAGACCTTTTGTTTAGTTAATGTTGAAAGTCAAGAACAGCGCTGTGCACTTTTAGATGGTTATGAAAGTCTTGTTGCAGATTATGAATCTTCTAGACAATATCCGCGACTTTTTAAAGAAAAATATGTGTGTGCAGATGATAGCTGTAATGCCTTCCCTGGCGTTCAAAATGTCGTCATTGCAGGTGATACGTTATATGCTTATTTTAAAGATTCTAGTGATAATCAGTATTACCAAGCGACATCTTCTCTAAATGATTTCATGGAGAATGGTGATGCAGCGTTAGTAATTAAGCCAGTTGAAAATGGTCAAGGTGAATCTGAGATCATTGCTAAGGCATCTTCATTAAAACAAAGTACACCAGATACTTTTACTGATTTTCATGTTGAATTTTTTGGTAATGCTGTCGACATTTTATTTGGTTATCCAGCGAACGCTTATGCAAAATTACCTGATGTGGAAGTATTGACAAGCGATGGGGAGCCTACAGATATCAGTATTGAACGGGTTCCATGGTCTGCTGAATTATACACAGCAACAGTGCATTTGACAGTACCATCAACAGTTGAAAAAACAGATCTTTTGATCCGTTTTATTGAACCATTGTATCTGAAAGATAAAACCCAACAGTATCAAGTACCTGATATTCATTTTTCGTTAGATGAATTTGGTACTTTTAGAGATAGCGATAATGATGGGGTCAGAGATTCTCGAGATGATGACGATGATAATGATGGTGTGCTTGATATATATGACGAATACCCATTTATATCTTTAGGTGGCTTACCTGACAGTGATAATGATGGTGCTCCCGACACCTGTGATGCAAGTTGCTTAGAGTTAGGTATGCAGGCAGATGACTATATTGATAATGATTTACCTATTCCTAGTGTTCAGGGACGTGTTATTGATGGTTATATAACAGGTGCTACAGTATTTCTAGATATTAACTTTAATGGCCAACAGGATGGCAATGAGCCTTCTACTATAACTGGTGATGATGGACTTTATAATTTAAGTTTAAGTGATGAACATGTCCAGTGTTTAGCTTTTTCTCCGATTGTTGTTGATGTTCCTGTTGGCGCAGTTGACAATGATTTAGGAGTAATAAATCAACCATTTACGATGGTTTCACCCCCTAATTTTGGGATTTTCAACGATAATCAAAACGTTAATATTACACCTCTAACATCAGTTTTATGGGATCAAATTTTACTCTTGTTAGAGGATAATTTAGGTGATGATTTGTCATGTGATTTAGTTAGGCAAGAGTCCACGTCAGGTTCATTTGCTGAATCTATTATAGACTCTATTGATTCTTCCATACAAAACGTGGTTAGACATTATAATATTCCTGCGGATAAAATTTTCTCTGATTTTATTGCTACTCAAGATAGTGATATAGCATTAAAAGCACAGTTAATCGTCAAGGGTTTGAAAAAGAGCTTTATTGAAACACAAGCACTTAAAGAAAGCCTACCTGATGGTTCCTTCGCTGAGGTACGTTATTTTGTCTTTAGTTCAATGGATGGAGATCAGCTTTATCCAAATGCATGGTATAAAGAGACTCAATATAGTACTGGTAATGAGTTTTTTGTAAAATTACTCAAAATATCAGATGATTTAGAAACTGAAATACGTTTGATTTATGAAACTGTTCGTACGGGAGGTCAATCACCAGACAACAGCGATATTTATTTTCAAAATAATATAGAAATTGAATCTCGAGGTGGTGATGATTCTGCATATACTTGTAATTATGAAGAACGATTAATCGTTTATTTAGATGGGCAACAACATGAGGTCTCAAATCTTACTAATTATAGGACCGATTCATCTAATCTAGATGCGTGTAATTTTGAATCATTTTCAGAGTCAACACAAACACGTTATGTGTTCGGACCAACTCACTATATAGGTGAATTTGAAACTAATGCTCAATTTATTTTTAGTTATGATGTAGCTAGAGAGCAACTCGAAGGTTTTACTGACTTTAAAGAAAATATATCTTCGATAGATATGAATATTCTAAAGAATTATGTGGACTCTTTACCTTCAGAGTTTTGTGATACAGATGATTTTGGTGCTAATTCTGTTACAAGAAATTTAAATTACTCTGATGGTGACACTCGAGTTACTATAAAAAGAAATTCAGATCTGTCATATACAGAATACAAAGAATTTTCTGATGGAACATCCTCTACACAGTTCTTCGAACCAGAAGATAATGAAGACATAAATGGCTGTTTATCTGGTGATATTTACAATAGTTCAAACGCTAGCGCGCCAAACCCAATCACTATCTTTGATGATTCAGTTGATGTGAACTGGGTTGCATGGGACTGTTGTGGTGGTTCTACTCCAGGTCTAGTTGCAGATGATGCCGAGCGTGGTGATGTTTACGAGTTTACTGTTGAAAACGGCAACAATGGAACTGTATTTGGTTTTGTAACCCGTTCAGCATTCTTATCTTCTGATCCAACATCTCCTTCACGTGCAACGCCGCATAATGCGTTAGGCATGATTGACGGTGGTTATGTAACGTTTGATTTGAAAGTAACAAATGCTCCTACAAATCCAGATTCTGTTTGGAAATTTAAAATTGAAGCAGACGAAGCAGCAGGTGGTGCTTGGGAAGCTGATTTAACGACATTTGGACCAGAGCCTGTTGTGGGTGAGTGGGCAACTTACCGTGTACCGTTGCAAGATATTGCTGACAACGGTGTTGATATTTCATTGCTCGATCTCATTATGGTATTCCCAGCATGGGGTACAGGTGCGGATGCTGTATTCCGCGTTGATAACATGGAAATCATCGATGGCTCTGCCGGACCAAGTACGCCAAGCAATGGTGGAAATACTGGTGGTGAGACTGACGGTGGCACAGATAGTGGTACTGACGGTGGTACAGATGGTGGAACTGACGGTGGTACAGATGGTGGTACAGATGGCGGAACTGACGGGGGTGATCCTACACTAGCTGTTATGCAACCATTTGCAGATTCTGGTGCTGTAAAAGATGGTGATACATATACTGTCCCTACGGCAGCTCAAGAATGGGCAGGTTTTGCCAATGATAATGCGGGTTTATATCCATTTAATTTTGCAAATGGCGGTGAGATAACATTTACTGCAGCGATTCCAGAAGGTGGTGTAGATGCAGATGTACGTTTCCGTTTCGAAAACGCAGCGTTTCCAGATGTAGATCCTGGATTTGATGCAGGTACTGTTACGGTATCAGGCTCAGAAGCGACATATACAATCACTGTTCCAGCACAAGATGCGGCGAATAATTACAGCTCATTATTAATGTATGTTGATACACGCGACACTCCAGTGACTGTTACTGATATTTTAGTTACTGTAAACCCTGCTCCAGGTGAGCCAGAGCCTTCAGCACTAGCTGTGATGGTTCCATTTGCTGATTCTGGCGCATTAGAACCTGGTAATTTCGGTGGAAGAGTTGGTGATAATAATGGTAAAGATGGCAAATGGGTTATTGATATGCCTGAGTCTACTTCTACCAAAGGCAAAGCAACATTTACAATGCGCTTTCCAGAAGATTCTGCGAAGGATGTCAAAGTTGTGTTCCATGGTCGTAAGTATAAACCAACAGAACTACACAGAGTG
>CALKMW010000019.1 GCA_938092205.1 uncultured Pseudomonadales bacterium
CTTGCTTAGACACAATAATAAGAACGACCTAACGGAAACAGAAAAGAGAATTTTAAAAATAGCCGTGCAGGCTACCGCAGGGGAAATCGCCCCCTGTTTTACAGCTAATCTTTCTTATAAACTGCAAAGTCAATTATAGCAGTGCGTTCAGATTGTGAACACGATAATTATCACGGGAAGGATTATTACAAATATGAATAGCAATGTATCTAATACTTAAGTACTAGATGCATTAAAAATACATACCATTGCCTTGTAACTAAGATAGCTCAGCAGTCGCCTGCTGGGATCGACTTAACTGCAAATATATCAGCAAATACACGCCAACTTGCGCGCAAAATACCCAACCCCAGGCGCTATCTGTGGGCGCCAATAATTGCCAGTGATACCCCACAAAAGCCATACCGGTACTGGCGCCAGCAATTAACAAACCGGTAAGGGAGTTTGCCGCAACACGCGACTTGGTTTTGGCTTTTAAGCGCTGATGAATATAGTTGTGCAGATGGTAGTTGTCGGGCTTAAACATAGAACGGCCGGCTATCTTGCGCCGCACCATAGAGGCGATAACCTCAAGACAGGGGTAACACATCATCACCGCGGCAAATTCAACAGAAATGTAACCTGCGTTTACCGAGTAAAAGCCCGCCAAAACAAGTATGGTTCCAAGCCCATAGGCACCGGCATCACCCAAAAACAAACGCCCTGAAATAACATTGAATAACAGAAACACCCCAGTCACTATGCTTAGTACTTCCCAAACAAAGGCACCAATCACCGAATTAAAAATAATTGCAGCGATAAACACGATCCCAGGCACAAGGCCATTGGCACCATCGGCCATATTGATGGCATTGATAAAACCCACACTAAAAATAACCGCAATAGCCCAACCCACTATGGGTAAAGACATAATAAGGTCAACTGTAGGGTAGCCGGTTTTACAGGGGATAACCTCGGGCCATATTAGAAAAGTTAGGCCAAAAAACAAGCCTAGCATGCCAAGCCGCAACTGGGGCGACAACAGATCATTATCTATATCTTCCACAAGGCCAAGGGCGCTGGTTGACAAAAAGGCCAACCAAGCCCAGGGGTGAATACCCATTGGGCCTACGTCATCAAATTCAAATCCTGTGAAGAACTTAAACACCAAAAAGCTAAGACATAACCCAATAATAACCGCACCACCTAAGCGCGAGGCATTAACCTGTGAGATACCGTGTTTTTCTTGATCTTCTTTGGCGTAGCGCTGACGGGTAACCCATTGCATCACTAACATGCCCAATAAACCAGCCACGCCAAACAGTATGGCGGCTAGCAGCATGATTACAAATAGTTTGCCGAGTTCTTTATCGGATAATACTAAGCTCAAACTACAACTCCCGCTTCGAATTATTTATTTTTGTATGGCTATTAAACCAATAATTCCTGCACAATACCAAACATATTGATAACATCATACCTAGTAACCCACCCAGAATAACTATAAGTGCCCGCTTCGGCTGAGATTTTTCTTCTGGTAGCATGGCCTCACTTACCGTGGTAAAGGCATAGTCTGGACTTGCCTCGACTAACATCTTACTTTTGATCTGCTCTTCTATCAGGGTAAAGAATATTTCTCGCATCTCTGCTACCGAGGTGGTGGCGATTTGCTGCTGTAAATAGTCGATATTTTTTTCTATTCGGCTAAGTTTTCGTTGCTGTAAGTACAGATTAATGGCCAGAATATAGTTCTCAAGCCACTGCCTGGCTTGGTATGGCGAAAAATACTCAATACTGACTGAAACTAACCCGGTTTTTTTATCCTCAGAAACAAGCAACATATCTGAAAAAACCTTATACGCCTCCCATAGACTTGGCGTTACCTGCCTACCGGGCGGAGCCGTTCGCACCCACTGCCTGCTTTGAACGTTATAAATATCCCTATCCAAAACCAATCTTTTACTGTCAGCATCCCAACCCTTGGCTGCTATTATTTCTACCAGAATGCCCGATTGATTTATAAACTGCTCGATAAAACTTCTGGATTGCATCACCTCAAGGGCAATTTGCTTGTCACCGCCGTCACCACCACCAATATCAATACCGGCTAAGGACGCAAGTCCACCAAACTGACTCAACGCCGAGGATATGCCCCCAGTATTTTGCTGCGTTGGCGCTAAAAGCAGGGTTGCTTGATATTGATTGGGGGTTAGTAGGGCAAAAATAATAGCCAGCAGGCATACCGAAGAGCTTATGCCGGAAACAAGCCAACGACCCTGCCAGAGCACAGAAAAAAGCTCTTTTAAATCTATTTCATCTTGATAATCAACCAGTCCTTGGTTTTGTTGCATAGACCCTCCCTGGGCTATGTATAATCTTTTAAAAAATCGCCAAAAATTTCCGCTTGGCGCTTTTAAAAGTCTAGCTATTCTTTATATTCATAATTGTAGTACCCATAATCATAATAGTAACTACTAGCCTTTTTCTCCACCGCATTAAAGATAATACCCTTAATATCGACGCCATTAAGCTCAAAACGCTGAGTGGCGGCCAATACCTGCTTTAGGGTACAGGCTTCAAAACGCGCCACCATCAGCGAGGCACCGCAGTAGGTACCAATAATAGAGGCATCGGTAACTGCTAAAATTGGCGGCGTATCAAATAATATAAGATCATACTGTGACTCAAGCTCAGCAATCATCTGCGGGAACTGAGCACTCATTAGCAATTCAGATGGATTGGTAGGTATATTCCCCCGAGTAATTACATCGAGACCATCTACCATAGTGGACTGAACCGCCGCAGTGGCTTTTAAGGTACCCGAAAGCACCTCCGATAGACCCTGATCGGGTGAATAACCAAAACGTTTATGCAAATAACCTTTACGCATATCAGCGTCAACAACTAACACTTTTTGACCGGTCTGGGCTATCACTGCAGCCAGATTTGAGGCAACAAATGATTTACCCACCCCGGGGCTTGCACTACTTAGCATAACAACATGATTGGATGCATCAAGCATCGAGAAGTGTAAGGAGGTTCTTAGGCTTCGCAGCGCCTCAATAGACAAATCTGCTGGATGATCTGCAGCCAACAACGACTGTGTAATCTTTGGCTTTGGATTCTTTCTTTCTTTGTAGCGTTTTAAAAACTGTGCTTGCTGCTTATAGGATTCCTCATTTTCGGAGTGAGGAATAGTAGCATGCACCATTAATCCATTATCAGTAAATACCTTAGGATCTCTAACACCAGCCCTTAAAAAGTGTTTTAGGGCGACAATAATAACGCCTAACATACCGCCCAATAGCACCGATAAAACCATGATAAGTGCTTTCTTTGGCGCCACGGTTTCAGGCATTACTTCAGCCTTATCAAGGAT
>CALKMW010000020.1 GCA_938092205.1 uncultured Pseudomonadales bacterium
AGGCAGCGATTACCCAAGAGCTGTCAGAAATTGTAAGCGGCGCGGCAGCAGTATAGAGACAAACGAACTTTAAAGGTTGAGTTAAGAGGAACCGGAAATGAGTAGTGGAAAAATCGTACAAATTATTGGCGCTGTGATTGACGTGGAATTCCCACGAGATCAGGTGCCCAGCGTGTATGACGCTCTAGTAGTTGATGGCAAGGGCCTGACACTCGAAGTGCAGCAACAATTAGGCGACGGTGTAGTGCGAACTATTGCTATGGGATCCTCTGAAGGCATTAGCCGTGGTCTGAGTGTTGAAAACACCAAGGCTCCGATCTCTGTGCCAGTAGGAACTGAAACCCTAGGCCGTATTATGGACGTGCTAGGTAACCCGATTGATGAATGTGGTCCTATTGGTGAAAAAGAGCGTTCAGCTATTCACCGTAAGCCACCATCTTACGATGAGCTAGCGGCTTCTGACGACCTTCTAGAGACAGGCATTAAAGTTATTGACCTTGTATGCCCATTCGCTAAGGGTGGTAAGGTTGGTCTGTTCGGTGGTGCCGGTGTTGGTAAAACCGTAAATATGATGGAATTGATTAATAACATTGCAACCGAGCACTCGGGCCTATCAGTATTTGCTGGTGTAGGTGAGCGTACTCGAGAAGGTAATGATTTCTACTACGAAATGCAGGAGTCAGGCGTTGTAAACGTTGAAACCCCAAGCGAATCAAAAGTAGCCATGGTATATGGTCAGATGAATGAGCCACCTGGAAACAGACTGCGTGTAGCACTAACCGGTTTGACCATGGCAGAAAAATTCCGTGATCAGGGTAAAGATGTACTATTGTTTGTCGATAACATCTACCGATACACACTAGCGGGTACTGAGGTATCAGCACTACTAGGTCGTATGCCATCTGCGGTAGGTTACCAGCCTACTCTAGCAGAAGAGATGGGTGTTCTTCAGGAGCGTATTACATCGACTAAGACGGGTTCTATTACTTCGGTACAAGCAGTTTATGTACCTGCGGATGATTTGACCGATCCATCACCAGCCACAACATTTGCCCACTTGGATTCGACAGTAGTACTAAGTCGAGACATCGCGTCTAAAGGTATTTACCCAGCGGTAGACCCATTGGATTCAACCTCGCGTCAGCTTGATCCGTTAATTATCGGTCAAGAGCACTATGAAGTTGCCCGTGGTGTACAGACTGTTTTGCAGCGCTACAAAGAGCTAAAAGATATTATTGCAATTCTTGGTATGGATGAGCTTTCTGAAGAAGATAAGCTAGTAGTATCGCGTGCACGTAAGATTGAGCGATTCTTATCACAGCCATTCCACGTTGCTGAAGTATTTACCGGTGCACCTGGAAAATATGTATCGCTTAAAGATACTATTTCTGGTTTCCAAGGTATTCTTAACGGCGACTATGACGATCTACCAGAGCAGGCGTTCTACATGGTAGGCTCGATTGATGAAGCTGCTGAAAAAGCAAAATCGCTTTAATTGGTTAAAAGGTAATTAGCATGGCGACAACAGTTCAATGCAATATCGTTAGTGCAGATGAGTCTTTATTCTCAGGTGCCGTTGAGATGGTAGTTGCCACAGGCTCACTTGGTGAGCTTGGGATTAATGCCGGACATGCGCCGTTATTAAGTGATCTTAAGCCGGGCCCAGTTCGCGTTATTAAAGAAGCGGGCGAAGAAGAAATTTTCTTCCTATCGGGTGGCTACCTAGAAGTTCAGCCCAACGCTATCTCAATTCTTGCAGATACTGCTGTTCGTGCTAATGATATTGACGAAGCAGCCGCAGCCGAAGCGGTAAAAACTGCAGAGCATGCCATAGCCAATCAAACGGGTGAGATTGAATACTCAAAAGCGGCAGCAATGTTGGCCGAGGCAACGGCACAGTTACACACTGTCAGAGCCTTACGCAAAAAACTAGGCGGCTAAGCTTTGTTGAGTCCAAAAAAGGGTGGCTTTGCTGCCCTTTTTTTATGCCAGTTAAAATTACGCAATGTAACAGGTATACTTGAACCCCTAGACAGCAAGAATAACCTTCAATTCAACTGACAACACAGGGACCAACCCTAAAATTAAGGTAGTGTTAAAACAGATGAAAAAAACCGATATTATTATTTTGGCAGCAGGCAAAGGCACTCGAATGCAGTCTCGCCTACCCAAGGTATTGCATAAATTAGCTGGGCAACCATTGTTAAGCCATGTGCTAACAGCTGCCAAAACAGTCAATAACGCAAAATCTGTCGTAGTCACAGGCTTTGGTGCAGATCAGGTAGAAAGTACCATTGCTAACGCAGCTGACGTATTTGTAGCGCAACCGGAACAGCTTGGCACTGCCCATGCAGTACAGTGCGCCCTACCCCATATTAGAGAAAATGCAAAAGTATTGATTTTGTATGGTGACGTGCCCTTGATAGCGCCTGAGACTATTGCCAATATGCTGGAAACAGTGACCAGTGATCAAATGGGATTATTAACAGTCACGCTTGATGACCCAACCGGTTATGGGCGTATTATTCGTGATGCAGATAACAATATTTCAGCAATTGTTGAGCAAAAAGACGCCAGTCCAGAGCAGCTTCAGGTTAGCGAAGTCAATACAGGTGTTATGGCACTTGATAGCGAACAATTAATGCGTTGGTTGCCACAAATTGATAATAAAAATGCGCAAGGCGAATATTATCTCACCGATTTAATCGCCATTGCTCGAGCTGCTTC
This sequence comes from uncultured Pseudomonadales bacterium, assembly GCA_938092205.1. Taxonomy (GTDB): domain Bacteria; phylum Pseudomonadota; class Gammaproteobacteria; order Pseudomonadales; family Porticoccaceae; genus HTCC2207. The sequence continues at coordinate 2,728 of CALKMW010000020.1, forward strand.
AGTTACAGTAAAAAGCATACAACCTAAATCTCCAGAAGAGGTGGAAGGCGTGAACAATAGAGTACAGCTAAGCCAACTAGAGCGAGCCCATCAGCGTGAAAATGCGCAAAAGCTCATGGAAAGCGGAACTAGCCTAGCAGACCCAGAGCGCTTTGATCAGCGCGGTGATCTAAATGTAGGCACCGATAATTTTATCGATGTAAATTGTATATTTGAAGGTACGGTAAAGTTGGGCTCAAATGTGACTATTGGGCCAAATTGCCAGATTATTAACAGCGCTATTGGTGATGGTGTTGAAATTAAAGCCAATACCATTATCGAAGATTCGGTAGTGGGTGACAACGCTGTTCTTGGGCCCTTTGCCCGTCTAAGACCAGGGACAGAGCTTGCCGACAACACCAAGATTGGTAATTTTGTAGAAACCAAAAAAGCTAAAGTGGGCAAAGGCAGTAAGATCAATCATCTAAGTTATGTTGGCGATGCTGAGCTAGGAGAAGGGGTTAATGTTGGCGCTGGAACCATCACCTGTAACTATGATGGCGCCAATAAATTTAAAACTATCATTGGCAATAATAGCTTTGTCGGGTCTAACAGTACCTTAGTTGCTCCGGTGAAGGTTTCGGATAATAGCTTTGTTGGTGCGGGCAGTACCATTACCAAAGATACCGAAGAAAATTCACTGGCTATTGCGCGCGCTAAACAGCGCAATATAGAAGGCTGGAAACGACCTACAAAAAAAGGTTAGTTGTACCGTTCTAAATGTCGTTAGCGGTGCCAAGCTAATGACAGTTTTAATTTTTTGGCGCCATTTGGTGGTGAACATATCCTTAGGCAGAGAATTGCAGGTCACAGCAGCGCGGCGAACTAACACCGCTGTGGGTTATTGTTTTCTAACTCTTATCCTAAGCACACGCCTGAGTTTAGGTAATCTAATAAAAAGTGCTTACTTATTTTGTAGCACTGTTTTACGTCGGATTTTGGTTTATGATTAATAGAGGCACTATTTATGGAAAGAAAGTGCTAACAATATGGGTACACTGTAAACCTCATAGGGCTTGGAAACCCTCTGTAAGCGGTATACCAATGTAAGAAATTACCTTAGCCATTTGACTATAATTAAACTATGCAATAGTAATTTTATTGACAAGTAATAGGGCATAAAAGGCAAGGGATAAAATAAAGGAAAAAGGAGTTTCCAATGCGAATATTACAGAGTTATTTGCTGGTTTTGGGCTATTGTTTGATTCTAGCCGGTTGTGGCGGTGGTGGTGGAGGCACACCCAAGGTATCCATAGAGGATATAAGTGTAGATGCTGGTGGCAAGGCCAACTTAAAGGTGGCCCTATCAAAAGTCTCAATGCATGAGGTTACTGTGAACTACAGAACCAGAGACGGTAGCGCTGTGGCATATACCAATTATACCCCTCAAGCGGGCACCCTAACCTTTGCCCCAGGAGAAACTGTACATCGGATAGAATTAGTTTCATTACGCACAAATTCCTATAAGCCCAGCAGCAAGACTTTGACGGTAGAATTATCTAATGCTGCCAATGCTAATCTTGGCCATAGCGACGCAGTTGTTACTATCAAATCAAATGCTACGCCAAAACCAACGCCAGCACCAGAGCCGTTACCATTACCTACACCAACACCAGAAAAAACAGCCGCGCCAACACCTGAGCCAACACCTAAGCCAACACCTAAGCCAATACCAGAGCCAATACCTGCACCAGAGCTAAAATCTACGCCAGAGCCGGAGCTGCCACAACTCGCTTTTGTCGCGGACAATACTGCAGTCAAAGAAGGCGAAAGCGTCACTATCACAGTGAATCTGAACAGAGCCTCATCAGAGGCGGTGACTGTGGCCTATGAGACCATACAGGGTACTGCTGAGGCGGGTGAGCATTATACGTTTGCGAAGGGCAGACTAACCTTTGATCCAGGTGATAAAGAGGAAAGCATAACCGTTAAAGCATTGACCCCTGATGCGTTCCAGCGCAATGATAAGACCTTCTCTGTAACACTATCCAGTGCTGAAAATGCCACTATTAGTGTTGATACCGCTACAGTGACCATTTCCGAGCCGGACCTTCCACAGCTTTCTTTTGACGCGGACAAGACTAAAGTCAAAGAAGGCGAAAGCGTTACATTCACAGTGAGTTTATCAAGGCCTTCAGAAGAGAAGGTCACGGGAAAGCTAAGCATCACAACAGCTAGCGCCTCAGAGGGTGAGGATTACAATTTTATTCCTTCGGACAGTTTCACTTTTGATGCGGGCAATAATGATGATCAGTTTGTACAAGTGCAAACGTTGACAACGGGGCCTTATAGGGTCAACAAAACGTTTACGGCTAGATTATCTAGTTTATCGGAAGATATTAGTATTAAACCTCAATCAGAGGAAGTGACTGTAACTGACCTCGTACTTCCGCAACTCTCTTTTGTAGCAGAAAGTGCTAATGTTGATCTTGCTGAAGATGAAATCAAAAATCTTATAGTAAAACTTTCAAGGTCCTCAGCAGAGGAAGTGACGGTGACCTATAAAACCAAAGCGGGTACTGCTTTGGCGGATGAGCATTATGTTCCTTTAGAGAATACGCTCACCTTTGCTGTCGGTGAAACGCAGCAAACTATAGAAGTTACAGCAAATAAACCTGAGGCCTTTCAGTCTAATGAGAAGACCTTCTTTGTAGAACTACTCAGTCCTGAACATGCCACTATTAGTAATAATGACAATATGGCTACAGTGATCATTTCCGAGCCGGCGCTACCACAGCTTTCTTTTGTAGCGGACAGGACTGAAGTCGAAGAAGGCGAAAGCGTCACTTTCACAGTAAGCCTATCTAGGCCCTTATTAGAGAATGTCACTGGGGCGCTCAGTATCTCATCTCAGAACATGAAGGTTGATGAGAATTATAAGTTTTTGCCTTCGGCTACTTTTACCTTTCCTGCGAATGAGACTACTGATCAGACGATAGAAGTGAAAGCACTGCAATCGGAAACTTATAGTGGCGATGGGGCCTTTACGGCTATATTAACTAGTTCAAGGCGCGATATCGACATAGTTGAAAATAACAACAGAGTGACTATTGAGCCCGCAATACCAGAGACGGTTGAATTAACCTTAGAGTTTATCCAAAATAAAAATTTTCACTTTACATGGCAGTCTAGCCCCAAGGCAACTGATTACGAGTTAAGGGAAAACATAGAGGGCACATCGGACGAGCCTTTTCCATTAATAAAGACCTTTGATCACAATGAATCGAGTTATGATCATATTGTGCCCCTTTATGCGCGGTTAGATGCAGCCTATGAGTTGAAGAGCTGTAATTCAAGCGGTTGTAGCGCGTCACAAAGGGTGAAAATTGACAAGGGCAAAGTTGAAAACAACAATACCACCCTAAATATCAATGACAGTATTGGTCTTATAAAAGACGATGTCGACGGTAACCATTGCGAGATATTGAACTGGAATACAAAATGTATTTCTGAATCCGCTGTTAGCCTAAGTAAAAATGGCAAGATTTTAGCGGTGGGCAACTATACAGATGACACGATGGGGGGAAACGCTGGTTCGGTCAAGGTATTCAGTCTCAAAGGTGACATTTGGGAAACAATGGGACCAGCTATTCATGCGGATAATGCAGATACACAGGCTCATTTTGGCGCTGCAGTTAGCCTAAGCGATGATGGTAATATCTTAGCAGTAGGCGCTTATCTAGCAGATGGGGCCGATGGTGAGAAGACAGATTCTGGAGCGGTGTATGTCTATGAATACAACGGTTTAATTTGGCAGCGAATGGGATCAATTATTTATGCGGAAAATTCAGGAAAAGATGATTTATTTGGCACGTCAGTTAGCTTAGCCGCTGATGGCAAAACCTTAGCGGTGGGCGCGTCAAAAGAGGGCAGTACAGAACTAGACTCTGGTGCAGCTTATGTATTTATTTTTAACGGCGAAAATTGGGAACAACAGGGAGACATTATTAAGGCCAGCACACCAATCAAAGACAATTATTTTGGCAGATCAGTTAGTTTAAATAATGATGGGGATGTCCTAGCGGTGGGTGCCCCTTCTTCAGCCGCATACTCCGGCGGGGTTTATGTATTTACTCTTAAGAGCAATAATATGTGGCAACAAGCAGGAAGCCCTATTAAGGCGAAGCATGCTGACGCAGATGATCGCTTTGGACTGTCAATTAGCTTAAGCGGTGACGGCAACACCTTAGCGGTGGGTGCTCTTGGCGAAGACAATTATCAACCAGGGATATATCTAAACGGTCTCGAAGAAGACAATAATAGTAACGACGCCTACAAAAACTCTGGTGCAGCCTATGTATTTACTATTGATTCAGCAACACACATATGGTCGCAAGAGGCGTATATAAAATCATTGTTTCCAACAAAGGGTGATTGGTTAGGCTGGTCGGTAAGCTTAAGCGATAATGGCAATACCTTAGCGGTGGGTGCTTATTTAGATAACAGTGGTGATGCAGGTATTCGTCATAAAGGCGAAAGAACTTTTTCATCCAAAAACTCTGGTCAGGTGTACTTATATACACGCACTTCTTCAGCATGGTCTGCACAAGCCTACATTAAGGCTAAAAATGTTGTTGCTGGTGAGCGTTTTGGCGCCTCAGTTAGTTTAAGCGGTAATGGTGAAACCTTGGCCGTTGGCAATAGTTCTACCCAAAATGAATTAAGGGTGTATACCTACTAGGTGACGATTAAGCATTGCGTGTTAAAGATAGAAATGTTGGCATAAGTTGTAAGTGCGTTTCTATCTTCGGTCCTTTTTTGCACCACATCAATCATGATTGCATTAATCATTGCCAAAAGCCTTCATATCATCAAGCAATCTGCTTGCCATAAACCATAAACGACCCACGCCTTGGGCCTATAAATATCTCATAGTCATATAGCAAGCTGACAAAAAAACACCTGCTGAATTATTCATCTATAATTAAATTATGTAATTGAAAATTTTCACCAACAGGTAAGTCGGTTGAATAGGAAAAGGAGTTTCCAATGGGAGTATTACAGCGTTATTGCTGGTCGATGTTTTGTTGTTTCGCCCTAGCGGGTTGTGGCGGCGATGATTCAACCACGCCGCCAAAAACAGATCCAACTAACGACCCAGAGCCTTTGCCCACCTTGTCTATTATGGATATCAGTGTGTATCAAGGCAGTATGGCTAAATTAAAAGTGCGGCTATCGAGGCCGACAAAAAGTGTGGTGACTGTGGCCTACGCAACCAAATCCGATAGTGCCAATGAGGGGGCTGACTATAAAGCTAATTCGGGTATCCTAACTTTTACTCCCGGGAAAACAGAGCAGACAATAGAAGTGGTTATATTACCCACCAATGTCACACAGCCCAAGACAAAGATCTTGACGTTAGAATTATACGATCCTAATAATGCCAATATTCGCGATAGCAATGCAATTGTCACTATTATGCCAACACCAACACCAACACCAACACCAACACCAACACCAACACCAACACCAACACCAACACCGACACCGACACCGACACCAACACCGACACCGACACCGACACCAACACCAACGCCGACACCACAACTGTCTTTTGAAGATAACAGTGTACGCTTCAAAGAAGGTGAGAGCGCCAGCCTTACAGTAAGTCTATCAGAGCCCTCATTAGAGGTGGTAACTGTGGCGTTTGAAACCATAGCTGATAGTGCCTTGGCGGGAACGCACTACGAAGCTGCGTCGGGCACCCTAACCTTTGCCCCGAACCAAATGCAGCAAAGTATAGAAGTAAAAGTATTGAAACCTAGCGTCTATCAGGCCAATGATAAGACCTTGAGTGTGGCCTTATCCAATTCTAAAAATGCCAGTATTAGTGATAGTAGTGCAACACTGACTATTCTTGAGCCCGATCCGCCACAACTTTCATTTTTAGAGGACTATGACAGTCTCGAAGTCACAGAAGGCGACATCGCCAGCTTCAAGGTGAGTCTATCAAGGCCCTCAGTAGAGGATGTGACTGGCAAGCTCATCATCACATCTGATAGCGTCTTGGCGGACGAGGATTACAATTTTATAAATTCGGACAGTTTTACCATTGCTGCGGGTGAAACTAGCCAGACTGTAGAGGTGAAAACGTTGACAACGGGGTTTTATAGGGTCGAGAAGTCGTTTTCGGCTTCATTATCTAGTTCTGCGGACAACATTCTTATAGGCGGTAATAACAGTACCGACGTGGTGATTAATACCACTGACTCTGAGCCAGAACTCTCTTTTGTAGCAGACAGTGTTGATGTTGTTGAAGGAGACATCGCCAGCTTCACAGTGAGTCTATCAAGGCCCTCAGTAGAGGATGTGACTGGCAAGCTCATCATCACATCAGCTACCGCCTCAGCGGGTGAGGATTACAATTTTACTAATTCGGACATTTTCACCATTGCTGCGGGTGAGACTAGCCAGACGGT
>CALKMW010000021.1 GCA_938092205.1 uncultured Pseudomonadales bacterium
CTGATTGACTATCTAATCTAATATTGGCTACCGATTTTCGACCTTTCCAAGCCACAGCTAGCCCATTTGGATAGCGAAGATCGATAGTTTTTATCCTGGCTGATTGGTTGCTGAGTTCTGATTCCCAAACCACCACAAGACGTCTTATTTTGTCGCCAACTTTATTGCGCCCTAATACAATCTGGATACCATTGCTGGTTTCCAACTGCCAAGCGCCAAGACGATCGAGTTTTAATTTTGATAACTGCAGTCCAGTTGGAAGCAGCAGATCTGTTAAACGCTGATATTGCTTCATCACATCTGAAGAATTGCCAAATTCAGCTGTCATTAACGGCAAGTTAGCTAGATGACTGTTATCTTCAATAATTAATTTATCGCCTAGTTGGTTGAGGAATGCATCGCCTCCCCAGCGGGCAATAGGCACTTCTTCAATCACATTAATTTTCAAAAAAGTCGGCCATTGGCGTTGAACACTGACATCGGCTACCCATGGGTGTTGATGAAGCACATGTGACATCGCCTTAAGATCAATAGTGATAAAGCCGCCCTGTATTTGACTATTAACTAATCCAGCTAATTCTTGGTGATCAAGGTATTTAAATTCACCCTCAATACTGACCTTGGTAATTGGCTTATCCAAATGCTGAATGGCTAAATTTGCGCCATAGGCGATACTTAAAAATACAAGCACAGTCATTATCTTGCTGGTGTTATCCATCACCTTATCGATAACACTGCGATCATCTTCGATTGATCTCGATTTATTTGACTGTTCTAGACGACCCATTAGATGGACTCCTCTAATATCGCTAGAACCAGCGACTCAAAATCCATACCTGCGGCTTTACCTGCCATAGGTACTAGACTATGACTAGTCATACCGGGCACTGTATTAACTTCAAGAACGTTAAATCGTCCATCTGTGTCAGTCATAACATCAACACGACCCCAGCCTTTTCCGTCAATACTTTTGAACGCATCAAGACACAGTTTGGCCAGCTCGGTTTCTCGCCCAGCATCTAAACCTGATGGGCAAAAATATTCGGTTTTATCGGACAGATACTTAGCTTCGTAATCATAGAAGGTAGCATTAGCCTGAATTCTTATTGACGGTAGCGCCTGATCGCCGAGTATGGCTACGGTATATTCTTCACCCTGCAGTCTTGGCTCAGCAATTACCTTGGCGTCGTATTTGTAAGCTAATTGCCATGCCTGCTTTAACGCCTCAGCTGACTCAGCAATACTCATACCCACACTGGAGCCTTCACAGGCAGGTTTAACCACCAAACAACCGCCTAGGTGATCTATAGCTTGTTGCCAATTTGTATCTTTATCTAGAGATACGAAATCTGATGTCGGCAAGTTGATACCCTTCCATATCTGCTTGCAGCGCAACTTATCCATAGCTAATGCTGAGGCCATAACACCGCTACCGGTGTAAGGAATACCCAGATACTCCAATGCACCTTGTAGGGTTCCATCTTCACCACCGGGCCCATGTAGCGCGATAAATGCACGATCTATATTTGCCGCAGAAATTTCTTCCAGAGACTGATCTTTAAGATCTATAGCGACGCAATCAACACCCTGATTATTTAAAGCCTGTGCAATGGCCCCGCCGGTCAAAAGAGAAATCTCACGCTCAGATGAATTGCCACCATAAAGCACGCCAACTTTGCCAAATTTAGTTATTTGAGAAGTCATTCTTTACTCTCCTCAATCGGCTTTAATTGGCTGTCTTTTAATAGTGCGACTAATTTTGAAACACTACCTGCGCCCTGAGTCAAAACTATGTCATCCGCCTGCACTAAACTGGCTACAAGGTTTGGAATCTGCTCCATAGACTCTGCATAAATAGGATCAATAACACCGCGCTGACGAATGCTATTGCAAAGATTTTTACTACTAGCACCAACGATGGGCTCTTCGCCTGCCGCATAGACGTCTAACATAATCAATAAATCTACTTCAGATAGAACCTGTACAAAATCTTCATACAGATCTCTGGTGCGACTATAGCGATGCGGCTGAAATACCATCACTAATCTCTTTTGTGGCCAGCCATCTCTGACAGCTTCAATGGTGGCCTTTAATTCTGTTGGGTGATGGCCATAGTCATCAACCAGTGTCGCTGTACCTGTTGTCTGATCATTTTCAACCGCATACTCACCGATGGTTTCAAAGCGACGACCTACACCACAGAATTTTTCTAGCCCTGCAATAATCGCCTGATCTGAAAGACCTTCATCGGTTGCTACTGCAACTGCAGCTGCAGCATTTAAGGCATTGTGTCGTCCAGGAATATTCATACTGATGGTTAGCGTTGAATGATTATCTGGACGATCAATTACAAACTGAGCTCGTCCGTTAATCATTGCAAAATCTTTAATACGATAGGCTGCGTTTTCACTGAAACCATAGGTCAATGTGGGTCGACCTATACTGGTTAGTAATTCTTGTATCACTGGATCATCAATACAGACTACCGCTAAACCATAAAAGGGTAGATTGTGAAGAAATTCGATGTAAGTAGTTTTTAATTGATCAAAATCAAAACCATAGGTTTCCATATGGTCTGGCTCAATATTAGTCACTACAGAAACCATAGGCTGAAGATGCAAGAAAGAAGCATCGCTTTCATCGGCTTCAGCAATAATATATCGACTGGCACCTAATTTGGCATTGGTGCCGGTACTATTAACTCGACCGCCAACAATAAATGTTGGGTCCAATTTAGCCTCGGCGAAAACAGCCGCAATTAAACTGGTTGTTGTGGTTTTTCCATGCGTGCCTGCAACTGCAACACCATGGCGATAGCGCATCAACTCAGCAAGCATTTCCGCCCGCCTTACCACAGGCACACCTAGCTCATAGGCAGCCGCTATTTCGGGATTTTCTGAGGTCACTGCGGAGGATTTAACCACCACATCAGCGCCTTCAATATTCTGCTTAGCATGACCTTTAAAAATTTCTATGCCAGCAGCTTTAAGACGCTTAATAGTAGGGCCTACACTAATATCTGAACCCGATATTTGATAACCTTGGTTCAATAAAACCTCAGCAATACCGCTCATACCACTACCGCCGATCCCGACAAAATGAATACGGCTAATGCGGCGCATTTCTGGTGGCTGAAAATTCGTTTTATCCATTTGCCACCTCCAAACATACTTTAGCAACTCGTTCTGCAGCACCATTTTTTGCGAGTAATCGTGCATTGCACGCCATACTTAGACGTTCTTCTGGGTTATTGCTGAGTCTTATAATTTGATCGGCTAAACCCTGCGGACTTATATCTCGCTGCTGAATCATAAGTGCCGCGCCTGAATTGACTAACCACTTACCATTGCTGGTCTGATGATCATCAATCGCATAAGGGAATGGAATAAGCAGTGCACCTAAACCAACCGCAGTTAATTCAGCCACCGTCAATGCGCCAGAGCGACAGATAGCAAAATCAGCCCATTCATAGGCCTGTTCCATACTGTCGATAAAAGGCAGTATCTGAATGCTGCCTGAATCAATATCAAGCCCCTGAGCCCGATATAATTGTTCGGTTGTCTGCACATGCTGACCACCCACTTGATGGATAATCTGCGGTCTCTGCTGTGGCTCTATTTTGGCTAGCATTTCAGGTATTAGCTGATTGATTGCCAATGCACCCCGACTACCACCCAATACCAGTAATTTCATTCGACCCTGTCGGCCGGAAAAGCGCTCTTTCGGCGATTGTATAGCGGCTATCTCGGCACGAACTGGGTTACCACAATGCTCACCTTGCTTAAAGGTGTCAGGGAAACCTTGCATCACACGTGTAGCTAATTTTGCCGACAACTTGTTAGTAGTGCCCGCTACCGAATTTTGCTCATGAATAACAAGCGGAATACCTTTTAATTTAGCGGCTATAGCACCGGGCCCAGAAACAAAACCACCCATCCCTAACACCACTGATGGCTTAAATTGACTAAGTGCAGTGCAAGCCTGAAAAATTGATGCTAATAATTTAAATGGTGCTCTAATAAGTGCCAGTAGACCACGCCCGCGCAGACCCTCAACATTAAGAAAATGCAACTCAATACCCTGCTGTGGAATCAATTCTGACTCTATGCCTTTGCGAGTACCCAGCCACGAAATAGACACCTGTTGTTGCTTTAATTTATCAGCAACGGCCAGAGCAGGAAACACATGTCCACCGGTTCCACCTGCCATAATCATCACGCGCAAAGATTCTAGAGAGACTCTGTTATTTTGCATAACCAGACCTCCCAGAAACTGTTTTGCTTCGTTGCAGTTCGTGGCTTAGGCGCATCATCATGCCGAGCATGGCACAGCAGACAATCAAACTACTGCCGCCATAACTTATAAACGGCAGTGTTAAACCCTTGGTTGGCAACAAGCCAGCATTAACTCCTAGATTAATAAAAGCCTGTCCACTGAGAATTAAGCCAAAACCAATTAACACATAAGTGGCATACCAATTTTGCTTGCTGATTGCTTTTTTACCCAGCTGTAAAATACGAATAACGAAAAAGCTATAAAGCGCAACTAGACAAACCACGCCAATAAAGCCAAATTCTTCCGCATAGATGGCAAATACAAAGTCGGTGTGGGCATCAGGCAAGTACAGCATTTTTTGCACTGACTGACCTAAACCGACACCAAAGAGTTCACCGCGACCAAAAGCAATTAATGACTGAGTTAACTGATAACCTGAATCAAATTGATCCGACCAAGGATCCAGATAAGCGGTTAACCGAGCCATTCGATATGGCGCAGCAGTAGCCATCACCCAAAATGACAGCGCCGCTAATACCAGCACAGATAAAAATTGACGTATGTGAGAGCCGCCTAAGAACAACAACGCCATAAATGTACAACCCAATACAGCCACAGAACCAAAATCTGGCTCTAGTATCAGCAGAACTGATAATAGAATAATAACCGCCATTAGCTTGCCAAACTGTGGCCAGCTATCGCTAAGTGTATCTCGGTATTTTTCCAGCTGAGCCGCTAAAAACACTACAGTGGCCACTTTTACCAACTCAGACACCTGCAATGTAAAACCGCCAATGCCCAACCAGCGACGACTGCCGTTTAGATTTAAACCAACTCCAGGCACAAGCACCGCAACTAATAACAAAACCGATAACAGTATCCATACCAAACTGTATTTAGCCCAGATGGTAGGAGATACATAAAAGCCAACACCAATAGCACCAAGGCTAATAATTAAATAGGCAAAATGTCTTTTTACAAAATAGAACTGATCGCCAAACCTATGATCGGCATAACTAAATGAAGCGGAAGCTACCATCACTAAACCAATGGACAATAGTGCTAACGCAGGGATTAACAGTTTGGTATCGAAGTACCAGCTGTCATTTCTTTGCGCCATATTTTTCATTGGGATGGTTTGACTCATTGCACCGACCCCCGAGCGCCATCAAGTGCGCTTACAGCGGCTTCAAAACATTTGCCGCGGTGCTCAAAGCCATCAAACATATCAAAGCTAGCACAGGCAGGTGACAAAAGAACCGTGTCACCTGAAACCGCCACATTATTAGCCTGAATCACCGCTGCATCGAGAGACTCTGAATACTGAATTTCACAACTATCACCAACAGCTGAGGCGAGCTGCTTGCCATCTTCACCTATTAATAGGATTAATTTCACATAGTTAGGCACTTCTGAAACCAGAGCTTTAAAATCTTGACCTTTGGCCTGTCCACCGGCAATAAGAATAATATTTTTACTCGCCTTATCGCCAAACCCTCTAATAGCCGCAACCGCTGCCCCAACATTGGTTGCTTTGGAATCATTCACAAAGCTTATTGAATTAATTTCCGCTACAAACTGACAGCGATGGGGTAACCCGTTAAAGGTTTTCAAGGTATCAAGCATACTTTGCATCGGCAGATCGACTGCTTGACCCAAGGCTAATGCAGCCAGCACATTAGCTAGATTATGACTGCCTTTTAATGCCACTTGATTAACCCGCATTAAACGCTCTATGCCATAGGATAAATAACCATCCTTTACCCCTTCTAAAATACCGAAGCTGCCAAGATCTGGTTGATTTAAACCAAAACTAATCATTGGAATCTGGGTTGAAATAAGCGGACGAGTTAAAACATCCTCACGATTAATAACCACCTTACTAGCACCGCGGAAAATACGGTGTTTGGCTGTATGATAATCCTGCAAGTTTTTATAGCGATCAAGATGATCGGGGCTAATATTTAATAACCCCGAAATAGCACCGCGAGCATCGTTCAAAAGCTCTAGCTGGAAACTTGATACTTCAATAACATAAAGCTTATGGGCATCATCTAGAAGATCTAACATCGGCGTGCCTAGATTGCCGCCAACACCAACACTTAAGCCACTATCTTGAGCCATCTTGCCCAACAGAGCTGTGACGGTGCTTTTGCCATTTGAACCTGAAATTACAACTACTGGCGCTTGCGCCTGCTCAAGAAATAACTCGAGATCACCTAACAATTCAACACCCTGCTGTTTTGCTTTAACTAACGCTGGCTCAGCTAGAGAAATACCTGGGCTTACAATTAGGCGGTCATAACGACATAAAAATTCTGCATCAAAGGGACCTAAGGCCATATCAGCCTCAGGATAGTTGGTTTCAACTGATTTTAAATTAGGCGGCTGATTGCGACTATCGACAAAATCAAATGGCATATTCTTTGAGGTAAAGAAGGACGCCACAGATACACCTGTAACCCCCATACCTAGGATAGCCGTTTTGCGATTAGTAACAATAATATCGGACATTAAAAAATCGACCCTAACGTAGCTTCAATGTTGCTAGACCCAATAGGACTAGCATGACTGTAATTATCCAAAATCGCACAATAACGCGCGGCTCTGGCCACCCTTTTAATTCATAATGATGGTGCAGCGGCGCCATTCTAAAGACGCGCTTACCGGTCATTTTGTAAGAACCTACCTGTAAAATTACCGATAGTGTTTCCATTACAAAAACACCACCCATAATCATTAATACAATTTCTTGTCGCACAATGACGGCTATTACACCCAGCGCAGCACCCAGAGCCAAAGAACCAACATCACCCATAAATACCATAGCGGGATAGGTGTTAAACCACAGGAATCCAAGTCCAGCACCACAGATTGCTGCAGTGATTATAAGAAGCTCACCAGCACCAGCGATATAGGGAATATGCAAGTAGCTAGCAAACTGAAAATGACCGGTCAAATAGGCAAATATACCTAGCGCCCCAGCGACTAAAACCGTTGGTAAAATAGCTAAGCCATCTAAGCCATCTGTCAGGTTGACCGCATTACTGGTACCCACAATAACGAAGTACGTCAGCACGATAAAAAATGGGCCCATATAAATGGCCACATCCTTGAAGAATGGAACAATTAACTCTAAATCTGCAGGGCTTTGAACAGAATTGTATAAAAATAATGCCGCACCAAGGCCCACCACAGACTGCCAAAAATACTTCCAGCGCCCAGGCAAGCCGCGCGGGTTCTTCTCTACAACCTTGCGGTAATCATCTACCCAACCAATAAGACCAAACAACAGCGTCACAATCATAACCACCCATACATAGCGATTAGTTAAATCAGACCACAGCAAGCTACTGACAAAAATTGATAAAATAATTAGAGCACCACCCATGGTTGGCGTGCCGGCTTTTTCAAGATGAGTCTTGGGTCCATCTGTGCGAATCGCCTGCCCCATTTGTAGACGATTGAGTAGTCGAATCACTTTAGGGCCCGCCACTAGGCTAATTAATAAGGCAGTAAGGACCGCAAGGATGCCTCTTAGTGTTAGGTATTTAAATACCGAAAACGGCGCATAAAATTCACTTAAATATTCCGTAAGCCACAATAACATTAGCTAATCTCCTTATTGGAAAGGGTTTTCACCACTTCATCCATGCCTGAGCTTCTAGAGCCCTTGATTAAAACAGTTGTTTTTATTTTTTCAGCCAAAAGATCAGTTATCGCAGAGATCAGCTGGTGCTTATCTTGATGATGAGTTCCACCAAACTCATTAGCGGCAATAGCACTTAAAAGACCCACTGAGTGCAAGATATCTACCCCTTTTTCTTGCGCGTAGCGGCCTATTTCTTCATGCATTTGCATAGCCTCTTCGCCCAATTCAGCCATATCGCCCATCACTAAAACTCTGCGACCTGCACTAGCACTAAGCACATCGATAGCGGCTTTAAATGAATCTGGATTGGCGTTATAGGTATCATCGATAAGCGTTGTATCTTTAGATAACTGGTAAGAATTAAGACGACCAGATACCGGCTTTACCGCCATTAAGCCCTGTGCGATTTGCTCTAAACTAACGCCAGATGCAAGCGCACAGGCAGCAGCAGCAACTGCATTTTTAACTGAGTGCAAGCCCGGCATCGGCAATTCAAGCGTCAACTTCTGATCACCTGAACATAATTCAAACCGATAACAGCCTCCTACTAAGGCCTCAATATTGTGCGCATAGATATCTGCATTTTGATGCTCAGTAGAAAAGGTAAGGCAACGGTTATCACCCAGTGTATTCAACCATTGTTGCGACCATGATAAATCCAGATTAACAACTGCCGTACCATTGGCGCCCAACCCACTATAGATTTCTGATTTTGCCGACGCCACACCCTCAATCGAGCCAAAGCCCTCAATATGTGCATGCTGAATATTATTAACCAAGGTGATATCAGGCTTAGCAATACTGCATAAATAGGCAATTTCACCGGCGCCACTCGCACCCATTTCTATTACAGCAATATCAGCATCGGCATCCATAGATAATAGGGTTAAGGGAACGCCGATATGATTATTTAGGTTGCCCTTTGTCGCATGAACCTTAACACTCTGAGAATGGATAGATGTGATCATCTCTTTGACAGAGGTTTTACCACTGCTGCCAGTAACGGCGATCAGCTGACCGTCAAATCTATCCCTATTCATTCGCGCTAACTGACCCAGGGCCTTGGTAGTGTCTTCAACCACCCACTGCGTAATAGGTAAATTCTTATCTGGGCAACTGACCACCAAACCCGAGACTTTTAAAGCTATATCACTTAAGAAATCATGGCCATCAAAACGCTCACCCTTTATAGCTACAAATAGATCCCCATCCGCGAGGTTGCGACTATTAATAGACACCTGACTATACTCACAGTCTGGGTTTAACAAAGTGCCACCGAAAGCCAGTGCCGCATCAGTTAATCGAAATTCAGAGATCATACAATCCCTCCTTCGACAGATGCAGAACCACTTAACTGGGCAGTCTGCAACGCAGCTAATGCCTCTTCTTGATCACTAAAGTCAATGCGGTTATTTTCTATAATTTGATAATTTTCATGACCCTTGCCTGCAATTAATACAATATCCTGCTTGTTAGCTTGAATAATGCTCGTCGCAATAGCACGCCTGCGGTCTAATTCGATATCAACATCGCCATTAATACCCTCAACAATCTGCTGAGCAATTTTCTCTGGGGCTTCAAATCGTGGGTTATCATTGGTTATAACGACCTTATCGGCGAATTGGCTAGCGACCTTACCCATTTCTTTACGCTTACCAGTGTCGCGATTACCACCACAACCAAATACCACCCAAAGATTGCCCTCGCAATAAGGCTTTAAGGCGCAGAGTACTTTTTCTAAGGCATCAGGGGTATGGGCATAGTCTACAATCACCTGTGGCTGCATGGCTGTAGAGATCAGCTCCATACGTCCAGTAACCGCCTGAAGTGTTGTGGCGACCTGCAAGCAGTCACTTAACACAGCACCTTGAGCGCAAGCAGTGGCAATCACAGCAAGTAAATTACTTAAATTGAATTCGCCAAGCAAAGAAGATTGAAGCTTGCCCGAACCCCACGGAGTTTGTATGGTAGCGCTACTTCCCAAGGCTGAATATGAAATATCTGTACAGTAAATATCTGCCGCTTGATTTTCCAAACTGTAGGTTAGCAAACTTATATCAGCACGCAGACCTGTAATTATCTGCTCACCTACAGCATCATCCAGATTGATTATCGCTGTTTTCACTGAGGGCATTGCAAATAGACTAGCCTTCGCCGCAGCATAGTTTTCTATGGTTTGGTGATAATCCAGATGATCGCGACTTAAATTAGTAAAGACCGCAGTATCTATCTGCACCGCCTGAAGACGATGCTGAACCAAGCTATGTGACGAGGCCTCTAAAGCAATATAGTGCGAACCACTATTGGCTAACTCTGCCAGAATACGCTGAGCAGCAACTGCATCTGGGGTGGTTAACTGATGGCCGCTGAGCCTATCTATAAAATCTGTATTTGCGGTACATTTCGATTTAGGCTCGACTGCAGCATAACCAGTAGTACCGATATATGCAGACTTAACAGCTTCACCACCAATAGAAACCGATGCCAATAATTGTGCATAAAGTTGCGAGCAGGTAGTTTTACCATTAGTACCGGTAAAGGCCGCAATATTTAATTCGTGCGATGGATCGCTATAAAATCGACCTGCTATCTGTGACACCCGTTGGGTTAAATCTTCAATCGATATAACAGGCACTGAAATATCGGATAAGTTGATACCTACCTCAGAGGCCTGATCAACCAAAACCACCACAGCGCCAGCCGAAATAGACTGCTGAATATAATGTGCACCATCGGTCACAGTGCCTTTTAGAGCAACAAAGCAGTCACCCGCTGTAACCGCTCGACTATCGATTGTCACACCACTAACTTCAACCTCAGGCAATTGACTGCTATCAGTCAAACCCATTAATAAATCTGACAGTGGTAAATAACATTTTTTTGCAAGGCTCATCATGACTCTCCTCGCAAACTAGATGCAGGTCTTTCTACCAATGACCCATTAGCTTTCATTTGATCTGGAACCACTTGCATTAAGCGCAATGCGGTACCCGTCACTTCAGAAAATACCGGCGCCGCAACAATGCCACCAAAATAGCCACCAACAGAGGGCTCATCAATCACCACTACTGTGACTAAACGTGGCTGATCAATAGGAGAAAATCCAGCAAATGCCGACATATAACGACTGTCATGGTAGCCTCCTGCACTATTTGTTTTATGCAAGGTGCCAGTCTTACCGCCAACGGTATAGCCCTTAATATTGGCTCGCTTACCTGTACCCTTGGAGCCTGTAGCTGCCTGAAGCATATAACGCAACTCATTGGTTAATACCGGGTCAATAATTCTATTTCCTTCAGGCTCTTCATCAACCGCAACTAAAGAAATCTCTTTACGTACACCATTATTTGCCAGAACGGCATAGGCGCGCGCCAACTGAAGGGACGAGGCACTTAAGCCATAGCCAAATGCAAAGTTAGCCTGAGTGACAGCATCCCAACGACGATGCGCTGGCAGTACACCGCTGGTCTCACCAGGGAAACCACTGCCAAGATTCTCACCAAAGCCAACCCGCTGAAAGAGCTCTCTGGTTTCATTAGGGTTAAGCTGCAAGGCTATTTTTGAGGTACCCACATTGCTCGATTTAGCAATAATTCCAGATAAATCTAAAACACCATAATTATTTTCATCCTCAAATACCTTGTAATCAACCTTGAGGTAACCCGGGTGGGTATCAATAGTGGTATTTGGTTGAAATTTTCCGCTCTCAAGCGCCGCCAATATAGCAAAAGGTTTAACCGTAGAACCGGGCTCCATCATATCGGTCATCGCCCGATTTCTGACTGAATCTGGTCTTAACTTAGAACGATCATTAGGGTTGAAAGATGGTTGATTAGCCATCGCTAATACTTCACCAGTCTCAACATCTAAAACCACGACTGATCCCGATTTAGCATTATGCTTTTGTACCGCAGATTTGAGTGCCCGATAAGCTGCATACTGAACGCGCAAATCAATACTGAGTCGCAAATCCCTTCCAGCCTGCGCTGACTTGATTAGAGAAATATCTTTAATAATACGACCGGTAAGATCCTTGATGACTTTTTTCGAGCCCGCCTCACCAGTTAGACCTTCGTTATAAGCTAGCTCCATACCTTCTTGACCGTTATCGTCAATATCAGTAAAACCAACAAGCTGAGCAGTAACCTCACCAGCCGGGTAAAAACGCTTAAATTCTTGACGACCCTCGATACCCGCTATACCTAGATCTAAAACACGCTGAGCTTCCTTTGAAGGCAACTGTCTCGCCAAGTACATAAACGATTTGTTGCGATATCTTTTAAGCCGAGCACTTAATTGCGAGTAACCCATACCCAGGGCATTAGCTAAATCTTTTATATCGTCTTCGCTGGCCAGATTTTGCAGATGCTTAGGATTTGCAACCAAAGATGTAACCGGCGTACTAACCGCTAATGGCTCGCCATTGCGATCAGTAATCAACCCTCTATAGGCAGGAATAGTTTCTTTACGAATTGAGCGAGCATCACCCTGATTTTGCAAGAAATCAACGCCAAATTCTTCGTCGGGCATAATCTGTAACTGAGCAACATGAGCAATCAATAAAATCGGCAGAGCGAATAACCCCAACATCACTAAAAAGTAACGCCATCTGGGTATTAACTTTTGCGCCTGCTGCTTGGACACGTTTTTACCTTTGGTCACATTTTGGACATTTTGCCCAGGGATTATTATTAACTACTGCTTGATCATTACTATTTCATCAGCTTCAGGGGTATGCATTTGCAGCCCATCCGTTGCTGTTGCTTCTACCCGCTGAAATGATCCAACGGCACTTTGCTCAAGCAAATATCTACCATATTCAACCTGCAGCTGATTAGCCTCTCGCTGCATAGCCGTCAACTGACCATAGGTCTGTCGCGACACATGACTGTAATGGGTCACCGCCAATGCACTGGCAACAACCGCGACCCATAACACCCCAACTTTTAACCAGTAAGTGTTACTCATATCGCCTAAGCCACTCGCTCAGCAATACGCATAACCGCACTGCGTGATCTAACATTATTTTCAACCTCAGATTCCGACGGCTTAATCGCTTTGCCCACTTTAATTAAGCGCACGCCGCGATCGACATCAGGAATAGGTAAATTTTTTGGCAACTTAATTCCGCGGTGCTGATCGCGAATAAAACGCTTAACCCTTCGGTCTTCAAGGGAATGAAAACTAATCACCACCAAGTGACCACCAATAGCCAAACTATCAATCACTTGCTCTAGTAAATCTTCAAGATCAGCTAGCTCGCGATTAATAAAAATTCTAATTGCCTGGAATGCTTTCGTCGCCGGATGCTTGCCACGCTCCCAAGCTGGGTGCGCTTCTGCTAAAATTTTTGCCAACTGAACTGTTCGCTCTATAGGACTTTCAGCCCGCTCGCGAACAATTGCGGCCGCCATACGTCGTGCAAATTTTTCTTCACCGTACTCTTTAATCACCTTGGCTATTTCTTGCTCATCAGCACTCGCAATCCACTCTGCAGCCGACAGGCCTTTACTGGTATCCATGCGCATATCAAGAGGACCATCACGCATAAAGCTAAAACCGCGATCAGCCTGATCTAGCTGCGGCGACGACACACCTAAATCCAACAACACGCCAGAGACATTACCCTGCATACCTGCCTGCTCAACAATATGTGTAAGGTCAGCAAATGTGCCATGCACTAGTGATAATCGATCATCATCCGCAAAGCGCGCATTACCGGATGCTATAGCCTCTAAATCTTTATCAATTGCAATCACTGAACCTTTGACAGAAAGTCGTGACAACAGTTCAGCAGTATGCCCACCGCGACCGAAGGTACCATCCACATATAAGCCATCGGGGTCGACGACTAAGGCATCTATAGCCTCATGCAGAAGCACCGTCGAATGCTCAGTCACAGCCTGCTCCGATAAAGTAACAGCCTCTACCATGATAGATTCTTAAGGGCATCAGACATGCTCTCCTTATCTAGTAACATAGCGCGATAATTATCTTGAGATTTTTCTCTTTCAGCGTTCCAGTTAGCCTCAGACCAAATTTCTAAACGCTGAGTTCGACCCACAAGGACAAGTTTTTTGTCCAGTGCAGCATAACCACGTAATTCAGTAGGTATCAGAATACGGCCACTGCCATCAACCTGAAGGTCCTTAGCCTGACCGACAACAAATCGACTTAGCATCTCACCAAGGTCATCCATTGCTGGAAGCGCTGCGACTTTTTCTTCAAATTTTTTCCACTCGGGTAGTGGCGATAGCGTTAAACAGGGAGATTTCATATCAATCGTGATCACAAGCTCGCTAGCGCAGACTTCTTCAAGTAGCGCGCGATAGCGGGTCGGAATAGCCATCCGCCCTTTTGCGTCCATATTGATTGGATCACTTCCCCTAAACATTTTTAACCCTTTAGCTCCACTTTAATCATAAAAAATTACACTTTTTGCCACTTTTACCCACAATTGAAGATTATGACCCACAGGCCTCAATGTCAAGGCGAATAGAAGGGAAAAAAAGTAATAAAATCAGTTAGTTCCACTAGGGTTAAGGGGGAGTATTGAAGGGGGGAGTAATTAACAAATATAAAACAGTTAGCTAAGACTACAACTTAAAGTAACTTCTAGCTAATGGGGTTTTTAAGAATATTTAGGTTTAAAAAAATATTTTTTTATCTCAAAAGGTAATAATAAATTCCACCCTAAATCACTTTCACTCATAACGATAAAATCGTTCAAAAAATCAGGGAAAGAAAAATTGAGTTGGCCGATAAGCCGGGTTCTGTCGAGGACAATCATTCATCTGGGATAAGCGTCACCGCTTACCTCAAGCAACCTACCCGTTCCCAACGCGGGTCACGCCTAACGGGAACCTATTTGGTCTTGCTCCGAGTGGGGTTTACCTTGCCGCTACTGTTACCAGCAACGCGGTGCGCTCTTACCGCACCCTTTCAGCCTTACCTGTGCTTTCGAAAAAGCCATCGGCGGTCTACTCTCTGCTGCACTTTCCGTAGGCTTTCGCCCCCCAGGTGTTACCTGGCACACTACCCTATGGAGCCCGGACTTTCCTCTGCAATACACCCTTTTAAACGCAAGCGAATGAAAGAGACATTACTACAGCGATTGCCTGGCCAACTCGGGCGCAAGGGTAACATGTGAAAGACCAAGAAAATAGCGCAAAAATAGGC
>CALKMW010000022.1 GCA_938092205.1 uncultured Pseudomonadales bacterium
CCAATACAGGGGTCTCCGGACAATTCTACAGCCGCTTGCCAAAAAAGCGGTTGCGCTGAAAACTGTGTACGAAGATTTGGCTTATACAGCTGCGCAGGATCTAGACCACAGCGTCGCAAAACCTCATCTGCATCTACATTAAGATTAATCAGACCTTGATAGGCCATGCGCACTAAGGTGCCTGAGTCCGTTAAAGCTGCCATATTGCTACTTTCATACTGAATGTAACCCCATCATACCTAATTGACTCAAATGACAAAACGATTTTTTTTGATGCCAATGTGCGGTTGCACACAAAGGCAGAGAATATTAGTTATGAATCAGATTAGTAGAAAATCACAATCTCCGCTTCACAGTGTAACCCCTTTGCATTTAGAAGAGTCTCCCAGTATGGCTCTTCTACTTGCAAAGGCTTCTGTAAAGACAGGCCAATACAAGCTTGGTGATACCTTACCCCCAATAACTGCTTTGTGGGAAAACTTAAAAATTGATAAAAACCACTTGCAGAAATACAACCGAATCTGTGGTTTTGAGTCTAACCAGATACCTGCAACCTACCTTTGGATTCGTGCTTTCCCACTAATTATGAGTATTCTTGTTTCAAAGCAGTTTCCTATGCGTGCCATGGGACAGGTTCACCTGCGCAACCAAATTTCAGTTCATAGTGTTCTAGATATGAACAAGCCATTTAGTATCACAGCAGCTGTAGACCATTCCGAGCTTTCCTCAAAGGGTTTGGAATGGTCTATGCAAATTTCAGCCATGTCCGACAACCACGTGGTTTGGTCTAGTCGTTCAACCTTCTTGTATCGCTGTAAAACCAATATCGAGCGCAGCTCTAAGCCGCTTAATAAGCCTCAGGGTGAGGCGCAGAATTGGCAGTTGCCAAGTGACTTAGGTCGCCGCTATGCACCTATCTCTGGAGACTATAACCCGATTCATCTTAGCGCCTTGTCGGCAAAACTTTTTGGTTTTAAAAAGGCCATAGCCCATGGTATGTGGAGTAAGGCGAGATGTTTGGCAGCGATGGATTCATTTATTCCAAAGGTAGGCTACAGCGTTGATGTTAATTTTTTAAAGCCAGTTTTTTTGCCATCCAAGGTCAACTTTTATTCCGGTTTATCTGATAGCCAGCGACAATTTTCATTGTTTAACGCGTCAGGAGATCAAATGCATTTACAGGGTTCAATTTCATAGGTTATACAGATGTCAGATTTTAAAGTACCAGTTAACGATTATTTGTTTCTATTCAACGATGTGATGGATATGCAACAAAATTACCAGCATGTTAAGGGCGGTGATCAGGCTACGCCCGATATGATTGAGGCGATATTCACTGAGGGTGCTAAGTTTTGTGAAAATGAATTATCCCCACTGTATCAGTCTGGTGATGACGGCTGTAAATGGCATCAAGGCGATGTGACAACTCCAGCAGGGTTCAAACAGGCTTACCAGAAATATGTCGAAGCCGGTTGGCCCTCGCTAACCGGAACCACAGATCTTGGTGGACAGGGTTTGCCGCCATCAATTAGTTCGGCCTTTAACGAAATGCTCAATACGGCAAACTGGGCCTGGGCTATGTATCCAGGTTTAAGTGAGGGTGCTGTAGCCACGCTTGAAGACCACGGCACAGAAGAACAGAAAAATATCTATCTATCGAAGCTTATTAGTGGCGTTTGGAGTGGCACCATGTGTCTTACTGAGGCCCACTGTGGAACCGATCTTGGCCAAATGAAAACCAAGGCGGTGCCAAATGAGGATGGTAGCTATAATATCAATGGTACTAAAATCTTTATTAGTGCCGGCGAGCATGACCTTACTGAAAATATTGTTCATATTGTTCTAGCAAAACTCCCTGATGCCCCTGAGGGAACAAGGGGTATCTCGTTATTTATTATTCCCAAATTTCTGCCTGCTGCCGACGGCTCTGTCGGTGATCGCAATGGTGTTCATTGTGGATCTATTGAGCATAAAATGGGTATTCATGGTAATGCTACTGCGGTGTTAAATTTTGATGATGCCAAGGGCTTTTTGATCGGTGCTCCCCATTCCGGTCTTAGTGCTATGTTTACCTATATGAATGTTGCTCGCATTGGTACTGCGAGCCAGGGTACGGCAGCAGCAGAACGCTCTTATCAGGGAGCTGCTGCCTATGCAATTGAAAGGCTGGCAATGCGCTCTATTTCTGGCGTTAAAAATCCAGATGGACCTGCTGATCCTATTGTCTGTCATCCAGATGTGCGTCGTATGTTGCTCACGCAACGGGTTATTGCAGAGGGCAGTCGGGCCATGATCTGTTATTCCAGTCAATTTGCTGATTTATACACTTCTGCCAAGGATCCTGCCGACAAGAAAAAGGGTGAAGACCGTCTAGGTTTTTGTACGCCAATATTAAAAGGCTTTATTACTGAACAGGGCGTAGTGGCAGCCA
Source organism: uncultured Pseudomonadales bacterium (assembly GCA_938092205.1). Classification (GTDB taxonomy): domain Bacteria; phylum Pseudomonadota; class Gammaproteobacteria; order Pseudomonadales; family Porticoccaceae; genus HTCC2207. The sequence goes on from CALKMW010000022.1 coordinate 2,432, forward strand.
ATTACGGGGTTCAGGTATTTGGTGGTCATGGCTATATAAAAGAGTGGGGCATGGAGCAAATTTTAAGGGATAGTCGCATTGCTACAATCTACGAGGGTACCACCGGCATTCAGGCGCTAGACCTTATTGGTCGAAAAACATTGATGGATAAATTTGCCCAACTAAAAGTTTTCACCAGTGAAATGCGTGCTTTTGCCATGCCCTTACTACTATCATCAAAAACCACAAAGACTTTGCGCAGGTATGCTTGGCGCACGGTTAAAATGTCTTTTAAATGGCAGTACTTAGCTTTTCGTATGGGGTTGCAGGCTAAAAAAGATAGGGATGCCATCGGTGCAGGTTCGGTCGATTTTTTAATGTTTTCTGGCTACGCTTTTATGGCACATATGTGGATGATGATGGCGGCTAAAGCCGAGGAGAAACTAGACGCTGGTGAGGGTGATTCTGAGTTTTTTAAGGATAAACTCCATACCGCTGAGTTTTTCTTTGAGCGATTTCTGCCGCTATCTAGAGTGCACGCAACAACTATTTTATCGAATATAGGGTCTGTGATGAGTATGCCAACAGATTATTTTGATAACACTAAATAGCTTGGGCTGCTCCAGCCATACTAGTTATAAAAAGAATCCAGCCGATATTGCGATAGAAGCTACGATTATCTCTTTGTAACAACCACTGATGTGTCTTTAGACCAATAATGTGTCCTACAGCCGCAAATGGAAGTAGCTTTAGGGCATTAGTAAATTGCAGGTCAACTTCAGCAATAGTGAAGCCAATCATTTTTATACCCACTAAGATAAACCAAATAACAAACAGTGTGGATCTGAATTGATGTGGTTTGATATGGCGCATGGCTACCGCAATGATTAGTGGGCCGCCAACTAATGATGTGCCGCTGATATAGGCGCCAATTATTAGAAAAATAATATCCATTAATGCGCTTTGACTGCGCATCGGCTTATCAAATATATAAGTCAGCGAATAGGCGCCAATTAGAGAGAAAATAATCAGGTTAACCAGGTCTACCGGAAGTATTAAAAGACCAATAACACCGGCAATTTTTGGGATTATCATGATTGCCATGCTATAGCGAATAAACCACCAATTAACTTCTGTTTGTACTTTATTATCAGATTTACCACGACTTAA
>CALKMW010000023.1 GCA_938092205.1 uncultured Pseudomonadales bacterium
TTGAAATTTAACGGGTATTTAACCAAAAACCCCCGCATTAAATAGGATGCGGGGGATTTTGAATTGGTGGAGCTAAGCGGGATCGAACCGCTGACCTCAACACTGCCAGTGTTGCGCTCTCCCAGCTGAGCTATAGCCCCAAATTTGGAGGTCGAATGATAGGGATCAGGTGACAGCAAGTCAAGCCTGATGATCACACTCGAGGTCTAACTTAGCTGTTGATAGGCTTTTTCCATTTTCTTAAGCTTCTTCTTACCCACACCACCCAGTAACTCGATGGCATAACGCAACCTTGCTCGAGACATATCAGCACCCAATAGCGCCATAGAATCCATCACTGATATAGAACTACTACTACCGGCAATGGCGATAAACAGAGGGGCTAAAAATGGCTTTAGCTTTATATCTAAAGCATCGGCAATCGACTTTAAGGCCTCAAAAATATTGTCTCGCTGCCACTGCTGAATAGCCTCTAAACGCCACAGAGAAAATTGTAATACCTCGATTAACTGATCCTGCTCAAAGCCAGATTTTTGCAGGTCTTGTGCGGTTATCGGCAACATTCCCGACACTAGATAACTGCCAAGCGGGGCAATATCTGACAGGGTTTCCATGCGCTGTTTAGCGAAGGGTAAAAATGCCATCAGGGTATCGCGGTTTAATGCCCATTGCTGCAGTCGATCAGCTAGCTGATCATCGGTTAATTCCTCGCGGATCCACAGCCCATTAAGCCAACTAAGCTTTTCAACATCAAATACAGGACCACCAAGAGAAACTCTTTGAATATCGAATTCATTAAGCATTTCTGCAAGCGTAAATTTTTCACGCTCATCGGGCATAGACCAGCCCATACGACCGAGATAATTTAATAGCGCCTCTGGCAAGTAGCCCATACGTTGGTAATACAGAATACTGGTAGGATTTTTGCGTTTCGACAATTTGCTCTTATCAACATTGCGCAGAAGCGGCAAGTGGCAAAAAACCGGTGTTTCCCAGCCAAAATATTGATACAACAAAATATGTTTGGGTGCTGAGTTAATCCACTCTTCACCACGAATCACATGACTGATTTCCATTAAATGATCATCGACCACATTGGCTAAATGATAGGTCGGCATGTCATCGGCTTTAAGTAATATTTGCATATCGACTTGCGCCCAATCGATACTAATCTCGCCGCGTAACATATCATTAAATTGACATTGCCCTTCTCTGGGGACCTTCATTCTAACCACATAGGGCTGGTTGGCCTCAAGACGCTTGGCAATCTCTTCATCAGATAGATTTTCACAGTGCCCATCATAACCAAGGGGTTGTTTTTCTTGCATCTGAGTGGCGCGTAATTCATCCAGCCTTTGCGGCGTACAAAAGCATCGGAAGGCATAACCTTTATCAATTAATTCCTCGGCATATTTACGATAAATATCCGAGCGCTCACTCTGTCGATAAGGCCCCTTATCACCACCAACATCCGGCCCCTCATCCCAATCGAGACCCAGCCATGATAATGCATCAAGAATCGCCTTCTCAGACTCAGGTGTTGACCTTGCCTGATCTGTATCTTCTATGCGAAGTAAAAATTGACCACCCTGACTGCGGGCAAACACCATATTAAATAGTGCCACGTAGGCGGTACCAACATGTGGGTCTCCAGTTGGTGATGGAGCAATTCTTGTTCTGATCGTCATTCTTTATCCAATCGTTATCATTGTGTGATTAAAGCCATTTAAACCTGCTTTTAAACGCCAATTATACGGTTTCTACCCTAGTTCTGTTACTACAATTTTTAAAATTAAACCTATAACCCATGATCATAACATTACCCCTGTGTTTTCTTACCCCAGGGTAATAACTAATTTGGTATACAGGTCATCAAAAAATACCATAACCAAAAATGACCTTTTTTAGTGCAAATTTTCGTAACATGCGCACAATTAATATTTCTGCAAAGAAATATGATTTTAATGCATATCATAAAATAGTTAACGCTTTTTCACAGCGAGGTTAGAAAAGACATCATGTCACATCAAGAAAAGATATTTGTTGTTGTAAACCCCACACTGGACAAACAGGTAGCCCTTGATCGCGCCCTAATTACCTCAAAATTAATGACACCTTCGCCTGAAATCTGCGTTTTTGTCGCGGTAGACAGCAATACAGTTAATTTGGATGCAAGGAATCCCAGTATTTATCGTGATACTGATTGGTTTGAACAGCAAATTCACCACCCTCTTAGAGAGGCAGGCCTGAAGTATCGTATTGAGATCTCCTGGTCGAATGACTGGCAAGGATCCATTATGGCCTCCGCAAAGCATTTTGGAGCTACTTTGATCATGATTCGAGCTGGCAAACCCACCAAAAGCAAACGCTTTATCTTTGCTGAGTCAAAATGGGAGCTACTTAAAGAGGCTACTTGCCCTGTGGTATTGGTGCGCGACGAAGCAAAACCCCAGCGCAAAGTGGTTTTGGCGGCGGTGAACTTTCAGGCCTCGAGAGTCAATCAGGAAATTCTGAACAAAAACATATTAAGCCGAGGCATGTATCTTTCAGAAAATTATGGTGCTGACTTCCACGTAGTTAACGCCTACATCGACTCTTTACTCTATCCAGATCGCGGCAGACTTGCCAAGCATACTGGACTAAACCAAAACAATACTCATGTTGTTAAGGGTTACACCGATGAGGTAATTGCTAAGGTCGCTAAAAAGATCGATGCCGATGTTGTGGTTATTGGTACCCTTGGTCAAACCGGCCTGACAAAAACCCGTCGAGGCAATACTGCCGAACGCGTGATTTCCGCAGTTGATGTGGATGTTGTGGTAGTTAATTCAGAATACTAAGATTTGAATTATGCAGACTGGGGATTCCCAGTCTGCACTTTTAATTGCCTTATTACTGCTCAAATACCACGGTTTTATGACCGTGAACAATGACTCTATTTTCAAGATGGTTACGCAAAGCTCTCGCCAGTACTAGTGTTTCCACATCTCTACCTAAACGCACCAAGTCTGCCTCGCTATGGCTATGCCCAACACGAACTACGTCCTGATCAATAATGGGCCCCTCATCTAAGTCTTCAGTGACATAGTGACTGGTGGCTCCAACAAGCTTTACACCTCGCTCGTAAGCTTTTGAATAGGGGTTAGCACCGATAAATGAGGGCAAGAAACTGTGATGAATGTTAATCATTCGGCCTTTGTATTTACTACACATATGAGGCGGTATAATTTGCATATAACGCGCTAAAACTACTGTGTCAGCGTTGTATGAATCAATAATTGATTCCATTTCAGCAAATGCAGGGGCTTTATCATTGCCATCTACAGGAACATATTTAAAAGGAATATTGTGCCATTCAACCATTGACCTTAGGTTTTCATGATTGGAAATAACACAGCTTATTTCACAGTCAAGCTCACCGCTATGCCAGCGATGAAGCAAGTCAGCCAAACAGTGGGAGGCATGACTGGCTAAAAGCACCACTTTTTGTGGCTGGTTAGAGTCATAAATCGCCCAACGCATATCGTAGCTTGCTGCAAGCTCTGAAAATTTTTCTCGAAACTCATCCAAACTAATCGATAAGGAACTCGCCTTGAGTTCATTGCGCATAAAGAACCAATCGCTATCGGGATCTGCATGATAATTGGATTCAAGCAACCAGCCATTATGATCGGCGATAAACTGGCTGACAGCGGCGACAATACCCACTTTATCTGGGCAGTGAATAATCAACCTGTATGTATGGTTATCGATCTCACTCATTAAATTATGCTCTATGTAATTATTTTAAAACAACAAGTGGACTTGCCAAGCGTCCAATCTCGAATATCGACACATTATCCATCAACTGCGTAGGCACTGCAAAACAATGCTAAAAGTCAATTATAAGTAACAATTTTGATATACAAAAAGCAGGGTGTAACTGAAGGAGTATTAGCTGGGAAACTTAGGGGAAATGGTGGGCCGTCCGCGACTCGAACGCGGGACCAATTGGTTAAAAGCCAACTGCTCTACCAACTGAGCTAACGGCCCCCTAAATGAGGTGCGTATCATACTCACCAGCAGGAAAAAATCAAGTACTATTTTGATATCTTGTAGGGTCTTTTACATTAGCCTCTAAAAAACCCTGTTTTCTGAGCCTACAGCTGTCACAAACGCCACAAGCAGTGCCATCTTCTGCTGCCTGATAACAGGAAACTGTAGCACTGTAATCAACACCACAATCAACACCAACCCTGATAATTTCAGCCTTGGTCATATTGATAAGCGGCGCATGTATAGATAACTTATTACCCTCAACACCAGCTTTAGTCGCTAGGTTAGCCATTTGCTCAAAGGCTTTAATATAATCGGGGCGACAATCGGGATAACCTGAATAGTCAACCGCATTGACACCAACAAAGATATCATTTGCACCCAGTACTTCTGCCCAACCCAGTGCAATGGATAAGAATACGGTATTGCGTGCTGGTACATAGGTAACTGGTATACCGGATGTTTCTTGCTCAGGCACGTCTATGCGAGTATCAGTTAGCGCAGATCCGCCAATAGTCGCCAAATCTAAGGTCACTACTTTGTGTTGCTCGACTTGCATAGCCTTAGACAGATTATGCGCTGCCATAAGTTCAGAACTATGCCTCTGACCATAGTCGAAACTCAGGGTGTAGCACTCATAACCCTGTTGCTTGGCAATAGCGAGTACGGTGGATGAATCTAGCCCACCTGAAACCAATACAACTGCTTTTTTTGCCATAGTTTAGCGCCCCTGCTCATCGCCCCAGATAACTTTATGAGTTTGCAACTGCATTCGCACCCTTAGCTTATCTTCTAGAATCCACTGCGCTAACAACGCGGGAGATAATTCACCCTGACTGGGTGAGAATAAAATTTCTGAGCCTGTATCTCGCAATCGCAACTGGTCGATCTGCATACAGCTCCAGTCATAATCCTGACGATTACAGATAACAAACTTAACCTCATCTTCTGGTTGCAGATAATTAATATTCTCGTAAAGATTGCGACTAACTTCACCAGACCCTGGTGTTTTTAGATCAACAATTTTAATCACCCGTGGATCTACCTCTTTTACCGGCATTGCCCCACTGGTTTCTAGAGAGACTCTATAACCAAGGTCGCAGAGTTGCTGCAAAAGCTCTATACACTGCGGTTGGGCCAAGGGTTCACCACCAGTCACTGTAATATAGTCTGTTTTATAATCGGCAACAGTATCCAAAATATCCTGAATAGCCATTTTCTCACCGCCCTCAAAGGCGTAGGCCGTATCGCAGTAGCCACAGCGCAGCGGGCAACCCGTAAGACGCACAAATACCGTTGGCAATCCAACGGTTGTGGTTTCACCCTGAAGAGAATGAAAGATCTCGGTAATTCGTAGTGAATGGTTTTCCATAGAATAAACTTTAGCTAGTAAAGGCTGGGCCCTTATAGACTTTTGTCCTTTAAATAGGCCTTGGCTTTAGCTCCGGCACCACCGTTACTCTGCGCGGCTTGTTTTAACAATTCAACCGCCCGCTTGTTATCTCCCTGTTTATGATAAAGCTTACCCAGCTTATAGCGCGCATCCATTGCCTTGTTATGGTCACTGTAGTTATTGACGACCGCTTCAAAAGACTCAACCGCAAGCTCAACCTCTCCTCTAAATTCATAGATTTCGCCTAACCAGTATTGCGCATTAGCTAAGTAGGGGCTTTGAGGGAAATTTAAAATATGATTTTTAAATGCCGCAATGGCGCCATCAAAATCTCTCTCTTTCAATAATTTACTTGAGGCTGAATAATCCGCCTGTATATCTTCTGGCGTCACTTCTTTTGGCGCCTCAATAATCTCAGGATCTGAAGTTATCAACTGTGCATCAGGCACCATCAGTATACTATTTTGAGTGGCTGGCATAATCGCCGTTTTAGCTGAGGTTATTGCACTTAAGCGACGGTCTATATCTAAATAATCGTCCATTTGCAGCTGTTTAATCTGCTGCAACTGATAAGACAGCTCATCAACCTTGCCGCGAAGCATTTTAACTTCGTCTTTTAGTACCTGCATCTGGTAAAACTGTTCGGCACGTTGAATGTCACTTGCACTGGGTTTCTTCTTGGTATCTGAAGAACCAGAGCTATCAAGCTCAACTACCGGAGAAAATGGCTGTGCTACAAGCTGAGAAGACAGCATAGCGGCCATCAAAAAATATCTTTTTTTCATAGTTAACTGCACTCAAACAGATTTTAGAGGGTGAGTATACCTCACCCTCTTTTCAAGCTTTTATAGATTGAGACTATTTAAGCTCTACACGACGATTTAGGCGCCATGCTTCGTCATCACTACCATAGGCCGCAGCTCGCTCTTCACCGAAGCTTATCACTTCAATACGATCGCCAGATACACCCTGCATAACTAGGAATTCTTTTACTGATGTAGCTCGTCGCTCACCCAGTGCCATATTGTACTCTCGAGTTCCACGCTCATCGGCATGGCCTTCCAAGCGAACCGAGCGCGAATTTCCAGCAAGGATAACCGCGTGTTCAAGAAGATCTGCTTTCGACTCATTGGTCAATAGCGCCTTATCAAAATCGAAGTAAAATACTGTCGCTGTATCAGCTACTACAGGTACTACTTCAATATCAGCTGATTCAACTTCAGCAGTTTTAACACCGGCATTATCAATCTCAGTTGTGGTTGGCTCTGAATCATAGATTGCAGATGAACTACAGCCAGTCAGAACACTAAGGGCAAATAATGATGCATATAAATTTATGCGGGTTTTCATGATTGTTAACTCCTTTGAGTAACGCTTTAAGTTTATTAAAAAAGGTTTAAATTGCTCAACGCAAGAAAGGTGACCATGCAGGCTCTCTGACATCACCAAGTTTTGCTGGAAGATTGTATTTTACACCAGCATCAACCGAAACCGCAGCAAGAATACCTCTGTCTTTATACTTAGTAGCATACATCAGCATAGCACCATTTGGCGCAACAGAAGGAGATTCATCTAGCGTCGTTTCAGTTAATTCTATAAGCCGTCTTGTGTTAAGGTCTAACGCGGCAATATGGAACACCTTAGATGAACGATGAACCATCGCCATTGTGCGTCCATCTGGGGCTATACTGGCCCGAGCATTATAATTACCTTGAAAAGTTATTCGCTCAACTGAGCGATCGGCTAATTTAAGTTTGTATATCTGCGGCGTACCACCCCGATCAGAGGTAAATAGTATATGTTTACCATCTGGCATCCACGCGGGCTCTGTATCAATAGCAAAGTGGCGAGTTAAACGGGTTAATTTGCCCGAGTCTAGCTCTAAGTTATAAAGCTCAGGATTACCATCTTTTGATAGTACCAATGCCAAGTTTTCACCATTAGGAGACCACGAGGGTGCGCCGTTAAGCCCTTTAAAATTAGTTAACTGTTGACGCGACGCTGTAGCTAAATTCTGCCTGAAAATTGCTGGCCTTCCTGTCTCAAATGACACATAAGCCAACTCTTTACCATCGGGGGACCAGCTGGGTGACATGATCGGTTGTTTTGACTCTAGCATCAGGTTTTCTCTGGCACCATCGGCATCGGCAACCTTAAGCCTGTAGGTGAAATCATCGCCCTCTCTAATCACCGACACATAGGCAAGACGCGTAGAGAATGCACCTCTAATTCCGGTAATAGATTGGTATATTTTATCGCTCACTGAATGCGCCAAATCACGGATCTTTGTAGCTGAGGATCGGACCTTGTGCGTAAACTGTATTTTTTGTGAATTGATACTTAACAGGCTAAACTCCAATTCATAGCGGCCATCGGTTAATACCGACATACTCCCCACGACCAAATATTCCGCACCAAGAAGGCGCCAATCTCTAAAATAAACATCGGTTGGAGTCGACGGAAAAGCCAGCATATCTTCTTGAGGAATTAATTTAAATAACCCACTGCGGCGCAAATCAGACGCAACAATATCGGCAATATTGTCATTCATTTTTAGACCATTGAGATCAAAAGGCGACAGGGCAATTACTGTGGGCTTATCATTGCCCTCAGTTACTCTAATAACCAACTCACTATAGGCGTTATTGCCAATTAGTAACGCCATAAGCAATATTGAAAACTGTTTAAACAAGGTCACTCTCTTTCTTCTCCATAACACTGTCCTAAAGCCTTAAATCTTCAGGGTTAAATACTATTTTTACACTGCGAAAATACTGTTCAAAAATTCTCGGCTTCATTGTTTGTAGCTCTGAAAATGGTGCCGCCTTATAGGCTGCCTGTTCGACAGATCTATCAAATGCAATATCTCCGCTGGACTCTAAAATCTCAACACCTACTATTCGACCCGTAGGGACCAGTCTTAGTTCAATTAATGTTTCCATTCCGCGTCTTGCACTTTTGGGTCGATTCCATTGTTGAGATAAGCGCGCCTGAATCACCTGCAAATAACTATTTGCCGCCTGCTTGTCTTCTTTTGCTGCTATAAGCGCCTGCTGCTTACGCTGTTGCTGTGCCTGTTCTGCTAGCTTACGAGCACGATCTTCATCGGCTTTACGCTGTTTTTCCTCACGCGCCTTGCGGGCTTTTTCTGCTTGTTGCTGATCTTTAAGCTCTTGCGCCTTGCGCTGCGCGGCAAGTTTTTGTTGAGCTAACTCTCTTTCTTTGGCCTTGCGCTTATCAATTTCACGCTGCTTGGCAGCCCTATCAACTGAGGGTGTAGCTTTCGGCTTTTTAACTGACTTCTTTTTTGGTGCAAGTTCAATTAATTGCGCCTGAATATATTGCGGCTGTACTACCGTCTTTTTACTGTCTGGCTCCCAATTAGCCAGCACTGCTAAAATCACAACGGCATGAATACCAACGCTCGAAATAGCGGCAATAAAATAGCTGCTTTTAGTACCCATCATTTGGATTTAGACGGCTCGGTCACTAAACCTACCGAGGGAGCTCCTGCAATCTGTAATTGACTCATTAAGTCGACCACTGATCCATAATCCACCTGGGCATCGCCCCATACTAAAACCGGTGTATTGGGTTTTTGCCTTAAAACTTTTGCCACTCTATCCTTAATAAATGACAGACTGTTGGCAATATTGGTGCCATTTTCATCAATCCAATAGGTTCCATCTGATTTTATAGAGATAATTAGTGGCTCCTGCTTTTGCTTATCCATTGGTGCAGAATTAGCTACCGGCAAATCGACTTGTACCCCCTGCATCAACAACGGCGCAGTCACCATAAACACAACCAACAGTACTAGAGTGACATCGATGTAAGGCACTACATTGATTTCGGCAACTAGCTTGCGTTTGGCGCGTTTATTTTTCACTTTAGGTTCTCTTTTAACTCTTAGTTTGAATGCACCTGTCGATGCAAAATACTAGAAAATTCTTCAGCAAAGGTTTCGTAGCAGGCGTTCATTGTTTCAACCTTAGCGGCGTAACGGTTATAGGCCAACACCGCAGGAATAGCCGCAAATAAACCCATTGCAGTGGCTATTAGGGCTTCAGATATTCCCGGGGCCACAGTAGCGAGGGTAGCCTGCTGAACCATTGCCAGACCGCGAAAAGAGTTCATAATCCCCCATACGGTTCCAAACAAACCGATGTAGGGGCTGACCGAGGCAACACTGGCTAAAAAAGGCAGATTGGCACTGAGCTTTTCTTCTTCTCTTGAAAGGGCAACCCGCATAGCGCGGTCAGTGCCTTCCATGACCGCATCAGGATCTGCGCCATCACCGCCAGTCAGGCGAGTAAATTCTCTAAAGCCAGCACGAAAAACATTTTCAACACCCTGACTGCCGCCATTTTCTTGGGCTAGCTGTGAAAGCTCTCGATAGAGGTTATTAAGATCTACACCCGACCAAAAAGTATCTTCAAAGTTTTTAAAGTCACTTTCAGCATTGCGTAAAAATAGACCACGCTGGACAATCATAATCCAAGAAATTACTGATGCTATGAACAATATAGCCATCACTAGCTGAACCAGCAGGCTTGCATCAAGAATTAACGACAGGATTGATAGATTTTCTTCACTCACTATTAGCTCCGGTTTAACAAACGTAATTTTTTAGGGTTTGGTAAATATCTGCTGGCATAGCCTGGGGCCGTTTAGCATTATTACTTATACAGGCAATTTTGACCTTGGCTTCGACCAAAAGATCCCCATTTTTGAAAATATTTTGCTGCATTTCAAAACTGGCTTTGGATAACTTGATTAAACGGGCAGAAATATCGAGCATATCGTCTAATACCGCGGGCTTGTGATATAGCAATTCCACACTGCGCACAACAAACTGTAAGCCATCAAACAGAGCCGGCTTATTATACCCAAGACTGCGTAAAAATTCGGTTCTGGCGCGCTCCATATACTTTAAATAATTGGCGTAGAATACAATGCCACCGGCGTCTGTATCCTCGACATAAACCCGCACCTGATGACTAAATGTTTCAGTATCTTTATTCACTGAGACCATCCAACTGCTCTTGTAGACGCTTTGGGCTTGCCAAGCCAAAATGCTCATAGGCCATTCGAGTGGCTATACGACCTCTTGAAGTGCGCATTAAGAACCCCTGCTGTATCAGATAGGGCTCCAATACATCTTCAATGGTACCCCGTTCTTCACTAATTGCAGCCGCCAAACTGTCGACACCCGCTGGACCACCGTCGAATTTTTCCATTAGCGTCAGCAATAGGCGTCGATCTAGGTGATCAAAACCATTTTTATCGACATTCAACATATTCAGTGCGGCATCGGCTATCTCTACCGTGACCTTACCGTCGCCTTTTACTTCAGCGTAATCTCTCACCCGCCGCAGCAGACGGTTGGCAATTCGAGGTGTACCTCTTGAACGACGAGCAATTTCTTTTGCCCCCGCTGCATCAACCGGCACATTTAAAATATCGCCAGCTCGAGCAACAATCTTTGCTAGATCTTCAACTGAATAAAATTCCAATCTCTGGACAATGCCAAAGCGATCGCGCAATGGCGATGTCAAAAGACCCGCTCTAGTGGTCGCACCTACTAATGTGAATGGGGGAAGATCTAATTTTATCGATCTGGCCGCTGGCCCCTCCCCTATAACAATATCTAGTTGATAGTCTTCTAGTGCAGGATAAAGAATCTCTTCTACCACTGGGCTTAGACGGTGAATTTCGTCGATAAACAACACATCACCTTCTTCTAAATTTGTCAGCAATGCTGCCAAATCACCGGCTTTTTCCAGCACCGGGCCAGAGGTGGTTTTAAGATCCACTTCCATTTCATTGGCAATAATATGTGCGAGGGTTGTTTTACCTAATCCGGGAGGGCCAAACACCAAACAATGATCGAGCGGTTCACCACGCTTGCGCGCCGCTTCAATAAATATTTGCAACTGCTCTTTAACCACTGGCTGACCGACATAATCGACCAGTGTTACTGGTCTTAGAGCGCGATCAAATCGCTCCTCTGAAGGAGTTCCTGCGGCTGAAATAAGTCGATCTGGTTCTATCATTGGTTAGGGTCTCGAGTCTGACGTTAAGGATACATGCCTGAAGCTAAATTTCCACTAGTGAAATAACTAGGGTATACGCTTTTTAAACCATAGATTTTAAGGCGGCGCGAATTAACTGCTCGGCATTAGTGATATGCTCACCAGCAACACGATTAACCATTTTTGCGGCATCCTGCGGCTTATAGCCTAGGGCTGTAAGTGCACTTTCTGCTTCTAGATTAATATCCTGTGTCACTTCCTGAATAATTTCTTCAGAACTATCGCCAGCAATTTTGCTAATTTTATCGCGCATTTCAATCAGCAATCTTTCAGCTGTTTTTTTACCCACCCCCGGTATCTTAACTAGGGTAGTTACTTCGTCCTTTTGTACACAGCGCGAAAATTCTTTGACCGACATGCCTGAAAGAATAGCCAACGCCATTTTGGGCCCTACGCCGTTTACCTTTATAAGATGCCTAAATAACAAGCGCTCCTCAAGCTGACTAAAACCATATAATTGCTGAACATCTTCTCGAACCACAAAATGCGTGTGCAAGGTCAGGGTTTCCCCGATATCAGGAATATCGAAGAAGGTATTTAATGGCACTAAGACCTCATAACCCACCCCCTGAACATCGAGCAATAAATCAGGCGCCTGTTTACTGACAACTTTACCCTGTAGTCTTCCAATCATAATTATTTAACTTTCACTCTGTTTGAATTTATTTTAGTCGCCCGCGAGCAAAACCTTTTACACCGGCTTCAGATAATAACTTTTGACTGCGCATACTGTGACCATGACATATAGCGACCGCCAATGCGTCGGCCGCGTCCTCTGATGGCTCACTGGGAAGCTTAAGCAATGAGGTAACCATCATTTGTATTTGCTTTTTATCGGCTGCACCTGTTCCAACCACAGCCGACTTAACACTCCGCGGCGAGTATTCCGACACGGGTAATTTGGCATTGGTACCGGCCAGTATAGCCGCCCCTCTTGCTTGGCCTAATTTTAGTGCGCCTCTGGGATTAATAGACATAAACACATCTTCAATACTCATTACCACAGGCTTATATTCTTCTACTAGCTGACTGACTGCATCAAAAATTAGTTGTAGTCGCTCGGGCAATGAATCCTCAGGCAAGCGGATAATGCCGCTGGTAACATAGTTCATAGTAGCGCCAGACATATCTACGATACCGTAACCGGTGCGACGTGAGCCTGGGTCTATTCCTATAATTCTTATCATCTTATGTTTACGAAGTATTTAATACATTAGTGTTGCAATCAAAGCTGGTTGAGTCAACCACAAAAAAAGCCCCCAGATTAACTGGAGGCTTTTTGATCTTTGCTATGCGCCTTAATAGCGATCAATCTTTCTTAGGCGCTGCCTTAGCTTTTGCTTTTGGCTTAGCCTTTGCCTTAGCTTTTGCTTTTGCCTTTGGCTTTTCCGCAGGCGCTTCCTCTGCAGGTGCTTCCTCTGCAGGTGCTTCCTCTGCAGGTGCTGCTTCAGCTGGTGCCTCTTCTGCCGGAGCTTCCTCTGCAGGTGCTTCTTCAGCTGGTGCTTTGTCCTCTACTGGTGCAGCTGGCGCCTCTTCTGTCTTTTTAGGCGCTGGAGCAGCAGCGACAGTTTTAATTAGCTTTTCTGCCAATAGAATCTTTATCTTCTCATCAGCATTAACCCAGTTTTTATCCGCATCTTTAATGGCGTAACGACCTGAGCTTTTTTGATAAATAACATAGTCTTTGGTTTTTTTTATAACTTTCATCTGTTAACCCCTTTATTGATTACTCGTTTGCTTTTGATATTTTGTATTTTTATTATATTTATAATGCGGCTGCTACGAGAGCTGCTCCATTATGTCATCAGATATATCTGCATTAGTATACACATTTTGCACATCATCCAAATCTTCTAGGCTATCAATCATACCTAGTAACTTTTCTGCAGAGTCTTTTTCTAAGGGAACTGTGATATCGGCTATCATGGTTACCTCTGCATGCGCCGGCTCAAACCCAGCAGCCACCAGCCCATCTTTTACCTGCAAAAAGTCTTCAAAACTCGTCTCCACATCTAAAGAGCCATCATCATGGGACTTAATATCCTCTGCACCGGACTCCAAGGCCGCATCCATAAGGGCATCTTCATCAACATCAGGGCCATAGCTAATTTGACCTATGCGGTTAAATAAATACGCCACTGAGCCATCGGTGCCTAGATTACCACCACGCTTGGAAAACGCATGACGAACTTCACCAACTGTTCTATTGCGATTATCAGTCATACACTCAACCAGCACAGCGATACCACCTGGTGCATAGCCTTCATAGGTGATTTCATCATAATTTTCACCTTCGCCAGCACCAGCGCCACGCGCAATTGCCTTGTCGATGGTGTCGCGCTTCATATTAGCACCAAGCGCCTTATCAACACCTGCTCTTAAACGCGGGTTATCCTCTGGATTGGGACCACCGGCTTTTGCAGCTACCACTAATTCTCGAATTATTTTGGTAAATATTTTACCGCGCTTGGCATCCTGTGCCGCTTTGCGGTGTTTTATATTGGCCCATTTACTATGACCTGCCATATGCTATCTCCAAAAATGTATTCTAACTTTCTTGTTTTTCTTTATTGCGCAACCTGATGTTTAGGTCGCGAAGCTGAGAAGCTTCAACTGTACCTGGTGCATCGGTCATCAAACAGGCCGCTGATTGTGTTTTAGGAAATGCGATAACATCACGTATAGATTCCGCACCCACCATCAACATAATCAAACGGTCTAAACCAAAGGCCAAACCACCATGAGGCGGAGCGCCATATTGAAGAGCATCGAGCAGGAATCCAAACTTTTCTTGCTGCTCATCTTCACTAATACCTAGCACATCGAATACTACTGCTTGCATGTCTTGGTCATGAATACGAATTGACCCACCACCTAACTCTACGCCATTAAGAACCATGTCATAGGCTTTAGATAAAGCTTCTGCAGGATTATTTTTAAGCGCCTGAGCGTCACATGAAGGCGCTGTGAATGGGTGATGAAGTGGCGTTAGCGCACCACTGTCGGTGGTTTCAAACATTGGGAAGTCAACAACCCACATTGGTGCCCAATCACAGGTATAGAGATTGAGATCCTGACCCACCTTACAGCGCAATGCACCCAGGGCTTCTGAAACAACTGATGACTTATCTGCACCAAAGAACACAATATCACCGTTCTTGGCGTCTAAACGCTGCATAATATTCATGGTAACTTCATCGCCAAGGAACTTAATGATGGGCGATTGAAGACCTTCAATACCATTTTCAATAGCGTTGACCTTAATCCAAGCCAAACCTTTAGCACCATAGATACCAACAAACTTGGTATATTCATCAATCTGTTTACGCGATATTTGTGAGCCACCAGGTACTTTTAGTGCAGTAACTCGACATGTAGGATCATTGGCCGGTCCGGCGAAGACTTTAAATTCAATATCTTTAAGAAGATCTTTAATCTCGACCAACTCTAGCGGAATTCTAAGATCAGGCTTGTCTGAACCATAACGATCCATTGCTTCGGCATAAGTCATGCGCGGAAATTTATCGAACTTCACATCCATATGCTCAGCAAATATATTGCTAATCATAGTTTCTGTAATTGACATAATTTCTTCTTCATCAATAAATGATGCTTCGATATCAATCTGGGTAAATTCTGGCTGACGATCGGCGCGTAAATCTTCATCACGGAAACATTTAGCGATTTGATAATAGCGGTCAAAACCAGCCACCATTAGTAACTGTTTAAATAGTTGTGGCGACTGCGGCATGGCAAAAAATTGCCCTGGATGAGTTCGCGATGGTATTAGGTAATCACGAGCACCCTCAGGGGTTGCGCGCGTCATAATCGGCGTTTCTATATCTAAAAAGCCATGCTCATCGAGATAGTTACGAATCGAATTTGTAATTTTAGAGCGGAAGCGCAAACTATTTTGCATTTCGACTCGACGTAAATCCATGTAGCGATGCTTAAGTCGAACATCTTCCCCTACGGTAATATGCTCATCCATCTGAAATGGCGGTGTAGCGGCACTGTTAAGGATTTCTAACTGGGTGCCATAAACTTCAATTTCACCGGTAGCCATATTCGGGTTAACCGTGGCTTCGCTGCGCGCTCTTACTTTACCGGTAACCTTCAATACATATTCAGACCTTACACGGTCAGCTTGTTCAAAGAAATCACCCGCATCTGGATCAAATACTACCTGAACAATACCTTCTCGATCACGAAGATCGAGGAAAATTACACCACCATGATCACGACGGCGATCGACCCAACCGTAGAGGGTGATCTCCTGTTCGAGATGAGCTGTTGTTACCAGCCCGCAATAGGTTGTTCGTTGCATCAGTCTTTAATCCTTATTATCAATTTGGGTGCCTTTTTTAAGCGCCGCCTCATTTTAGCGATCTAGCTTTCACCACCAGAATCACCAGTTAAATTCTTCTTTTTTGAACCTTTAAAATCGGTCTCATACCAGCCGCTGCCGCTTAGTCTAAAACCGGCCGCAGAAATCATTTTTTTTAATTTTGGCTGCTGGCAGGCTTCGCAGTCTGTCAGCGGGCTATCACTAATCTTTTGCAATGCCTCTTGTCGGTGCCCGCAGGCCTCGCAAAGATACTCATAAATTGGCATAAACCTTTTTCCTAAGCTTAATGTTGTATCTAACAAAATAAAAAGCGTTGCATTATACATCAGCTACCCTGCGTGGCGAGCATCTAGCACAGCAGTTTGTGCCTAAAAGGTAGGCAACTGCGTCAAAATATCAAATTTATTAAACGATATTGGCTATTTCTGTGATATGAACTATCTTAACCCACGTGATTTTAGTCGCTTTCGAAGGTTTTCACAGCGTGCGCTCAACATATCAGGATCATACTCATCCGCAGCAACTACACCCCACACAGGCTGCGGCCAGGCAGCATCGGAATGATAGCGCGCTATATGATGAACATGTAACTGCGGCACCACATTACCGAGAGCTGCAATATTAAGCTTATCTGGCGCAAATAGCTCAGTCATTGCCTCCGATAAAACACATGATTCATCTAATAATTGCTGTCTATCCTTGGCATCCAATTGATAAATTTCTGTTATATCTTCGCGCTTTGGCACTAGAATCAACCAAGGATAATTAGCATCGCGGCTAATAAGTAATAAACATAATTCAAACTGACCCACTAATAGGCAGTCTTGATCTAATCTTTCATGTAATTTGAACATTTTTGAACCCAATACTCCGCTTTATATCTGTTAGGTCTGTACCCCAACAGCTCATCACCGTAGAATAACCTACTTAATGTTTAATTCCATCAAAGTGTAAAAAATTATGCGCGCTAGTCAATATTTGATTGCCACACAAAAAGAATCCCCTGCAGATGCAGAAGTTATAAGTCATCAGCTAATGTTGCGAGCGGGAATGATCCGCAAGGTTGCCTCTGGACTCTATTCTTGGTTACCTCTAGGTCTGCGAGTTTTTCGTAAAGTTGAAAATATTGTTCGTCAAGAAATGGATAAAGCCGGGGCTATGGAATTATTAATGCCAGTCGTTCAACCAGCTGATTTATGGGAAGAGTCTGGGCGCTGGGGTCAATTTGGCCCAGAGCTATTGCGTATTCGCGATAGACATGATCGTGAATTCTGTTTGGGGCCTACCCATGAAGAGGTAATCACCCATTTAGTTCGCAATGAGATCAGCAGCTACAAACAGTTACCTGCTAATTTTTATCAAATTCAAACTAAGTTTCGCGACGAACGACGTCCTCGATTTGGCGTAATGCGTACCCGTGAGTTTTGCATGAAGGATGCCTATTCTTTTCATAGTAGCAGTGAGTCACTGCAACAAACCTATGATGTGATGTATCAAACCTATAGCAATATATTCGAGCGTACCGGCCTGGTATTCCGAGCAGTATTGGCTGACACTGGCAGTATTGGCGGCAGTCACTCCCATGAGTTTCATGTTTTAGCTGACTCTGGAGAAGATGCTATCGTTTTCTCGACGGAGAGTGACTTTGCGGCCAATATCGAAAAAGCTGAGGCAGTGCCTGTTAGCAACACAACTACCAGCGGCTCTGAACAAAAACAGGAAGTAGCTACACCTAATGCTCATAGCATCGATGAGGTATGCAAATTATTATCTATTACAGCTGCTCAAACAGTTAAAACACTGGTTGTAAGTGTTGAAGATAATGATGGTACTCAAACCCTAAAAGGTTTGGTTGTAAGAGGCGATCATGAAGTCAATGAGGTTAAGGCACAGAAAGTCTTGGGCTTAGATACAGAATTAACTTTCGCCACTGAGAAACAAATTTTAAATCAACTAAACTGTCCGGTGGGTTCTTTGGGCCCAGTAAATCTGAATATCCCTTTAATTATTGACCATAGTGCCGCAGCACTAACGGACTTTGTCTGTGGCGCTAATCGCGACGGCTATCATCTAACCGGTGTCAACTGGGGTACTGATTGTACTATCGAAACTCAGGCCGATATTCGCAATGTGGTCGCTGGAGACCCAAGCCCAGATGGCAAAGGTGTTTTAGAAATTAAACGTGGTATTGAAGTTGGCCATATCTTCCAGCTTGGCACCAAGTACAGCGAAGCAATGAAAGCCACTATTCTAAACGAGCAGGGCAAAGAACAACCTATGACTATGGGCTGTTATGGTATTGGCGTCAGCCGCATTGTTGCGGCGGCAATTGAACAAAATCATGATGACAATGGTATTGTTTGGCCCACTGCTATCGCACCTTTTCAGATAGCTCTGGTGCCAATAAATATGCACAAGTCAGAGACTGTTAAGAATGCCTGCGAAGACCTTTACTCACAATTAACGGCTGCAGGTTATGATGTATTATTTATGGACGAACAAAAGGCTCGCTTGGGCTCTATGCTAGCTGATATTGAGCTTATTGGTATACCGCATAGACTGGTAGTGGGAGATCGTGGACTCGAAGAGGGAAAAATAGAATATCGAGCTCGCAGCCAAAGCGAAAACCAGCATATTGAAGCTGACCAAATCATGGCCTTTATGGCTGAGCAGTTGGGGGCATAACAACAAAACTGGGTGTAATATTCAATGGATCTATTACTGAACTGTGACTTAGGAGAAACCTCTAATAGCGATCAGCTAAGGGTCGAGTCACAGGTCATGTCTCAAATAGATCAAGCAAATATTGCCTGTGGCTTTCATGCCGGCGATCCATTGGTTATGGACAAAACCCTAATGCTTGCCAAACAGCATCTTGTCGCGGTGGGCGCTCACCCAAGCTATCCTGATAAGTTTAATTTTGGGCGAAAATCGATGTCGATGGCGGCAGTAGACCTTATTGCTTGCCTTAAATATCAAATTTCTGCCCTTGAAAAAGCTGCCAACCATAATGAACTATGTATAGGCTATATTAAGCCCCATGGCGCACTGTATAACGACATGATGAAAAATGGTCATGTTCGAAGCGCAGTAATGGCGGCTGTTGTTGATTCTAAAGCTTGCTCAACACTGATGATTCAGGCAACCCCAGATGCTGATATCCACCAACAAGAAGCCGCAGCATTTGGCCTTAAGCTGTATTTCGAGGCTTTTGCCGATCGCGCTTATCAAGACGATGGAACCCTAGTACCACGCCAGCAGTCTGGCGCTGTTCTCGACAGGGAAGAGATGCTTTCTCAAGTAACACAGTTAAAACATGATGCCAGTGTGACCACCATTAGCGGCAGCCGCTTGCCAATTAATGCAGATACATTATGCGTTCATGGCGACAACCCTACTGCTGTTGCAAATATTAACCAGATAAGAAATATCCTAGCCTCATGAGTCTTGAGTTAGCGAAGATAACTATAGCGGGAGAAAACAGCGTTATTGTGTATTTTTCCGAGCGCCCCTGCAGCAGAACATCTAGCCTTATAGCAAGCACTGCTAAACTACTGCAAACCAATCTATCAGATAAGCTGATTGATCTAGTCCCTTCTTATACCTCACTTTTAGTGGTTTATGACGTTTTACTCATTGATTATTTAACTATCAAAACAGAAATCCAGACTGTGATTTCTAACAGCTCGGATAAACCATTAACCACAGGTAACCGCATTGAGCTGCCGGTTTATTACAGCCTCGAAACGGGTCCAGATTTACAGCGCTTGGCAGAGCATGCCAAATTGACCATTGATGATGTAATTGCTATCCATCAGCAAACAGAATATACGGTCTATGCAATGGGGTTTGCACCAGGATTTGCTTACCTAGGCGAAACCGACGAAAAAATTTCTATGCCAAGATTAGCCACTCCAAGAACAATTGTACCTAGGGGCGCTGTAGGTATTGCCGACCGTCAAACCGCCATTTACCCAGCAGAGTCTCCCGGCGGCTGGAATTTAATCGGACAATGTCCTAGCCTAATGTTTAATCCCAGCAAGGTACCAAGTACATTAGTTGAGGTTGGTGACAGAGTGCGCTTTAAAGCAATCAGCCGTGATCAGTTTATCCAGTTGGGCGGCACAAATAATTCAGCCTCGAGCGCAATTCAATGACTGGCCTCAAGGTAATTAATCCTGGAATGTATAGCCTGATTCAAGATGGTGGTAGGCAAGGCTTTCATAATATTGGCATCACCACTGGCGGCCCTTTTGACCGTTACTCTTTTGGCTGGGCAAATAAACTCTGTAACAATCTCGATTATGCCGCTTGTCTTGAGATCCTAGTTGGAGGACTGGTTCTTGAATCTAGCATCTCAACTCAAATCGCTGTTACCGGCGCAGATGTGCCGATTAAAATTAACGCTAAATCTGTTGCGGGATGGAGTACACATAACATTGCTGTAGGTGATCGAATCAGTATTGGTTATGCCACTGCAGGTTGTCGCTCTTATCTTGCTGTCGCTGGCGGTATTCAGTGCCCGTTAATATTTGGCAGTGCATCTACTGTTAAAAGAGAAAAACTCGGCGGATTAACCAAAGATGGTCAGGCGCTTGCACAGGGTGATTTAATCCCCTGTAACACATCACAGGAAAATACGTCTCGAACTGTTGCACAACAATACAGACCACAGTTTAGTCAGGATACTACTGAAATTAGACTAATACTTGGTTATCAATACAGTCAATTTGATCCCAGCCAACTGCATCTATTGTTTAACAATGAATATACCATCTCACAACAGAGTGACCGCATGGGCTATAGACTTGAGGGGCCTGCTATTAGTTATTCACAGAGTGAAATGCTTTCCGAGGGGATTTGTTTAGGCGCTATTCAAATTACCGCTGATGGCCAACCGATCATTCTGCTCTGTGATCGTCAAACCATTGGAGGATATCCAAAATTAGGGTCGGTTTTTTCACCGGATATCGATAAACTAGCGCAACTGATGCCAGGTAGAAAAATATGCTTCAAGGCCATAGACTTAAAACAGGCACAGGTTCTTTTACGACAATCCGCGCAATAAATAATTTAATTTTGCGTATAGAGCATCTCACTGATAACATTTTCAGATACACACAAAGAGTAACTTCATGAATATTGCATATCTCAATGGTCAATACTTGCCAATTGAACAGGCTAAAATTTCACCTCTAGATAGAGGTTTTTTGTTTGGCGATGGTGTTTATGAAGTTGTGCCCTCCTACGAGGGCAAATTGGTCGGGTTTTTACCCCATTTACAGCGCATGAATAAGGGGCTTGAAGCTATTGGAATTTCTACCGGCTGGTCAGAAAACCAATGGCTTGATCTGTGTCTGAAATTAATCCAGCAAAACGGTGCTGGCAACCTAGGCATTTATCTACAAATTAGCCGTGGCACCTACGATACTAGAGCGCATCGTTTCCCTGACAAGGTAAACCCTACCATCTTTGCGTTTTGCTTTGAGATCCCCCCGGCACCCGTAGCTGATAAGTCCCTTGCTAAAACTTACACTGTATCTACTGCACGGGATATTCGCTGGGACCGACGCGATATTAAATCAACCTCTTTACTAGGTAATGTATTGCATTATCAACAGGGCGTCGAACAGGGTAATCAAGAAACATTATTATTCAACGATCGCAATGAGCTAACAGAGGCAAGTTCATGTAATGCATTCATTGTTAAAAATGGCTCTGTTATTACCCCGCCTCTCGATCATCAAAAATTGCCAGGCATTACCCGTCAAATACTTATCGATATTTTACGCAATGATGGCAATATTTCTGTTGAAGAGCGTACTGTCACTATGGATGAAGTGGCTGAAGCAGACGAAGTATGGATCACTAGCTCCTCGCGCGAAATTGCACCGGTGATAGCCATAGATTCAGTGCCAGTTGGCGATGGTCAAGTGGGTGATGTATGGCTTGCAGCACAGACATTATTTAGTGCTAATCGATTTAATTACTAATGGCTTTTTACCATGACTAGACCAACTTCGGCGATTATTGATACCCAAGCATTGCGTGACAATTTTGCCCTAGCACAAAAGTTAGGTACCAGCGCTAAAAGCATGCCCATGGTCAAAGCCAATGCCTATGGTCACGGCATGGTGAAGGTTGCTGAAGCACTGAAAGATATGGCGCCCGCCTATGGCGTTGCCTGTATTGAGGAAGCACTTGAATTACGCCAAGCAACCATCGATCAACCTATTTTATTGTTAGAGGGCCCGCATAGTGCCGATGAAGTTGAAATAGCCGATCAGCATGGCTTTTGGCTAATGCTAGAAAACCATCATCAATTAGAGGCGGTGGTTAAAGCCAAACTTAGTAACCCAATTAATATTTGGATTAAATTTGATACCGGCATGCACCGTTTAGGCTTTCAACCAAATGAGGCACAGCAGGTTTTTCAGCGATTAAATAACAGCCCAAATGTTTCCAAATCAATGGTTTTAGCCACACATTTTTCCTGCGCTGATAACCTAGATAATGATTTCACCAAACAACAGCTTAGTCATTTTAAAACTGCATTTGATAGTATCGATCAGCCTAATCTACTAAAAAGTTTAGCCAATTCAGCGGCAATTCTCGATTGGCCTGAGGTTAAAGATGACTGGCAACGCCCAGGATATATGCTGTATGGCAATACCCCTTTCGCGCGAAATCAACCAAATGCTGACCAGTTAGTACCAGTTATGCATTTTCAATCAGCTGTCATTTCTATTCGTACAATTGCTACTGGGGAATCGGTAGGCTACACCGCCAACTGGACTGCGCAACGTCCATCAACCATTGCTACTATTGCGGTCGGCTATGGCGATGGCTATCCGCGTCACGCAAAAAATGGCACACCAGTGCTTATTCGTGGAGTCAAATGCCCTGTTGTCGGCAATGTATCTATGGATATGATTAGCGTTGATTTGACCGATCTTGCAACACCAGTCGACATTGGTGAGCCAGTTACCCTATGGGGACCGGGTCTTGGTGTTAATGAGGTTGCCCATCACAGTGGCACTATAGGCTATGAACTTCTTACCCGTATGCCGGCAAGAGTGCCAAGAATCTACAAATAAGCAAACAACTTAGCCGAAAACCCATTCATTGTGGCTGGCAAATTTGGCCGAATTATCGGTTAATCGAATCAACGAGGGCGTGAAGCTGAATTTTCCACTGCGTTCAAAAGCCGAGGCAATTTTTTTCTGTTGATCAGATAGGGGATTGGCGATCATTTCAGCTACCTCTGGAAAGCGAGCAAAATACACTGATTGCCAGTGTTCAACAGCATCCTGAGTGGTCTCTGATACTACACCATGCATTTGCAGGCCCTTAATTGCCTGCCAATCACCCTGATAATCTGCATAGACAGATGCAGCAGCACTGCCATTAACCGGTAAACTTTTGATATGGCGACTACTGTGGGCTGATAAAAAATACAGTACTGGCTTTTCATTAACAATATTGGCGGCGTAAAGCACAGGTGCCGACCAACTACCACAGGCGTCGGCTGTTGCTAGGGTCAATACTGACTCTGTTTGCAGCAGCTGCCAAAAAGGCAGGTCACTAGACATTTCCTTCCCAGCGCTCAGTGTCAGCATCCTCTATATCGAAAAGATCCAAGATTCTTGCAACTGAATGGTCAATAATATCGTCGACTGTTTTAGGATGGGTGTAAAAAGCTGGCGCCGGCGGACATAGAATTGCACCAATTTGGCTTACTTTTAGCATCAGCTCACAATGACCTGTATGCAGAGGTGTTTCTCTCGGCACAATAACCAGTCGGCGTCGCTCTTTGAGCACTACATCTGCCGCCCGAACAATAAGATTATCTGCGTAAGAATTAGCAATTGCAGACAGCGTTTTCATGGAGCATGGAACCACCACCATACCAGCTGTTTTAAATGAGCCACTGGCAATACTAGCACCAATATTTTTACAGTTATGTACCTCATCAGCCAAGGCCTCAACCTGATCAGCTGTGTAATCAGTTTCTATACCTATAGTCATTTTAGCCGCCTGACTAATAACCAAATGTACTTCGACGTCCTCGCGCTTTGCGAGCTTTTCAAGCAGTCTAATACCATAGATTACAGCACTTGAGCCTGACATACCGACAATAAGTCGCTTCACAACTATTTACCTCTAAACAGCTTTATTTAATTAACATGAGATTTTTTAGGGTAACAGGTCAAGAGCTATTTCAAAAGATCAACTAGCTTGCTCATCCCTTAAATCTTTTCGCAGTACCTTACCTACGTTAGACATAGGCAATTGGTCTCTAAACTCAATATATTTGGGCACCTTGTAACCGGCCATGGTCTGCTTACAATAATCAATTACCTGAGCCTCTGTGAGCTCTGGGTCAGCACTGACAACAAACATTTTGACCACCTCACCGGCTTTTGGATCTGGCACGCCTATAGCCGCACATTGAGAGACATCTGGATGTACGGTCAATGCCTGTTCTAGTTCATTAGGATATACATTAAAGCCCGAGACAATAATCATATCCTTTAGACGATCTACAACCTTAATAAAGCCCTGATCATCGACCTTAACAATATCACCCGTATGCAGCCAACCATCAACAATTGTTTCAGCTGTTTTTTCTGGACAATGCCAATAGCCTTTCATAACTTGGTCACCACGAACACAGAGTTCGCCTTCATCTCCGACCTGCTGTTCAACACCCTGCTCATCGACAACTTTAATCTCAGTTCCAGGAATAGGTATACCGGCACTGCCAATTTTTTGAAAGCCAATGGGATTCATAGATACCACGGGCGATGCTTCTGTCATGCCATAGCCTTCACTAACAACACAGCCTGTGGCTTTGTGCCAGTCCTCAGCGACTGATTCCATTAACGCCATACCGCCCGAAAGGGTAATACGCAATTTTGTAAAGTCTAAATCCTTAAATTTAGCGTGCTCCGTTAGCGCTACAAATAAAGAATTTAAACCCGTAAAAATATCAAATTGATACTTCTTGATGGTACCTATAAAAGCCGAAATATTTCTTGGGTCTGGTATTAAAACACTGTGACCTTTAATCGCCGGAATAATACCTAAACATAGAGCATAGGAGTAAATATGGTACATAGGCAGTGGCGCAATAGTGCAGGCACCTTCAAGTGATTTTTCTCGACTGGATAATACACTCAAAGCCTGAGCGATATTTGATAAAACAGATTTATTGGTCAGCATAACACCCTTGGAAGCACCGGTTGTGCCACCGGTATACTGAAGTGTGCAGATATCATTTAATTTTGCAGGGTACGCTTGAAAAGTGCAGCCAGACTTTAACACCTGTGAAAAAGGTATCCAATTGCCTGTTTTTACCGAGGTCCAACGACCGGTAAGTCTCATTAATATTCCGCCGAGGACTCTTTTTGGTAAAGGCAGCAAATCTAGCGCGCGCACCAAAATAACATGCTCAATGGATGTGTTTGGACGGGCTTCAAGTACGGTATGGTAAAATTTATCCAGAACAAAAACTGCTTTAACACCGGCATCATTAAACTGATGGATCAACTCTCTAGATGAGTACATAGGGTTGGTATTAACAACCACTAGCCCTATGTGCCAGGCAGCAAGTGCTATAGCAGGATACTGCATTAAATTTGGCAACTGAATAGCTACGCGATCACCGGCTTTTAAACCTAATTCTTTTTGCAGGTAACTGGCAATTCTTCTTGAAAGCTGATCAATCTCGCCATAACTAAGAGTTTGACCCAAGCAACTAAAGGCGGGTTTATCCGGACAACTCTGGACAGTATTAGACCAGAATCTAATTAAAGACTCTGCAGGAAGTTTTGGTTGATCGCAGGATAAGCCTACGCGCTCACGCCCCTGTTTAACCGCTTGCTCTAATAACATCAAAGTCCCAATACTTTATTTTTATATTATTATTCTAGTATAACTAGTTACATATTTTCTTAAAATCATCTTAAATCATTTCCCTATGATTTACTGCAAAATTATTAGGCTATTTTAACGTAACCGCGCCCTATTACGACGCCCCACAATGGGCGCAATCAAACTGTAGAGTACAACCGAAATAAAACTGAAAGCGAGAATAGGCGCTAACCCACGCTGAAAGCCGGCTTCTTTGTCAGCCAACATAACACCTTCGTATAGGCTAACAAAAAATGCGGGTGCCAAATATGGGTTATCCGGATAGGCCGTGACCGGCGTGAAAAATAGCGCCAGAAAAACAATGATGAGTACATGCTTTACCCAGCGAGAAGCTAACTTTCTGATTAGCAGCCAAAACAGACTTAACAAACACAATACGCCCACAGAGTAAGCAATCCAGCCCCAAACATAACTTTCTGTACTGTACATAATTAGTCAACCCATTGAATAATATGCTGTTCTACATCCTGCTCTTCAACACCCACTTCTGTGGTTGCAAAATGCCTTACGGAACCTAGCACCTGATGCACTGTATCCCGTTCACCTGTGATTAAATAATGCCAATCAGGCAATGGTTTACCCTGCTCTATTAGTTTATAAGAACAGGTATCTGGCAGCCATTTAATCGACTTCAGATTTTGCGGATCAAGCTTAACGCAATCATCCACCTGTTGTTGCCGACCCTCATAATTAGTGCAACGACAGGCATTGATATCCAATAATTTACAGGCCAAATTAGTGTGATATATCTCTGCAGTGTCGTAATCTTCGAGCTTAACCAAACAGCATTTGCCACAGCCATCACAGAGTGATTCCCACTCTTGTTGTGACATTTCATCTAACTTTTTGGTTTGCCAAAATTCACTCATAAGGAAATTATTTAGACCCATCTGAATGAGTTTGCGGCCCGTCCCATGTTGAGGGCGGCACCTGGAGATAAAATCCCTTTTCCTGGATATCGTCTAATACAGATGCTACATCAACTCTGGCTAATTTTCGGGATGCGGTAAGCTCTAGCTTCATTACCAATTCTAGTTCACCAAAACTTTGTAATAGCACCTCAGGTACCTCTTCCAAGCCCTTATTCAAGGGACCATAAAGGTACATTTCTGCTTTTTTACTACCCTTGTATATTTCACACAACATTACAAAGACTCACAGGTTAAATTGGCTTTATTAAGCTCAGACTCAATAGCAGGCTGAACCCACTGCTGACGCCATCCCTGCTTAATTCGATCTGGTAGCTGATATTCACCCTGCTGACTACTACGCAGTATATCTTCCAGCTCTCGTTTATTGGCTAAAAATTCTTGAGGAATCTTTTGTTCCTCAGCAATCTTAACCAATAACTTTCTAATATTCTTAGAAATTGCATTAAGGCTACTAGAGAGGGGCTGAGGCACCCAGGCATCATGATCCTGCGAAAGAGAAACTTCTATCTCTGTTAAAACAAGCTCACCATAGCGCCTAATGCTTCCGGGATGCCAGTCATCGATCGTATGTAATTGCTGTTTAGACTCAGGCATTTTTCTTGCTATATCAAACAATACATTGTCTTTAGCAATTCGTGATTTTGGTACATCCTTACTTCGCGATAGCTCTTCACGCCAGCGACACAGATGACGCAACGTTGTCAGCGACTGAGCATTAAGCCGCCAAGCTCCTCTTATACGAGTATAGTAATCCTCAGTATTTTTGCGCTGATCAACAACCTTAAATAGCCCTTTTGTTTCTTCTTCAAACCACGCAAAACGATCCTGCTGATCAAGCATTTCTACCAATATATTATGCAAGCTGTGCAAGTGAAGGACATCAACAGCTGCGTAGTCTAACTGCCGCTGAGTTAATGGCCGCGCCAACCAGTTGGATCTTGTCTCCTGCTTATCCAGTTGAATATCAAGCAAGCTATCCACTAATCTAGCATAGCCCATACAGTAGCCAATATTGACAATTCCAGCGGCAATTTGGGTGTCAAAAATCTGCGTTGGCTGTATATTAATAGCGTGATCTAAAACCTCAAGATCTTCGGCACAGGCGTGAAAGATAAGGCATATATCTGGGTTTTCTAGTAAGTTTTTAAGCGGTAAAAAATTATCAATAGCAAGCACATCAATTAGCCAGATAGTTTCACCATCAGATAACTGAATTAATGCAATTTTAGGGTAATAAGTATCAGTCCGAATAAACTCTGTATCTAGCGCTATCAGATTTGAATCTGCAAGCTGCTCACAAACTCTTTGCAACCCATTATTGTTATTGATCCATATGCTCATCTAAATTGTCTTTCTGCTTTGAAGCGCCATATTTAAGGTACCGCCGTCTACATATTCCAGTTCACCGCCCATAGGAACACCATAGGCAATACGGCTTACCTGTACGCCTAAAGCCTTGGCTTTATCGGCAATAAAGTGTGCTGTAGCCTCGCCTTCTACGGTCAAGTTAGTGGCAAGTATTAACTCATTGACTGAATTAGACTGTAGTCTTTCTATTAGCTTGTCGATACCCAACTGCTCTGGACCAATACCATCAATAGGGGATAAATGCCCAAGAAGAACAAAATACTTACCTCGGTAACCACCGGCCTGTTCTATAGCAAATAAATCAGCTGGACTTTCAACCACACATAGCTGTGTTTCTGATCGATTGGGGTTGCTGCAAATATCGCACAAATCATGCTCAGTTAAGGTTCGACATTGCGTGCACCTTCCAACCTTTTCCGCAGCTTCATCAATAGCGCTAGCTAACTTGCGAGCCGCATCCCTATCTTTTTCTAATAGTTGAAGCGCCATTCTCTGAGCCGACTTAATGCCAACACCAGGCAATATGCGCAGCGCATCAATTAATTGATCTATTGTTTTTCCGTACAAGGAAATTCCTCAAAAAAACCACATTAAAATGGAAACTTGAATCCTGGAGGTAAGTTAACACCGCCAGCTAATGAACCCATAGCATCCTTACTTTTGGCCTCTACCTTGCGTACAGCGTCATTTACCGCTGCCGCTAACAAATCTTCTAAGAATTCCTTACTCTCATCAAGCAGCGATGGATCTATACTGACACTTCGAACGTCGTGTCGCCCAGTCATCACTACTTTGACCAAGCCCGCACCTGCTTCACCGGTTACTTCCGCGTTCGCTGCTTCGTCTTGCATTGACTGCATCTTTTCTTGCATTTCCGATGCTTGCTTCATTAATTTATTAATATCCATGACTACCTACTTTGATATTTAATCGATGGGACGAACTGTTTTAGTATCTAAGCTTGCATCAAACTTAGACTTAAATTCTTGCATATCAGGATCATCATTTAACACCTGTATGGCCGCCGCTAATCGCTCTTCTTTGTTTCTTATATTGGCTGCACGTGGCGTTTCTTTCTGCGTCTTTCCAAACGAAATATCTACGCTTACCTGAACGCCAAAATAATCACTCAGAGCCTCTGCTAAGCTCTGCTGATGAGCAGAATCATACAGGCTAGTTTGCTCTTGATCTATGATAAAGAAAAGCTGACTTTCACGTCTTTCACTAAACAGACAGTGGCTAGCAATTTCACCTAAGGATGCGCCCAGGCTTAAGTGACTGTGAACCTCAAGCCAGTTGTCGGGCGTTAGGTGGGTTAATGCAATGTTGGCATTTGATTCTACAGGCAAATCAGCCACTTTCTGTTCAACCGCTGCCTGCACTTTAGTGGGTATAACCTCAGGCGCTAGCGCTTCAACTTCCACCGGCTTGCGATCCTCAACTAATGCAACTTTCGGCGTAATTTTTTGATGCGCCTGGGGCACCGGGCTAACCTCAGCTTGAGGCTTTTTTAGGCTACTTTCCGCCCCCGTATCAGCTTTAGTTACAGGAGATTTTTTAGCCCCAGGGGCACTGCCCGGGCGAAAGGCTAAGGCTCTAAGTAATACCATTTCGAATCCAGATTTTAAATCTGGCGCCAGATCCAAGTCTTTTCGTCCAAGCAAGCAAATTTGGTAGTAAAGCTGAATATCTTCTCGCGAAACCGATTGCGCAATTTCAACTATTTCAGCATAGTGAGATAGGGTTTTATCAATCGATTCTGGCACTGTTTGCATAATCGCAACCTGATGCCAAATAGATAATAAATCGGCCAAAACCATAACATAGTCGGGACTTAGTTCAGCTATCTTTGATACTTCCGCTAGCAACTGAGTTCCGTTTCCGGCGATAAGCGCGTTACAGATACCAATAGCAAAGCTGCGGTCAATAGTACCAAGCATGGCGTTGACATCAGATTCAGTGATCGCACCACCACCATGACCAATTGCCTGATCAGTCAAACTAAGTGCATCGCGCATACTGCCATCTGCAGCTCGCGCCAATGCCAATGTGCCCAGCTCTTCAGAGGGTAATTTTTCTTCACCAAGCACATAATTAAGATGCTGAGAAATTTTATCGGTACTGAGATTCTTAAGATTAAATTGTAGGCACCTAGAGAGCACCGTAATCGGCAGTTTTTGCGGATCAGTGGTCGCAAACAAAAACTTCACATGCTCTGGCGGCTCTTCCAAGGTTTTAAGCAAAGCGGCAAAACTTTGCTTAGACAGCATATGCACCTCATCAATTAGATAGACCTTGTAGCGACCTCGCGCCGGTGCATATTGCACGTTGTCGAGCAAGTCACGCATATCATCAACACCGGTGCGTGATGCGGCATCTACTTCCATTAAATCGATAAACCGACCTGAGGCTATTTCCTGACAGCTACTGCAAACACCACAGGGCTTTGAACTAACACCCTCTTCACAGTTAAGACACTTGGCCAAAATTCGCGCAATAGTGGTCTTACCAACTCCGCGAGTACCGGTAAACAAATAGGCATGATGTAAGCGATCGTTGTCCAGCGCATTAATCAATGCCTGCAATACATGCTCTTGTCCAACCATTTCAGAGAAAGTATTGGGACGCCATTTTCGGGCGAGAACCTGATAGCTCATAGGAGAAACTCAGTGATAATCAAAACACCATTATAGGTATATATTCGACGA
>CALKMW010000024.1 GCA_938092205.1 uncultured Pseudomonadales bacterium
TGGTTATACCTTTGATGGTCAAGGTTTTGCTGTGCAATTGCCCGAAGCAGGTCCTCTTTCAATTGATTCAGCCACTGGTACAGTCACTCTCAACGTTAACCCTGATTTTGAATCAGTGCCTGTTTATAATTTTGATATTGTTGCTGATTCTGGCCGCACTGGTTCGGCTAGCGTATCTATTATCAATGTCGATGAGGCGTCACCTGTATTTGCTTCGGCAACTGCTGAAGTTACCATCGCAGAAGATGCTGAGGGTGTTATTTATACCGCTAGTGCCGATGATTCTGCAGATGTATCTGCAGGTGTTACCTACAGCCTAGCTGGTGCTGATGCTGCGGCTTTTGCTATCACAGCTGGTGGTGATCTTACTGCTGTAGCTGTCGATTACGAGGCCAAGTCTTCTTATAGTGTTACCATTATCGCTGATGATAGCGTTAACCCTGTTGCAGAGCTAGCTGTAACAGTTAATGTGACTAATACTGATGGCTTGCCACCAATCTTTACTTCCTCTACAGAGGCTTCTGTTACAGAGAATAGTGGTGCTAATCAAGTGGTATATACAGCTATCGCTGAAGATGATGCGTCTGATATAACTTCAGATCCAATTAGCTATAGCCTGGTAGATGATGCCAATGGTGACTTCTCAATTGATGCCAGTGGCAATGTAACGCTGGCGACAAATCCTGACTTTGAAACTGAGCCGTCCTACAGCTTTACTGTTAGAGCTACAGATGGTTCTGGTAATTATGCAGACCAAACTGTCACCCTTTCGATAATAGATGTCGACCCTGAAGGACCTGTATTTAATGACAGTATTACCGATCTGGTTATCGATGAAAATGCTGAATTCTCTTATGCCGCTGTTGCCTCAGTTGATTCTCAGGTGGATGGTGAAGCTCTAGTTTACAGCCTATCCGATGATGCTAATGGTGTATTTGTCATTGATGCCGTAACTGGTGAAGTATCAATGACGGTTGCCACCGATTATGAGCAGGGCAGTGATTATTCTTTTACCGTTGTAGCCACAGATGGATTTGGAATTTCCAATGACAAGACGGTTACGGTAACTATTAACAATCTAGATGATTATGCGCCAACATTTGATGATAGTTCAGTTGTTCTGGATTCAATCGCCGAGAATACAGGTGCCGGTCAAATCATTTATACAGCTCAGGCCGACGATAGCGGCGATATAAGTGGTGGGGTGTCTTATGGTTTTGACGTCTATCCTACAACAACTACCCAGCCACCAGCCCTAGCTGAAAACACTCAGCATGTATATATTTCTGAAACGACTCGCTCTGAAGATGGCAGTCAGTTAACCGCAGTAGTTAGCTACACAAGCTCTGCCGCAGATACCACTGGCCTTGGCTTGCGAATTCATTTTGATAGTTCGGTTGTTTCTTTAAGCGCTTTATCAGATGCCTTAGGTGATGACGTTATCTTTACCAGTAATCAGGCTGTGGCCGATACTGGCGATGCAGATAATAACCCGGTTACGGATAGCTTTGTGGATGCCGCTTGGGCATCGGTTCTTGGCGATTGGCCGGATCAAAACCTGCCAACTAACCTAATGACCCTTACATTCGATGTTAACGACAGTGCGGCTGTATCAACTGTACTAGGAGTTTCTGCCATCGACAGTCCACAGGGCTTTGCATTTGATGGTCAGGCGCTTACTGTTCCTTTGTCTAAAGGTGCTGTTACAACACTAGGTTCACTAACTATTGATGCAGCTTCTGGTGAAGTTGTCTTGCTGGATGATCCAGATTATGAAGCTACCGCGGAATATAATTTTTCTGTTTTAGCTACAGATGCCGCCGGTAACCAAAGTGAATCGCAATCAGTAAATCTTGTGATTGATGATGAGCAGTTGGCAATTACCTCTTCCTCTACGGCCGATGCTGTTGATGAAAATATCGATGCCGGCTCTGTGGTTTACAGTACCACTATTTCTGGTGCCGAAGCTCAAGATACAATCAGTTACAGTCTTTTAACTAATCTAATTGTTGAAGAGGGTGGAATAGAGCAACGTTTTGTTGAAAACACTGATGGCTCTGTAACCTTGCAGCTGTTTGTTAACCCATCCTTAGCAGCTAACTACCCCAATAGTATTGAAAACTTTGACTTGGTGATTGGTTATGATGACTCTTCAATTACACAGCAATCGGTTTCTGTAGCCTCTGAGGCACAGTTGCAGATTGTTGAAGAAACTGTAGTTGGTGAAATCAAGATCGCAGGGATCTTTATGGATCAACTGCCAAATATTTCTGATAATCCAATTGTTGAGCTAGTATTTACACTGAATCAAGATATTACCTCTGCTGAATTTAGTGTCACAGATGTTTTGATTGGTACCGACCATAATCCACTACAGAACTCAATTTCACGTTACTACGATAGTAGAGGCTTTGAAGTTGATGCTGTTACTGGTGATGTTTCTATCATTGACAGCCCAGATCATGAGTCAAGAACTGACTACGTTTTCTCTGTAATGGCAATAGATGAAGCAAGAGGTCAATCGGATATTCAAACGGTCACCCTTGCTATTAATGATGTCGATGATTATGCGCCCGATGTTGATGTTGTTCCAAGCGAGCCTTTATCGCCTGATACTGGAATCACTGTTGTTGAGAATAGCAGTGCCGGTCAACAAATATTGACCGTTACTGCAGATGACTCAGGAGATATCACAGATGGTGTTACCTTTAGTCTTGCTGGCACTCATGCAGATTCATTTAACATCAATGCTAATACAGGTGCTGTTACCCTAATTGAAAATCCTGATTTTGAGGCTCAAAGTGCCTACAACTTTATTGTTATTGCCACAGATGCGGCAGGCAACTCTGATCAGCAGGATATACAAGTAAATATAGAAAATGTAGACGATAGTGCGCCTGAGATAACCTCAGGTGACACTGCTGGGTACATAGAGGAAAATTCAGGTGCCAACCAAATTATTTACTCTGTCATTGCTGATGACAGTAATGATATAAGTCAAACACCTATAACCTACAGTCTTTCTGGTGACAGTGATTCAGCTCTAAGTATTGATGCTAACACCGGTGATGTAACGCTTATAGACAATCCAGATATAGAAACTCAAGCTCAGTATATCTTTACTGTGCTGGCGACTGATGGCGCAGGCAATGTAAGTCAGGGTCAAACGGTTACCCTAAATATAAATAATATTGATGAAATTGCCCCAGAAATAACCTCTGGTACGGTTGCTAACAACGTTGTTGAAAATTCAGCAGCTGGCCAACATGTGTATACGGTAACCGCCACCGACAGTGCGGATATCAGTGGTGGTGTTAGCTACTCTCTAGCAGATGATAGTGATGGAAGCTTTAGTATTGATGCCGAAGGCAAGGTAACATTTACTGCTTCAGCAGACTATGAGCAGCAGTCTAGTTACAGCTTCTCGGTAGTCGCAACTGATGCTGCGGGCAATAGTAGTGAGCCTCATGTGGTTTCTATGCAGGTGGATAATCTGGATGAAACAGGACCCACTATAACCTCCTCTGATGCGGCCAATGATATTAATGAAAACTCTGGTGCAAATCAGGTTGTTTACACCGCAACAGCAGAGGACACAGATTTTAATGGTGAAGAAGTCATTCAATTCAGTCTTGATGCTTCAAGCGATAGTGTCTTTAGTATCAATGCTGAAACCGGCGAAGTAACTCTTGCTGTTGACCCAGATTTTGAAGCTCAAGATCAATACAGTTTTACCGTGATTGCCACCGATGGCTCGGGTAATCAAAGCCAATCTCAAACAGTCAGTCTTTCTGTTAATGATGTTGATGACTTTACTCTAAGTGGTAAGGTCTATCACTGGGCTACTCAGTCCATGATGGATGATGTATCGATTTCTATGCATCACAAAGAGGGTGGCGAACATATTAAGACGGTCTCCTCCAATGCAACAGGTGACTTCGTTGTTGATGAACTTGCTGCTGATGAGGTTACTGTAACCGCCCATCGTGAGCTTCAGTCTGAAGACACCGGTAGGCTTGTAACCTCACTTGATGCGTTGGCTGCACTTAAAATAGGTGTGGGCGATAACCCCAATACATTGGATGACTCTGGTATCAATCAAATTGGTGTCTCCGCTTATCAATTCTTTGCCGCTGACGTCAATAAGTCAGGCAAGGTAACCAGTGCCGATGCACTTGAAATTCTAAGGATGTCAGTTCGCTCACCCATTGCTATTGAAAGGGAATGGATGTTTATTGATGAGTCTCAAGATTTTTGGGATGAATCAGCCAATAATGGTCAGGGTGCACTAACGGTTAATCGATTATCAGTTAGTCTTGATTATGATGGCGCTGAGATGACCGTAGAGGAAGCATCTGAAGCTAATTTTGTCGGTGTACTTCTTGGTGATGTATACAGTAACTGGCAATCCCCAGATTCGCACAAGATGAACTACAGCCATTTTGTTAATCTTGAAAATGCTGGAAAAGCACCAATGTATCAATTTGGCATGTCACCACAAGAAGTGCCATTTGAAATTAATTCAGATGTAACGGCAGTGACTATTGATGAGAATTCTGGCGCACCACAGGTGGTATATAACACTAGCTCTAATGAGGCTGGTGCTACTTATACTCTTGGTAATGCGGGTGACTCAAGTCAATTTGAGATTGGCGCTGCATCTGGTGTTGTAGTGCTTAATGACAATCCAGATTTCGAAGCTAAGCAGTCCTATACCTTTGAGGTTATAGCCACTAACGAAGATGGTTATGTTGACTCTCAAGTAGTTACCCTAAATGTTAATAACCTTGATGAGGTAGCCCCAACAATTACCTCTGGTGATACGGCTACTAGCCTTATCGAAGATACTGGTGCAGGTCAGGTTATTTATACCGCCACTGCCACTGATAATAACGATGTAAGTGATGGAGTTAGCTATAGTCTAGCGGCTGGTGCCGATAGTGCGCTTTCAATCAATGCAGAAAGCGGTGAGGTAACCCTTTCAGATAATCCAGATTATGAAACAAACAGCAGCTATAGTTTTGATGTGGTTGCTACAGATGCAGCAGGTAATGCATCGCAGCAAGCAGTTACACTTGATATAACTAATATTGATGATACAGCCCCAGTTATTACCTCTTTAGCTACAGCTAACCCGCTG
The DNA here is from genome assembly GCA_938092205.1 of uncultured Pseudomonadales bacterium. GTDB lineage: Bacteria > Pseudomonadota > Gammaproteobacteria > Pseudomonadales > Porticoccaceae > HTCC2207. The sequence goes on from CALKMW010000024.1 coordinate 5,141, forward strand.
GCTGAAAATTCTGGCTCCGGTCAGCAGGTATACACAGTAACCGCTGATGATTCTGTCGACTCAAGTGGTGACCTTACCTATAGTCTAGTAGATCATTCAGCTGTTGAAAGTGCGATAAATATTCCTCAAGTTTTACCTAATACGCAGCATGTTTATGTGTCGGAAAGCACTAAATCTAGTGATGGTACTCAGGAAACCGTGGTTATTAGCTACAATGCAGAAGTTGATAGCTTAACGGGTTTAGGTTTAAAGGTTCATTTTGATAGTACTGTGCTAAGTGTTGCAGAGCTATCTGATGTTTTCGCAGATAGTAATTTATTCGCCTATGGCGATGCTATAGCTGATGATGACAATGCCGATGGGGATGCTAATACAGATATGTATCTCTCTATGGGCTGGGCTTCAATCTATGCCGGTTGGCCAGGTGAATTACCTAAGGATTTAGCAACAGTAACCTTCAATATATTGGATCAAGACGTTGATTTATCAACGATCAATTTTGTTACTACCAGTACCGCTGCTGGCTATACCTTCGATGGGCAATCTCATGATGTGGCCATTGCAGATGGAGCATCTAGTTTAAGTATTGATAGCACAACGGGTGTGGTTACGCTTAATGACAATCCAGACTATGAAGCGCAAAGCGCCTATAGTTTTGATGTTATAGCCACAGATGCTGCTGGTAATGCAAGTGAAGCCTTAACAGTAACCCTTGATATCACGAATTTAGATGAAGTAGCGCCAGTATTTGAATCATCTACAGAAGCGAATATTGCTTCTGACATTGGTGCTAATAATGTTGTATATACCGCTCAGGCCAATGATGGGGATGATCCAGGTGCGCTTGTTTATGCAATAGATCAAGATCAGGTTGCTTATTATTCCGAAGGTGTTTTTGAGCAGAACTTTATTGTCGAAGAAGATGGCTCAATCACCATGCAGTTGGCTCTAACTCAGGATGTGATTGCGGATATTGCAGTTGGTGGTTTGGAGAACTTTGACGCTAGAATTGGATACAATCCTGATGAGGTAGGGGATATAACGGCTGATCAGTTAATTACAACTGTGGAGCCTACCTTTGTTTCTAATAATGACGAAGTTGTTGGCGAGCTTTCTGCGGCGGCTTTGTATTTCCCTGCGACTACTGACGACTCATGGCAGCAAGTTTTCGCTGAGCTGAATTACACCCATGAGCCAGGTGTATTGTCCTCAAAGTTTGATATCTACAATGTACTAGTAGATGAATATGATTATACAGACCCATCGTATTTTTCAAGTGCTAGATTAATGCTTGATACCGGTTTGACTATCGATTCTGCAACCGGTGAGGTGACCTTGGCCTCAAATCCAAATGCAATGGCTCAGCCTGAATATAGCTTTACCGTGACGGCGACAGACCCTGCAGGTAATGTGGCTTCACAAAAGGTAACCCTTACAGTTAATGAGCCTAGTCCAGCAATCACTTCAACCGATCTGGATGTAGTTCTTGAAGGCAATGGTTCTGATCAGGTGGTTTACACTGCTACTAGTAATATTGCCGGTGCAAGCTATAGCTTGGTTGACCACACAGATTATTCTGCAGTAAATGATAATTCAGGTGGTGACCAGTCGCAGATACCTGCGGAAACAGTGATCACTGTGCCAGTGGTGCAGGCTGATACCCAGCATGTTTATGTCTCGGCTGCTCAGCTATCAGACGATGGCAGTCAGATCACAGCCACATTCTCGTATCTGGCGGATGAAGCTAACCTAAGTGGAGTAGGGGTATCTGTAAACTTTGATAGTTCCGCTCTTAGTGTAAGCAGTGTGTCTGATGTATTCGCTGGTGCTATTGCATCAGGGGCGCAGTCAGCAGACTCGGGAAACACCGATAATGATTCATCCACCGATCAGTTATTAAGTTTTGGTTGGGCTTCTTTATTTGGTCAATTCCCAGGCTCAACTTCGGTTGACTTAGCCACAGTGACCTTTGATATTGCGGATAGCGCTTCAGGTTCAACGGGATTGAATTTGGTAAGAACCAGCTCTGCTGCGGGTTATACCTTTGATGGTCAGTCGCAAGAATTGGCTATTTCAGCTGCTTCGGGTTCAACAGCTAATCAAACAGAGTCTGTAATTACAGCTCCAGAGGTGCAGGCTAATACACAACATGTATATGTGTCTGAAAGCACCAAGTCTGAAGATGGTACACAGGTAACAGTGACCTATTCATATCTAGCAGATAACGCCAATCTTAGCGGTATTGGCATGTCATTAAACTTTGATAGCTCTGTTCTCGCCTTAAGTGAAGTGTCCAATGTATTTACAGGCGCTATCGCATCTGGCTCGCAGTCAGTGGATTCTAGTGATACAGATGCCGATTCAGCTACGGACCAAAAATTAAGCTTTGGCTGGGCTTCGTTGTTTAGCCAGTTCCCAGGTTCAGTACCTGTTGAATTGGCTACAATCACCTTTGATATTGTCGATACTAATGCAGACTCCACTGGTTTGAATCTGGTAGATACTAGTACTCAGGCAGGTTATACCTTTGACGGTCAATCTTATGATGTGCTTATTGCTGGTGATACGGGATCAGGCTCAGATGATGTGAGTTCAGTCCTAAGCATCGATAGTGTAACAGGTGCTGTTACTCTTGCCGGTGAAGCGAACTACCAAAATGTATCAAACTACAACTTTACAGTTACTGCTAATAATGGCAGCGACAGTGCATCCCAGGATGTGGGTCTAGTAGTGGCGGATACCTTGGTCACTTCTGAGGCCTATCAGGGTACTGATAATGCAGATGTTATTGCATTAGGCTTGGGTTCTGCCGATGTTACTTCTGGTAATGGTGAAGACGTATTTGTTGTTGCGCAAAGCTTAGATGAGTGGAGTGCTTCTGCCCATACCCTAACTGATTTTGATTCTTCGTCGGATACTATTGATGTTTCAGCTGCCTTGTTAGCCGCAGGCTATACCGGTATTTCAGCGGTAGATGGGGTTGAGGAGAATCAATTGAATCAAATGACCAATGTCTCATCCGATATATTGGATCTAATCAGTGGCAATGACAGCAGTTTGGACAATGCTATTGGTAGCTATTTTGATGATGCATCTAATGTGCTTACCATATTTGCTGATTCAGATGCCTCTGTAGGCTCAAGCTCTATCGAGTCGATTGAGATCTCAGTAGGTGATAGCTCAACAGTAGAGGAAGATGATCTGACTCTAACGGCATTTATTGCCTAATCCCAACTAATCCTATCAGAGGTGTTTAAAAAGTGACTAAAAGCTTTTTAAGCGCCTCGGGGTTAGATCTTTGGGCGTTGTGATCACTGTCTAGTGTTTTAATAGTCCAACCTCTTTTCTCGGCGCGCTGCCACGAATGATTGATCGATCGTTCTCTTTTGATCAAGCTTTCCGGTGTAAAGTTAACATAGGTTGCGGGTAGCGCTTTTGCTGCTTTGTTATTGAAGGCAACTTTTTCTGTCAATGTTTTAACTGGGTGCGGTAAATCGCGGGGAAAGGTTTGTTTGTTTTCAAGCCATGAGGGGTATACAAAGCCATTTTTGGCGTTGAATTTTACATATTTCCCATTGGCATCTGCGGCCGACATTCTATGATCAGGTACTAGGGCATCGAGAAAAAATGCATGCTGTATCTTTTCTGGCAACTCATTCATAACGCCCGTGATAACCATGCCGCCATAACTATGCCCAACCAGTACAATATTATCCAACTGCTCAAATTTAATAAGATTGACGATATCCTGTATATGGGTGCTAAGGTCTATATCCTCATGCGCCAGATGCATTCGCTCACCTAAACCAGTAAGAGTAGGGCGATAGACTTCATGTCCGTCCTTGCTGAGTAGGTTGTCAATGAGTTTCCAATCCCAGCCGCCGCCGGTCATGCCATGAACTAAAACATAGGTGTTTTGAATTTTTTCCATACTATGACTGTAGGCGATACTTGGCGAAAATAAAACAAAGAGTGCAAAACAATTTACTAATATCCTCACAAAACACCTCTTAATCAGTTATTTTTGGTTATTTTTATCTATGGCGGCTTGTTTTTTCGCCTTCTTTTCTATGCGGCGACGTTCAGTATCTAACTGGGCTGCACTGCCAATATGAGATTCGCCACGCGCCTTAGCTAGTTTGACTTGCTTTTGTCGTTGAGCAAAGCGTTTTATTTGCTGTTCAGACACTTTATTGTGACAGTGCAGGCAAGAAACACCCTCAATATAGCTATCCAATGTCTTTTCATGCTCGGTAATAGGCATTCTGCAGGCGTGACATTGATCATAACTGCCAGAATTTAGATTGTGATCAACCGTAACGCGATTGTCGAACACAAAGCACTCTCCTTGCCACAGGGATTCGTTTTCAGGGACTTTCTCTAAATATTTTAGGATTCCACCCTGCAAGTGATAAACCTCGTCAAATCCCTGCTCCTTAAGAAATGCGGTGGATTTTTCACAGCGTATACCGCCAGTGCAGAACATGGCGACTTTTTTGTTGTTTTTAGCGTCTAGATTGTTTTTCGACCATTCGGGGAATTCTCTAAAGCTGGTTGTTTTTGGGTCAATGGCATTTTTAAAGGTGCCCACCTGAACTTCGTAATCATTGCGCGTATCAATCAAAACCACATCGGGGTCGGAAATTAACGCATTCCAATCCTCTGGTTTGACATAAGTACCAACCGTCTGCTTAGGATCAATGCCCTCAACGCCCATGGTGACAATTTCTTTTTTTAACTTAACCTTGGTGCGGTAGAAGGGGATTTTGTCGTCATAGGATTCTTTGCTATCAATATTTTCTAGCCCTGGCTGTTGATTAATCCATTCAAGTAAATTATCGATCCCTTCGCGAGTACCAGAGACGGTGCCATTAATGCCTTCAGCGGCGAGCAAAAGCGTGCCAAAAATATGATTTTGAGTCATGGCTTCAAGCAGTGGGGCGCGTAAGCTTTCGAAGTGGGGGAGGGCCACGAACTTATACATGGCGCAGGTAACATATTGGGTCGACATAATTGTCCTATGGTTTTGTTCGGCTAAACCAGAACGTAAATCTGGCGCAGTTAATAGGCTTTAATTTTAAAGCGCAGACTATTGTAACAAAATATATAGTAAATGATAAAACTAGATTATGTTATTTTGTTAGCCAATATTCCTATATATATTAATTATAAAACAATAGTTTAAGGTATTTAATTAAAGCTGTTAATCATTAGTAATTCGAAGGCTTTTCTGCCCTTTAATTAGATTGAGATAGTAAGTTTTATAAAACTCACGAGTCATTGTTTTTGATTTACTGGCGTAGCTAGAACGACTTATTCTAGGTTAAAGCTATAGTGAAAATATTGCCAAAAGGAATGATTGCCAATGACAGTTTATAAGGTCCCTCAGCAAGAGCTACAGTTTATTCTTGAACATCTGGTTAATTATTCAGAGCTATGTGCCTTGCCTGGATTTGAGGACGCCAGCCCGGATATGGTTGCTGCTATCTTGCCAGAGGCGGCACGTTTTTTTGAGCAGGTTGTCGCTCCTACCAATTGGCCCTCTAATACTCAGCCTGCCTATCTTAAAGATAATCAGGTAATTACCTCGCCGGCATTAGATGGGGTGTATCAACAGATGGTTGCGGCTGGTTGGTGCTCTTTAAGCGGTTCAACCCAGTACGGTGGTGCTGGTTTTCCTGCGGTTATTGATGCCGTAGTGCAAGAAATGCTGCAATCAGCCAATGTTGGCTTTAGTTTGTTGCCTACCCTGACCCGCGGGGTGATTCATGCATTGAATTTATATGGCTCTGATGAACAAAAAGATCGTTACCTTCATAAGTTAATTTCTGGGGTTTGGTCTGGCACCATGAATTTAACTGAACCGCAAGCGGGCAGTGATCTTTCGGCGGTAAAAACCAAAGCAGTGCCCAATGGTGACCACTATCTTATCAGTGGACAGAAAATATATATTACCTGGGGTGACCATGAGCAGGCGGAGAATATTATCCATCTAGTTTTGGCGCGCTTGCCTGATGCCCCAGAGGGTAATCAAGGTATTTCGCTATTTTTAGTGCCTAAATACACTATTAATACAGATGGCAGTTTGGGTCCACGCAATGACGTTAAGCCCGTGGGGGTTGAGCATAAGCTGGGTATTCATAGTAGTCCCACCTGCACCCTAGCTTTTGGTGATAATGGTGGTGCCATTGGTTATTTAGTTGGCCCCCTTAATCAGGGGCTTATGTGCATGTTTAGCATGATGAATCACGCCCGTTTAGCAGTGGGCCATCAGGGTGTGTCAGTGGGTGAGCGGGCCTATCAACAAGCGGTTGAATACGCCTCGCAGCGGGTTCAGGGTGCGGTTCAAGGTGTGCAAGGTCGCGCCTCAATTATTCATCACCCAGATGTAAAGCGCATGCTAGCTCAGATGCGCGCGCTAACAGAGGCGGGAAGAGCAATGTCGCTCTACACTATTGCTGCGGAGGATCGAGCTTCTCATCATGTTGATGAAGAGGTCAGGCAGCTCAGTGCTGAGCGAGTGGAAATTATGACACCGCTGGTTAAAGGCTGGTGTACCGAGATGGCAATGGAAACTACATCTCTTGGTGTTCAGGTGCATGGGGGTATGGGTTTTATTGAGGAAACCGGCGCTGCTCAACATATGCGTGATGCCCGCATATTACCTATTTACGAGGGTACTAATGGCATACAGGCGTTAGATTTTATTGGGCGTAAATGTCTTCGTGACAAGGGCAAGGGTATTCAGCAGTTGATCACAGAAATGACTGAAAGTGCTAATAATTGCAGCTGTAAAACTCTGCAAGAAATCCTTTTTGCCACCATAGAACAGTGCCAGTCGGCGCTTGAGCATGTGCTGCAAAATAGCCACAAGGCGTCTTTTGTGGCCTATCAATTTATGATGCTGTTTGGTAACTCAATGGCCTTTTGGCAGTTGAGTATATTGGCCTGTGTGGCACAGAAAAAAATGGATGCAGGGGATAGCGATAAATTCTTGTCACAAAAAATCGCAACAGCCCAGTTTTATAGTACGCAAATACTACCGCGCAACCATGCTCACCTAGAGGCTATTGTGTCTGATGCTAAATGTGTCGATGAGCTTAGTTTTGATTAGGTTTAACGGCCATTAATTGCTTAATACAAAGCCTACAATAGTGGCAATAGTGGCAATAAATACTAAAGTAAAAACAATGCCGCCAATAATAAAGGTTAGCGGATTGCCCTGTTCAAAGTCCCTCGTTCTGTTTTTATCGCTCTGAACGCCAATGCCGGCGGCTAAAATACTTTTAACCACCGATATAAGGCTGGGTTTTTGTGCGTCTTTAGATGGCTTAGTCACTATTTAATCCAAGATAGGGCTTAACCAGCGCGCAAGCTTATCGATTGGCATAGATTTTCTCTCTGCAAGAGATGCCAACTGATCCTTGTCGATCTTGCCGGTGTTGAAGTATTTAGATTCTGGGTGGCCAAAATACCAGCCGCTTACCGCCGCCGCAGGCGACATGGCAAAACTGTCGGTTAGGGTTAAGCCGGTATTTTTCTCGGCCTCTAGCAAATCAAATAAGGCGGCTTTTTCCGTGTGATCGGGGCAAGCGGGGTAGCCGGGGGCAGGGCGAATGCCACGATACTTTTCTTTAATAAGCGCCTCGTTATCAAGGGCTTCATCATTGGCATAGCCCCAATATTCACGACGTACTCTTTCATGCAGGTGTTCAGCGAAAGCCTCTGCTAAGCGGTCGGCCAGAGCCTTGACCATAATCGCATTGTAGTCATCTTGTTTGGCTTCATATTGTTCAGCTAATTCATCGGCCCCGATACCGGTGGTTACTGCAAAACCGCCAATGTAGTCCTTGATGCCGCTGTCTTTAGGTGCAATAAAATCAGCTAATGAAAACAGTTCTTCACTGGCACCAGGTTTTTGGATTTGCTGACGAATATGATGAACAGTGGCTAGAGTGTTTGTGTCGCTATCATTGCCATAAATTTCTATATCATCATGGTTGACGCTATTTGCTTCCCACAGGCCAAATACTGCGCGCGCCTTAAGGCGTTTGTTATCAATAATATCTTTTAACAGCACCTGAGCATCTTCAAATAGATTTTGCGCCGCTTCACCTACTACTTCATCATTAAAGATCTTGGGGTATTTGCCTACTAAATCCCAGGTGATAAAGAACGGTGTCCAATCAATGTAGGGCACTAGGGCTTGTAGTGGGTAATCGTCTAAAACACTCACGCCTAGCTGGTTAGGAATATCTGGTGTGTAATCGCGCCAGTTTAGCTGTGGTTTTTGCTTGACGGCATCCTCGTAGGCAAACAATGTTCCTCGTGAGGTGCGGTTAGCGGTGCGCAATCTAACCGCGTCATAGTCCTTCTGTATATCGGCAACAAAGTCATCGCGGCTATCCTTGCTGATAAGCTTGCTGGCGACGCCAACCGCTCTAGAGGCATCGGATACATAAATGGCTTGGTTGTTGTCATAATTAGGAGCAATTTTTACCGCTGTATGCGCCTTAGAGGTTGTGGCTCCACCAATCAGTAGGGGCACAGAAAAGCCCTGGCGCTGCATTTCTTTGCCCAGATGCACCATTTCATCAAGTGATGGCGTAATCAGCCCAGATAAGCCGATAATATCAACCTGTTCCTCTTTGGCTGTCTGTAGTATTTTCTCAGCGGGAACCATAACTCCGAGATCAATGACCTCATAGTTATTGCATTGCAAAACCACACCCACGATATTTTTACCAATATCGTGAACATCGCCTTTAACTGTTGCCATCAGTATTTTGCCGTTACTTCTGGCTGACTCATCTTTTTCAGCTTCAATATAGGGCTGTAAATAGGCAACCGCCTGCTTCATCACTCGAGCAGATTTAACCACTTGTGGCAAAAACATTTTGCCAGACCCAAATAGATCGCCAACAATATTCATGCCATCCATTAGCGCGCCTTCAATAACGTGCAGAGGACGTTCGGCCTGTTGACGAGCTTCTTCAGTATCCTCTTCGATATAGGCGGTAATTCCTTTCACCAGTGCATGCTCAAGGCGACGATTCACATCGGCTTCGCGCCAGCTTAGATCTTCTGTTTTAGCCTTGGCAGTGCCATCGCCACGATAATCATCTGCAATCGCCAATAAGCTTTCAGTGGCTTCATCGTTGCGGTATAGAACCACATCTTCAACCGTATCGCGAAGGGCGGGGGGGAGCTCGTCGTAAACCGCTAGTTGGCCGGCATTAACAATACCCATAGTTAAGCCTTGGCCAATAGCATGGTATAAAAACACCGAGTGAATTGCCTCCCGTACTGGGTTATTACCCCTAAATGAGAATGAGACATTTGAAATACCACCAGACACCAGCGCATGGGGTAGGTTTTGCTTTATCCAGCCAGTGGCTTCAATAAAGTCCAAGCCATAGCGATTATGCTCTTCAATTCCGGTGGCTACGGCAAAGACATTGGGGTCAAAAATAATATCTTCAGCGGGGAAGCCTACTTGGTTAACCAAAATATCATAGCTGCGCTGACAAATTTGTTTGCGCCGCTCAAGGTTATCTGCCTGACCCTGCTCATCAAAAGCCATCACCACTATGGCGGCGCCATGCTGCTTGCACAGGGTGGCTCGTTGAATAAACTCTGCTTCACCCTCTTTAAGGCTGATTGAGTTAACTACAGACTTACCCTGAATACATTTAAGCCCGGCTTCAATTACCTCCCATTTGGAGGAATCCACCATAATTGGTACGCGCGAGATATCCGGTTCCGAAGCAATTAGATTAAGGAATTTCACCATAGCAGGGATGGCTTCTAGCATGCCCTCATCCATATTGATATCAATAATCTGCGCGCCGTTTTCTACCTGTTGAAGAGCAACCTGTAGCGCTTCGTCGTAGTTCTCTTCAAGGATAAGGCGTTTAAACCTTGCTGACCCGGTGACATTACAGCGCTCGCCCACATTCACAAATAACGATTTAGTATCTATGGTGAACGGCTCTAAGCCAGAAAGTCGGCAGGCAGGAGCAATATCAGGAATCTGCCGCGGTTTAATCTTAGCAACCGCATCGGCAATTGCTTTGATGTGCTCGGGGGTGGTACCACAACAGCCACCAACAATATTTAACAGCCCCGACTGAGCAAATTCTGCAATGGTGTTAGCCATGGCCTCGGGGTCTAGATCATAGCCGCCGAATTCATTTGGTAGACCGGCATTGGGGTGGGCTGTTACCAGAGTGTCTGCCACATTAGAAATTTCTAAAAGGTGAGGGCGCAACTCATCTGGCCCCAATGCGCAGTTGAGGCCAATACTAATCGGTATGCTGTGGCGTACGGAATTCCAAAAGGCTTCGGGTGTTTGCCCTGATAGGGTTCGGCCACTGGCATCGGTAATAGTGCCACTAATCATTATTGGTAACTGGTAACCGAGCTTTTCAAACACCTTTTGTACCGCAAAAAGTGCGGCTTTGGCATTAAGCGTATCAAACACAGTTTCTACCATAATAAAATGGCAGCCGCCCTCGATAAGCGCTTCAGTTGATTCGCAGTAGTTTTCGACTAATTCGTCGTAGGTTACATTGCGCGCACCGGGGTCATTAACGTCCGGTGATAGCGATGCGGTGCGGCTCGTAGGGCCTAATATACCAGCGACAAAGCGCGGTCTGTCGGGGGTAGAAAACTCGTCAGCAGCCTGTCGGGCTAATTTGGCCGATTCACGGTTAATCTCTGCAGACAGCGACTGCATATTGTAGTCAGCCTGCGAGACCTGCGTAGAATTAAATGTATTGGTTTCAATGATATCGGCGCCGGCTTCAAGATAGGCGCGATGAATATCTAAAATAATTTGCGGTTGAGTCAGGCTTAAAAGATCGTTATTGCCCTTGATATCTGAAGGCCAATCGGCAAAGCGCTGGCCGCGAAAGTCGGCTTCTTCCAGGCTGTGCTGTTGAATCATTGTTCCCATGGCACCGTCTATCAGCAGAATACGCTTTTCTGCCGCTGATAGGAGGGATTGGTGAATCTTGGTTAAGCCATTCTTTTGCATATAATGCTCTAGCGCCTTTATCTATTGCTTTATCAAAATATTTTGATGGATGCGCATCATACCAGTATTTTTCAAAAAGAAAAGTTTTGTTTAGACCCGGCATAACGTAAAATAACCCTGTATTTAACTCAGGAATTACCTTGGAATTTATTAAATGGTCAATGTCACAATTACAGAATCAGCTCAAGATTACCTTGCTGGACTACTCGAGAAACAAAATTGCGAGGGTATAGGTATCCGTATGTTTATTTCCGACCCGGGAACACCTAAAGCGGAAACCTGTATTGCCTACAGCCGTCCTGGTGAGCATAACGAAGAGGATGTAATTATTGAGTACGATAAATTTAATGCCTACTTCGAGCTTCGCAGCATTCCATTTCTAGATGATGCCAAGGTAGATTTTGCAGAGGACAAATTTGGCGGCCAATTAACCATAAGAGCGCCAAACTCTCGTGTGCCTAATGTGAGTGATGATAGTCCTATCGAAGATAGAATTAACTACCTTCTTCACAGTGAAATCAACCCGGGTTTGGCGGCGCATGGTGGCAATGTGTCTCTAGCAACCATGGATGAGGATATCGCAGTGCTAGAGTTTGGTGGTGGCTGTCAGGGCTGTTCATCGGTTAGCCTAACCCTTAAAGAGGGGGTTGAAAAAACACTGATGGAAAAAATTCCTGAGCTAAAGGGTGTTAAGGATTCTACTGATCATACTGATACTACTAATGCCTATATGTAGCATTAATCGTTAAATCAGACATATAAAAAAACCCCGCATAAGCGGGGTTTTTTTATAGTATGAAATCGATCTTATCTAACTTCAACAATTTGCTCGGCAGCAATCGTCTTGCCCTGTTCAGCAGACTTCTGGAACGATTCAATTTGATCAAAGTTCATATAGCGATAGATCTCATCTGCCATAGAGTCAATTTTACCTGCATACTGCATATATTCTTCTGGGGTAGGGAGTCGACCCAAAATACCGCCAACTGATGCGAGCTCGGCTGATGCTAAATACACATTGGCGCCATCGCCCAAACGGTTGGGGAAATTTCGCGTCGAGGTAGATAGTACTGTGGCGCCAGCTAATACGCGCGCTTGGTTTCCCATACACAGTGAACAACCAGGCATTTCAGTACGTGCACCTACTTTCCCGTAGATGTTGTAGTAGCCTTCTTCCATCAGCGTGTGAGCATCCATACGGGTAGGCGGGCAAATCCAGAATCTTGAATCTACTGAACCGGCTTCATCCAGTAGCTTGCCTGCGGCACGGAAGTGACCAATATTAGTCATGCATGAACCGATAAAGATTTCATCGACCTTATCACCGGCCACCTCAGATAGAAGCTTGGCATCATCTGGATCATTTGGACAGCAAACGATAGGCTCTTTAATATCCGCTAGATCGATCTCGATAACTGCAGCATACTCCGCATTGCTATCAGCAGACATTAGCGTTGGGTTCTCTAGCCACTCTTCCATTTGGCGTACGCGACGCTCTAGGGTTCTGACATCACCATAGCCCTCAGCGATCATCCAGCGCAATAGGGTAACGTTGGAGCGTAAGTATTCGGCCACTGAGTCTTCACTGAGCTTAATGGTACAACCTGCTGCTGAACGTTCAGCAGAAGCGTCAGAGAGCTCAAATGCCTGCTCTACGGTTAGGCTTTCAATACCTTCGCCTTCAATTTCAAGGATGCGGCCAGAGAAGAAGTTCTTTTTACCTTTCTTCTCAACCGTCAATAAACCTTCTTTAATGCCGTAGTAAGGGATCGCATGAACTAAGTCGCGAAGTGTAATGCCCGGTTGCATTTCACCCTTAAAGCGTACCAGAACAGATTCTGGCATATCGAGTGGCATAACACCGGTAGCAGCTGCGAAAGCAACTAGACCAGAACCGCCAGGGAATGAAATCCCCATGGGGAATCTGGTATGTGAGTCACCACCAGTTCCAACGGTATCTGGTAGCAGCATACGGTTTAGCCAGCTATGGATAATGCCATCGCCAGGGCGAAGTGAGACCCCACCGCGATTCATAATAAAGTCAGGCAAACTGTGTTGAGTGTCAATATCTACCGGCTTAGGATAGGCCGCAGTATGGCAGAAGGACTGCATTACTAAATCTGATGAGAAGCCAAGGCAAGCCAGGTCTTTAAGTTCATCACGGGTCATTGGGCCGGTTGTATCCTGTGAGCCTACAGTGGTCATTTTTGGTTCACAGTAGGTTCCAGGGCGAACACCCTCGACGCCACAGGCTTTACCAACCATTTTTTGTGCAAGTGAGAAGCCAGCGGTTGATTCTTTTGGTACATCTGGCTTGCGGAAAACATCCGATGCAGGCAGGCCTAGGTGCTCTCTGGCTCTCTGGGTTAGGCCGCGACCGACAATTAGGTTAATTCGACCGTCTGCTTGCACCTCATCGAGAATAACGTCTGATTTGTGCTCGAACTCACAGATAATATCGCCAGCTTCGTTAAGAATTTGACCGTCATAGGGGCGTATTTCAATAATATCGCCATAGTGAATATCGTCAACAGGTGCCTCTAGTACTAGAGCGCCGGCATCTTCCATAGTGTTAAAGAAGATGGGGGCTACCTTACTACCTATACAGATACCACCAGAGCGCTTATTGGGCACACCGGGCATATCTTCGCCAAAGAACCAGAGTACAGAGTTGGTGGCTGATTTACGTGAGGAGCCAGTGCCTACAACATCACCGACAAAGGCAACGGGTAGGCCCTTTGATTTAATTTCTTCAATTTGAGCCATAGGGCCAATAACGCCATGCTCTTCTGGGTTTAAGCCATCACGGGTCATCTTGTACATGGCTTTAGCATGCAATGGAATATCGGGGCGCGACCAGGCATCCTGTGCCGGAGAGAGGTCATCGGTGTTGGTTTCGCCTGTAGCTTTAAATACCACAGCTTTGATGCTGGTAGGTACGGCATCGTTGGTTGTAAACCACTCAGCATCAGCCCAAGACTGCATTACTGCCTGCGCCGGTGCATTGCCGGCATCGGCTTTTTCAGCAACATCGTGAAAAGCATCAAACACAAGGGTAGTTGCCTTGAGTTGATTGGCGGCTAATTCGCACAGCTCGCTGTCATCTAACAGCTCAACCAATGTCGCAACATTATATCCGCCATGCATATTGCCAAGAAGCTCTACGGCAGCGGCTCGATCAATAAGAGGAGAGGTAGTTTCACCCTTAACAATAGCGCTTAAAAAGCCGGCTTTTACATAGGCTGATTCATCCACACCTGGGGGTACGCGATTAGCAATTAAATCGAGTAAAAACTCTGCTTCATTTGCCGGTGGGTTCTTTAGTAATTCAACTAAAGCGGATGTCCACTCAGGGGTTAATGGCTTAGGTGGGATACCTTCTAATTGACGTTCTGCAACATGGGCGCGATAGGCTTCTAACACGGAATACCTCATTAATAACAATAGGTTATAAGATTTAATTAGATTAAAGCTTAGGTTTCAGGGTTGGTATGGATCGATTGTACAAGAATTTGTAGTTTTTTTACAGAAAGATATGTCTGTTGTTGAAGGTTCCTATGCCTTGCTTGGGTTAGGGGTGTTATGCAAGGATTTACTTTAGCGCTATATTTATCTGATTTGAGCTGTTAGTTGGCCGCTGATAGTTTATAATTCTGGCTTTGAAAAATCAGCCAATAATCCCTATGACAGTTTTACAAGAAATTGAAAATTTCCTTCCCTGTAATACCCCGCAATTATGGATTGAAAATGCCTTAGAAAATCCTGAATTATTGTTAATTGATCATGCTAATTGCGAGAAAAAAGCGGCGAGTACCGCTTTGAATTTAATGTATCGTTATGTGGATAATTTTGATCTGTTAAATAAAATGTCGCGATTGGCACGTGAGGAGTTGCGTCATTTTGAGCAGGTGATTGCCATTATGAAACGTCGCAATATTGAGTATCGTCAAATAACTGCTTCTCGTTATGCAGTAAAGCTTAGAGAGGCTGTCAGACCTAATGACCCCGATAAGCTTGTGGATATACTGATTGTGGGTGCCCTTATTGAGGCTCGATCCTGTGAGCGCTTTGCACGAATTGCACCGTTTCTGGATGAAGAGTTGGAAACTTTCTATCTGTCGTTACTCAAGTCAGAAGGGCGGCATTTTAAAGATTACCTAACTCTGGCAGGTACTGTGGCTTCTCAGTCGCAAATCGACCAGCGTTTAGAGGTATTTTTGGCTGTTGAAAAACAGCTGGTAGAATCACCCGACACTGAGTTTAGATTTCACTCCGGCCCCTGTGGGTAGGGCATAAAAAAAGGCAGCCATTGGCTGCCTTTTTTGTATCTGCGCTAGTTATCTATCTTTTACTAAGCGGCACATAGTCACGGCTATCAGCGCCAGTATATAACTGACGAGGGCGGCCGATACGGTATGGGTTGGTAATCATTTCATTCCAGTGAGATATCCAGCCTACGGTTCTGCCTGTAGCAAAAATGGCGGTAAACATTTCAATTGGAATACCCAAGGCTTTGAGGATGATTCCCGAATAGAAATCAACATTAGGATAGAGTTTTTTGCTGACAAAATAATCGTCTTCAACCGCAATGGTCTCTAGTTTTTTAGCAAGACGGAATAGCGGGTCATTCTCTAGACCTAGCACCTCAAGCACCTCGTTACAGCTTTCACGCATAACGGTTGCTCGTGGGTCATAGTTTTTATAAACCCGGTGACCGAAGCCCATTAGTCTAAATGGATCGTTTTTGTCTTTGGCCTTGCGGATATATTCAGCAATATTATCTTCATGACCAATTTCGTTCAGCATAACCAGTACTGCTTCGTTGGCACCGCCGTGTGCTGGCCCCCATAGAGCGGCAATACCAGCTGCGATACAGGAGAACGGGTTGGCGCCTGAAGAGCCTGCCAATCTGACCGTTGAGGTTGAGGCGTTTTGCTCATGATCGGCGTGAAGAAGGAAAATACGATCAATTGCTTTGGCAATTGCTGGTTCAATTTTGTAGCTCTCGCAGGGCGTTCCAAACATCATGTGTAAGAAATTCTCAGAATAAGAAAGAGAATTATCTGGGTACATAAAGGGCTGACCCATAAAGTGCTTGTGGCACATCGCAGCAATGGTTGGCATTTTTGCGATTAGGCGGTGAGCAGAAATTTTACGGTGAGTTTCATCAGTAATGTCGAGTGAATCATGGTAGAAAGACGACATAGCGCCGACGATACCGCACATCATTGCCATGGGGTGTGCATCATGACGGAAGCCGCTGATAAAGTTTTCAATCGAGCGGTTAACCATGGTGTGGTATTTGATATTGTTTTCGAAATCCGCTTTTTGTGTAGCATCTGGAAGGTTTCCTTCTAGAAGCAAATAACAGGTTTCTAAGTAATCTGATTTTTCAGCAAGTTGCTCGATGGGGTATCCGCGATGAAGCAATACGCCTTTGGCGCCATCAATGTAAGTAATGTCGGATCTGCAGGCTGCAGTGGCAGAAAACCCCGGGTCATAAGTGAAGTAGCCGTGGCTGCCAAGAGTGCCTATATCAATTACATCTTGTCCTTTGGTACCTTCCAAAATAGGGAGGTCGACGTTTAAATCTCCATCGATAGACAGAGTTGCTTTACGATTGGTCATGCATGGTCCTCGAGAAATACTAGTGATGTGACTGGCCTTAGCCGAGCCGAATACTATAAATACTCTGATAAAATTGTCAACTTGGGAAGACGATTTAACTGTTTTTTTGTCCGATATTTTAAAAAATTGTTACAGGTAATTTTTTGTAACTAATTAATTTATCGACGCTTTTACTTTTTTCTATGCAAATTTTTGTAAATTTCGTCTGTTTCAATGGCTACAGTTTGAATTAGCGGCATGAACTATCTATAATGCCACGCCGTAACAAGAGAGCGATCTTAACGAAGAGGTCGATCTAATTTTCCAGCTCTAACCAGACGCCATTCTACTTTGCCTTTTTAGAGTTCTTATTGAAGAGTTAACTCACTGTGAAAACTAAAAGACCTGTTAATTTGGATATTGGCTCGATTAAGTTGCCAATAACCTCCTACGTTTCTATTTTGCACCGCGCTTCTGGTGTGGTGCTATTTTTTGCTGTCGCCTTGCTGCTCTGTGCATTTGACGCCAGTTTAGAGTCTAAGCAGAGCTTTGATTCTCTAAAACAATCCTTAGGCAGCCCAATTGCTCAGTTTTTTATTTGGGCATCTCTTGCTGCATTGGCCTATCACTTTGTCGCCGGCATTCGACACCTAATCATGGATTTTGGATTTGGCGAGGATAGCTTTGAGTCTGGCCGAAATAGTGCTTGGCTAGTGGTGGCTGTTGCTGCCATTCTAATTTTAAGTATCACGGGGTGGGTGTTCTTATGGTGAAATCTGTAACTAGTCTAAGTAACAGCGGTCTATCTAACTGGATGTTGCAACGTATTTCAGCGCTTATATTGACGGCTTACCTTATTTTTATGGTGGGATACTTCGCTGTAAACCCTAGTCCAAGTTATGAGCAGTGGTCGAGCCTTCATGGGTCTATGGCAATGCGTCTATTTAGCCTTTTGGCCATATTGTCAATTGCGGTTCATGCCTGGATTGGAATTTGGTGTGTTCTTACAGACTACATAACGGTTCGCCTTATTGGCCCGAAAGCCACAGCGATTCGTATGTTTTTACAGTTAGCAATGATTGCAGTAATCCTTTTCTACGTGGTTTGGACCATAGATATTCTTTGGGGAATTTAATTAGATGGCAAATATGAGAACAATGAGCTTTGATGCAGTTATCGTTGGCGGCGGTGGCTCAGGCATGCGGGCAGCCCTTCAGTTAGCCCAGTCCGGATACAAGACGGCAGTTATTACCAAAGTTTTCCCTACCAGATCACATACAGTTTCCGCTCAAGGCGGTATCACTTGTGCCATAGCTAGCGATGATCCCAATGATAAATGGCAGTGGCATATGTATGACACGATTAAGGGTTCAGATTATATCGGCGACCAAGAAGCCATTGAATATATGTGTAAGACGGGTCCTGAGGCAGTGTTTGAATTAGAGCATATGGGTCTCCCTTTTTCGCGCAATGAAAATGGACGTATTTATCAGCGACCCTTTGGTGGTCAATCAAAAGATTTTGGTGAGGGCGGTCAGGCGGCAAGAACCTGTGCTGCAGCCGACCGAACTGGTCATGCTTTGCTGCATACTCTGTATCAAGGCAATCTCAAAAACGAAACCGTATTTTTAAATGAATGGTTCGCCGTTGATTTAGTTAAAAATGCCGACAACGCAGTTGTTGGTGTTATCGCCATCAATATTGAGACCGGTGAGACCGTTTATGTGAAATCAAAAGCAACGGTATTTGCAACCGGCGGAGCAGGGCGTATCTATGCCTCGACGACCAATGCGCATATATGTACCGGTGACGGTATTGGCATGGCAATGCGAGCCGGTTTCCCAGTGCAAGATATGGAAATGTGGCAGTTCCATCCCACTGGTATCCATGGTGCCGGTACGCTGGTAACAGAAGGTTGTCGTGGCGAGGGTGGTTATTTGATCAATAAAGATGGTGAGCGCTTTATGGAGCGCTATGCACCTAACGCTAAGGATCTTGCGGGTAGGGATGTTGTTGCCCGATCTATGGTGCAAGAAATCCTTGCCGGGCGTGGCTGTGGTGAAAATGGCGACCATGTATTCTTAAAGCTTGATCATCTTGGTGAAGAAACTCTAAATGCTAAATTGCCAGGGATCCTAGAATTGTCTCGAACCTTTGCTCACGCCGATCCAGTTGTTGAGCCCATTCCAGTAGTGCCAACCTGTCACTATATGATGGGTGGTATTCCTACCAATGTCGACGGTCAAGCGCTTACTCTGGATGATCAGGGTAATGAGCAGGTTGTCGAAGGTTTCTATGCCTGTGGTGAAGCTGCCTGTGTATCTGTTCATGGGGCTAACCGCTTAGGTGGGAATTCACTGCTTGATCTAGTTGTATTTGGTCGTGCTTCAGGTTTGTTTATCGAGAAGCAATTGCGTGAAGGTGTCGAGTTAAAAGACGCGACAGAAGACGATATCGAACGAGCTATGCAGGTGCTCAATCGCATTAATAGTTCTCAGCAGGGTGAAAAAGCCTCTGTATTAAGAGCTGAATTACAGACAATTATGCAGAATCACTTTGGCGTATTCCGTCGTGGCGACTTTATGAAAGAGGGTATAGAAAAATTGAAAGCCCTTCGTCCACGTATTGAGAATGTGCAGTTAAGTGATACTAGCAACGCGTTTAATACCGCAAGAATTGAGGCCCTAGAACTGCAAAATCTACTTGAGGTTGCTGAGGCGACGGCTGTTGCTGCCGAGTGGCGAACAGAGAGTCGCGGCGCTCATGCTCGTGAAGACTTCCAAGAGCGTGATGATAAGAATTGGTTGTGTCACTCAATATATTTGCCAGAAAGTCAGACTGTGGCAAAACGAGATGTGAATTTTACCCCTAAAACCCGAGAGGCTTTTGAGCCTAAAGTTCGGACTTACTAGGAGAGTCAGGCGTGTCGATGTTAGAAGTAAGTATTTATCGTTATAACCCAGAGGTTGATTCTGAACCCTATATGCAGGCGTTTTCTTACGATACTCAGGGTAAAGACGTTATGGTGTTAGATGTTCTTGAGAAGCTCAAAACTGAGGACCCAACACTGGTCTTTCGTAGATCCTGTCGAGAGGGTGTATGTGGCTCAGACGGTGTAAATATATCGGGTAAGAACGGTCTTGCCTGTATTACTCCGCTGTCTGAGGTGGTAAAAAATAATAAGCTGGTTATTCGACCATTGCCGGGATTGCCGGTAATACGTGACTTGGTTATTGATATGACCCAGTTTTATGCGCAATACGAAAAAATACAGCCTTATTTGATTAATAATACCCCAGCACCTGCTATTGAGCGATTGCAGTCACCAGAGGATAGAGCCAAGCTTGATGGTCTCTATGAATGTATTCTGTGTGCCTGTTGTTCTACAGCCTGTCCTTCTTTTTGGTGGAACCCAGACAAATTTATCGGCCCATCTGGGCTGTTGCAGGCCTATAGATTCCTCGCTGATAGCCGAGATACGGGTACCGAGGATCGTTTAGCTAATCTTGACGACCCATTTAGCGTTTTCCGCTGCCATGGGATTATGAATTGTGTTCAGGTCTGCCCCAAGGGTCTAAACCCAACCAAGGCAATTGGCCATATTCGCAGTATGCTGCTAGCCAGTGCGGCATAAGCTAAATACTCATGTTAAAAAAGGGGCCATAGGCCCCTTTTTTTTGTTTTTTAGGTCGTTTTTTTTAAAGGATCTCTTTTCGAAATAAAGCTGTCTTTTGCTAAAAATGTAGCGAAATACTCAAAAGCACCAAGTTGGAACTTTTTTATTTAAAAATCACCAAATTGACTCTTTTTAATATAAAAAAACCTCTAATTATTAGCTAGTTAATACTGGTTGTTTGCTCAAGAAAGGTCTAAAATGACCGCCTTAAATTTACTGGATGCCGATGTAACCCTAAGAGGAATTTTCGCGATGGCAGATGGCTTAATGGAGCGCTTTTTAAACTCCTCCCACTTTTCTGGTGGAAATGCCGCATACATAGAAGAACTCTACGAGACCTATTTGCACGAGCCAAACAATGTGCCAGAGGAGTGGAGTCGCTTTTTTGACTCTCTTCCGCGCACTAATGGGTCGGTAAAACCAGATGTTTCTCATGATACTGTAGTTAAGCACTTTGAGTTGCTTGGTAGAAGGCAAGCTCGCCCCACTCCTGCGCCAGGCTCTGGTGGTGTTCACATTGAGCATGAGCGAAAGCAAGTTAAAGTTGTTCAGTTAATAAGTTCTTATCGTTTCCGTGGGCACCAAAAAGCCAATCTCGATCCTCTCGGTATCATGAAGCGTGAACACGTTCCCGATTTGGATTTGCACTTTCACGGTCTTACACCGGCCGATCTAGACACAACCTTTCAGTCTGGCCCTCTTTACATGGGTAAAGTGGAAGCTACTTTGCGCGAAATAGTTGAAACGCTTGAAGAAACCTACTGTCAGAATTTGGGTGCTGAGTTTATGCACATTACCTCATTCGCAGAAAAGCAGTGGTTGGCACAGCGTTTTGAAAGTCATAGATCCAAACCTAGCTATGATGATACCGCGCGTATTGATGTTCTCAGTCGATTAACAGCTGCAGAGGGTTTAGAGAAGCATTTGGATTCGAAATATCCAGGGACTAAGCGCTTTGGTCTTGAAGGTGGTGAAAGTTTAATTCCACTATTGGATTGTTTGGTTCACCGCTCTGGCGAATATGGCTGTAAAGAGATTGTTATGGCTATGGCCCACCGCGGCAGACTAAATGTATTAGTTAACGTGCTAGGCAAAAACCCAACCGAACTTTTTGAAGAGTTCGAGGGCAAACGTATGGTAGATACATCGGGTGATGTAAAATATCATCAGGGTTTCTCTTCCAATGTTATGACCCCTGGGGGTGAGCTGCACTTGGCTCTGGGCTTCAACCCGTCCCATCTAGAGATTTCATGTCCAGTGGTTATAGGTTCTGGTCGCGCGCGACAAGACCGTCGTAATGACCCTGAGGGTCAACAGGTAGTCCCGATATTGATTCATGGTGACGCTGCGTTTGCCGGTCAGGGTGTGGTAATGGAAACCTTCCAGCTATCCCAGACCCGCGCTTATAAGACGGGCGGTTCGATTCATATTGTGATCAATAACCAAATTGGTTTTACCACCAGCCGTCAAGAAGATGCACGTTCAACCGAATACTGCACTGATATTGCTAAGATGGTGCAAGCACCTATCTTACATGTGAATGCGGATAATCCCGATGAAGTGATGTTTGCCGCCATGCTCGCTATGGATTATCGCTATGAGTTTGGTAAAGACGTGGTTATCGATCTGGTTTGTTACCGTCGTCGCGGACACAACGAAACTGACGAGCCATCAGCAACTCAGCCGTTAATGTACGATGTGATTCGCAAGCATCCAACGGTTCGAACGCTTTATGCTGAAAAGCTGGTAAAAGAAAATGTAGTAAGTCAGGCGCAAGCAGACCAGATGACTAATGATTATCGTGCTAGCTTGGATCGAGGTGAATATGTGGTTCATAACCTAGTTAGTGAGCCGGATACTAGTTTGTTTGTAAACTGGTCACCTTATTTAGATCACGGTTGGCGAACGCCGGCAAATACTGGCGTCAAGCTTAAAAAGCTTCAAGAGGTTGCCAATAAAATTTCAACCATACCTGATGGTATAAAGGTTCAGCGTCAAGTAGCTAAAATTTATGATGATCGTCATAAAATGGCCGGTGGTGCACTACCTCTTAACTGGGGTATGGCGGAACTCTTAGCCTATGGCACATTGCTTGATGAGGGTTACCCAATTCGATTGACTGGGCAAGATGTGGGTCGCGGTACTTTCTCTCATCGTCATGCAGTAATCAATAATCAAAAAGATGGTGAAACTCATCTCCCACTGAAGTCTCTTTCGGATGATCAGCCGCGTTTTGATATCTACGATTCAATTTTATCCGAAGAAGCGGTGTTGGCCTTTGAATATGGCTATGCGACTACGGCTCCTAAAGGCTTGATTATCTGGGAAGCTCAGTTTGGCGACTTTGCCAACGGCGCGCAGGTGGTGATTGATCAGTTTATTGCTAGTGGTGAGCATAAGTGGGGTCGCCTATCTGGCTTAACCATGATGTTACCTCATGGCTTTGAAGGACAGGGTCCAGAGCACTCTTCAGCTCGCTTAGAAAGATTTTTGCAGCTCTGTGCTCAGCACAATATGCAAATTTCAATCCCAACAACGCCGGCTCAGGTTTTCCATCTATTGCGTCGTCAGGCGATTAGACCTATGCGTCGACCGCTGATTATCTTAAGTCCAAAATGGATTCTGCGTCATAAGCTAGCTACATCCTCTCTTGAGGAGTTGGCTAATGGGGAGTTCCAGAATGCCATTGGTGATAATGTTAAGCCCAAAGGTGTAAAGCGCGTTATTCTTTGCTCTGGTAAGGTTTATTATCATCTGTTGGAGGAGCGTATTGCTCGAGGAATTGATAATATAGCCCTAGTGCGTATTGAACAGCTATACCCGTTCCCAGATGATGAGTTAGAAGAAATTCTCGGTGCTTACACCAATATGGAATCTGTGGTTTGGTGTCAGGAAGAGCCAATTAATCAGGGTGCTTGGTATAGTAGTCAGCATCATATGAAACGCGTAATTCATGCTCTTAAGCCAGAGATTACTCTGAGCTATGTAGGGCGTAAGAGCTTAGCAGCACCGGCAAGCGGCTATATGTCGGTGCACTTAGAAGAGCAGCATGCATTTATTGATGAAGCTCTAACTTTAGATAAATAAAATATTAGGAATAGATCAATGGCCATTGAAATTAAGGCACCAACTTACCCAGAATCAGTCCAAGAAGGCACGATTGCTACATGGCATAAGAATGCTGGTGACACCGTTGCTCGCGATGAGCTTGTGGTTGATATTGAGACCGATAAAGTGGTTCTTGAAGTAGTTGCCTCCGCTAGCGGTACTCTGACAGAGGTGCTTAAAAACGAAGGCGATATAGTACTTAGCAATGAAGTTATCGCTCGTATCGAAGAGGGTGCAGTCGATGCCCCTTCAGCGCCGGCGCCAGTTGCAGAAGAGCCAAAAGTACAGGATTCATCTGACTCAGAAGCTCTGGTTAATCCAGCGGCTAAAAAACTTGCACAAGAGCGCGGTATTGATCTGGCCCAAGTGACAGGTTCAGGTAAGGGTGGTCGAATCACTAAAGAAGATGTGGTGAATTTTTCACCCTCAACTGCGCCATCGGCACCATCAGTTGCGTCATCTACTCAGGCAGAAGAAGTGCTAGAGGCAGGAGAGAGAGTAGAGCGTCGAGTACCTATGACTCGTATGCGAAGCAGAATTGCTGAACGCCTACTTGAGGTGACTCAAACCACGGCCTCATTAACCACATTTAATGAAGTGGATATGTCTGCGGTAATGGGCCTGCGTAAAAGTTACCAAGATGAGTTTGTAAAAACTCACAATGGCACCCGCCTCGGATTTATGGGCTTTTTTGTAAAGGCTGCGGTTGAAGCATTAAAGCGTTTCCCACTGGTTAATGCCTCTATTGATGGCAATGACATTGTTTATCATGGTTATCAGGATATTGGTGTCGCTGTATCTACTGAGCGTGGTCTTGTGGTACCGGTATTGCGCAATGCTGAAAACATGAGCATTGCAACTATTGAAAATTCAATTGGCGATTATGCAGGTAAGGCACGCGACGGCAAACTAACCATCGATGAAATGACCGGTGGTACATTCACTATTACTAATGGTGGTGTCTATGGTTCGTTGTTGTCTACCCCAATTATTAATCCACCTCAGACGGCAATTTTGGGTATGCACAGTATTCAGCAGCGTCCGGTTGTAGTGGATGGTGAAATTGTTATTCGTCCAATTATGAATTTGGCTCTGTCTTACGATCATCGGTTAATCGATGGTAAAGACGCCGTGCGATTCTTGGTGGCGATTAAGCAATTAATCGAAGATCCTGCAAAAATCTTGTTAGAAATTTAATTTTACGTTATCTCAAATAGGTCATTAGATGTCAGATAAATATGATGTAGTGGTAATTGGTAGTGGTCCGGCTGGTTATGTAGCGGCAATTCGTGCGGCTCAACTTGGTCTTAAAACCGCTTGTATTGAAAAGTGGAAGAATAAAAGCGGTAAAGGCGTTAATGGCGGAACCTGTCTTAATGTTGGCTGTATCCCTTCCAAGGCCTTGCTTGATAGTTCTTACAAGTATCACGAAGCCAAACATGATCTTGGTGTTCATGGTATCAGCGCTGATGGCGTGGGTATGGATGTACCCGGTATGTTGGATAGAAAGAATAAAATCATAAGCCAGCTAACAGGTGGCATTGCCGGCTTGTTTAAAGCCAACGGCGTTACCTCACTTTACGGTACAGGTAAGTTACTGGCAGGTAAAAAAGTTGAGTTTGCTAGCAATGAAGGCGAAGTCAGCATTCTAGAGGCCGAAAATGTCATCCTTGCTTCTGGCTCATTACCTATAGCTATTCCTGTTGCGCCGGTTGATGGCGAACTTATTCTTGATTCAACTGGTGCTCTTGAAATTGACGAAGTTCCAGAACGTTTGGGTGTTATTGGCGCCGGCGTTATCGGCTTGGAACTTGGCTCAGTATGGAACCGTTTAGGCTCTGAGGTTGTATTGCTTGAAGCGATGGAAGACTTCTTAGCCATTATGGATCAGGCTGTCGCTAAAGAATCTAAAAAGATCTTTACCAAGCAGGGTTTAGATATTCGTTTGGGTGCCCGTGTTACAGGGACTGAAATTAAAGGCAAGCAGGTTGAAGTAACTTACCAGTCTGTCGCCGGCGATGAGCACAAAGAGACCTTCGATAAGCTTATCGTCTGTGTGGGTCGTCGTGCATTTACCGATGGTCTTCTGGCCGATGATAGCGGTGTTCAGCTCGACGAGCGCGGCACTGTATTTGTTAATGAGCAGTGTGCTACGAATGCGCCTGGTGTCTATGCCATTGGTGATTTGGTTCGCGGTCCAATGCTGGCACACAAAGGTTCAGAAGAGGGTGTCATGGTGGCAGAAATTATTGCCGGCCATAAGGCACAAATGAATTATGATATTGTACCTAATGTGATCTACACACACCCTGAGGTTGCCTCAGTTGGTCTAACCGAAGAGCAGGTTAAAGCAGCCGGTGATTCCTACAATGTGGGTACCTTCCCATTCGCCGCAAGTGGTCGCGCCATGGCGGCAAATGATACCGATGGCTTTGTAAAAGTGATTGCTCATGCCGACACTGACCGCATTCTTGGTTGCCATATCGTAGGCCCAAGTGCAGCTGATCTGGTACAACAGGTCGCTATTGCGATGGAATTTGGTTCAAGTGCAGAAGACTTGGGAATGACAGTATTTGGTCACCCAACCCTTTCTGAGGCTGTTCATGAAGCTGCTCTTGCAGTTAATGGCGGTGCTATTCATATCGCTAATCGCAAACGTAAATAAATACTATCCTTTGCGCCCTGAATAACCCTCAGGGCGCCAATACATTAAAGAAGTTACAGGACTAAACTATGAACCTGCATGAATATCAGGGTAAACAACTTTTTGCTGAATACGGACTACCTGTTTCCAAAGGTATAGCCGCTGCTACAGCAGAAGAAGCAGTAGCTGCTGCCGATAAAATTGGTGGTGATAAATGGGTGGTAAAAGCACAGGTACATGCCGGCGGTCGCGGTAAAGCGGGCGGTGTAAAACTAGTGAGCTCAAAGTCAGAAATTGAGGATTTTGCTAATCATTGGTTAGGTAAAAACCTTGTCACCTATCAAACTGATGCCAATGGTCAGCCAGTGAGTAAAATTCTGGTAGAGACCTGTACTGATATTGATCAGGAGTTATATCTGGGCGCTGTGGTTGATCGTTCAACACGCCGTATCGTATTTATGGCATCCACAGAAGGTGGCGTAGAGATTGAAAAAGTCGCTGAAGAAACACCAGAGAAAATTCTCAAGGCTATTGTTGATCCAATGACCGGTGCACAGCCACATCAGGGACGTGAGTTAGCATTTAAACTGGGTCTAGAAGGCGTGCAGATTAAACAATTTGTACAAATCTTTTTAGGTCTTGCCAAGCTATTTGTAGAGCGTGATTTAGCACTATTAGAGATTAACCCATTGGTAATTACTGATGAGGGTAACCTTCATTGTCTAGATGCAAAAATTGTTATCGATAGCAATGCTATGTATCGACAGCCTGCGCTTAAAGAAATGCATGACCCATCACAAGAAGATGCAAGAGAAGCCCACGCGGCATCTTGGGATCTTAACTATGTTGCTCTTGATGGCAACATTGGCTGTATGGTCAATGGTGCAGGTCTAGCCATGGGAACTATGGATATAGTTCAATTACACGGTGGCTCACCGGCCAACTTCCTCGATGTAGGTGGCGGTGCAACAAAAGAACGCGTGGTTGAGGCGTTCAAGATTATTCTTTCCGATGATAACGTTAAAGCAGTACTGATAAATATTTTTGGCGGTATCGTCCGCTGTGACCTTATCGCAGACGGTGTAATCGGCGCCGTTGAAGAGGTCGGTGTAACCGTACCAGTGATTGTTCGACTTGAAGGTAACAACGCTGAACTTGGTGCTAAAAAACTGGCTGAATCTGGTCTATCAATTATCGCTGCCACCAGTTTGACGGATGCGGCAAAACAAGCAGTAGCTGCAGTGGAGGCTAAATAATGTCTATCTTAATCAATAGCGACACTAA
>CALKMW010000025.1 GCA_938092205.1 uncultured Pseudomonadales bacterium
AAGCCAGTATTGAAACTGCAAAAGAAGTGAGGGCAAACGGCGCTCATTGGGCATTTACGCCAAATATTGATATTGCACGAGATGCTCGCTGGGGTAGGGTAGGCGAGACCTTTGGTGAAGATAAATTCCTTGTGTCTGAGATGGGTGTTGCGGTTATTAATGGTTTGCAGCAGGGTGATTTTTCTGGTGATACCAGTGTGCTTTCTACGGCAAAGCATTTTGTCGCTGGAAGTGATCCAGTCAATGGCCTTAATTTATCGCCTATGGATGTATCCATACGTTCCTTGCGTGAAGACTATTTCCCGCCCTTTAAGCGCGCAATTGAAGCAGGTGCTTTTACCTTAATGGCGGCGCATAACGAAGTTAACGGTGTTCCGGCACATGGCAATCACTTTTTACTCACTGAAGTGCTACGAGATGAATGGGATTTTCAAGGTTTTGTGGTGAGTGACTGGTTAGATGTTGAGCGATTAAAAACCTATCATCGAACAGCGCCAACCTTTAAAGAAGCGGTTTATCAAAGTGTTGATGCTGGCATGGATATGCATATGCATGGGCCAAAGTTTTTGAGGCCACTTGTAAGGCTGGTTAAACAGGGTCGAATTTCTGAGTCAAGAATTGATGCTGCAGTGCGGCCTATACTGCTGGCTAAATTTCGCTTAGGGCTGTTTGAGAACCCTTTGGTTGATATGCAAGATGCTAAAACACTGATGTTCAATGACGAGCACAAGCAAACTGCACTTGAGCTTGCAAGGCAGGGTATCGTGTTACTTAAAAACTCAGACAACATTCTTCCTTTACCTGCTGGAAAACGTATTTTTGTTACTGGGCCCAATGCCGACAATCACTCAATTATGGGCGACTGGGTGCTGCCACAGCCTGAGAAAAACATAATAACCATGGTTGAAGGTTTAAGAGAAGTAGCCAAGGGGTCAACTAAGATCGATTATTTTGATTTGCAAGGCAGTGTAAAAAGTATTCAGTCAAAACAGATTGCTAAAGCAGCGAAAAGGGCTAAATCGGCTGATGTCGCTATTGTGGTAGTAGGTAGCAATCCCTTGAGATATGACAGAAAGGGTAAAACATCCGGTGAAAATGTCGCTCGTAGTTCCATAGGGCTATTTGGACAACAGTTAGAATTGGTACAGGCAATTCAAGCATCTGGCACACCAACCATTGTTGTTTTTGTGAATGGTCGACCCCTTGCAGAACCATGGATTGTTGAAAATGTGGATGCGCTGATTGAAGCATGGGAACCTGGTGCGATGGGTGGCCAAGCGCTAGCAGAAATTGTGTTTGGAGAGGTTAATCCCAGCGGCAAATTACCCATTACCGTCCCCTATAGTGTTGGACATATGCAGGCCATTTATAATCACAAGCCCAGTGCACTTGTCAGAAAATATGCAGATGCACCAACGCATAATCTTTATGAGTTCGGTTATGGTCTGAGTTATTCTCAATTTGAATATAAGGATGCTAGGTTATCCAATTCTAAGATTGCGCAAAACGAGTCAACAAAGCTTTTCATTACAGTCAAAAATATTGGCCAGTATGCCGGTGATGAGGTCGTTCAGCTGTATATTAGAGATAAGTTTTCTCAAGTAACAAGACCTGTGAAAGAGCTGAAAGGGTTTCAGCGTGTTTCGTTAAAACCAGGAGAAGAGCGCGCCATAGATTTTGAGATTACCCCAGATATGCTTGCCTATTACAATTTGCAGATGAATTGGGTTGTTGAGCCTGGTGATTTTAAAATTATGGTCGGTGGCTCGTCTCGAAACAAAGATTTAAAATCAATTAATCTTAAAGTCAAAAACAATTAAAAATAAATTCCCTACCTAGTTAGTAATTCTAGGTGTGTATTGCTAATTATAAGATAGGAAGATATAAGACATGCAAATATTCTGCTCTAAATTAATAAGACTTTTACTAGTCATTGCCTGTGCTAATTCGCTATTTTTTGCCGCTGCTGCTATAGCTGCCAAAGAGCCATTAAATGTGATTTATATTCTTACCGACGATCAGCGATATGATGCGTTGGGTTTTATGAATCCTGAAGTTTTTACTCCGCATATGGACCAGCTTGCAAAGCGCGGCGTTCACTTTAAAAATAGCTTTGTAACTACCGCGCTTTGTTCGCCAAGTCGAGCCTCTATTTTAACCGGGCAATATATGCATACTCACGGTGTAGTTGATAACAACAAGCCTGCCAAGGAAGGAACGGTTTACTTCCCAAGTTATTTGCAGCAAGTTGGGTATGAAACCGCATTCTTTGGTAAATGGCATATGGGTGGGCATCACGACGATCCGCAGCCCGGATTTGATCATTGGCTTAGTTTTGCCGGTCAGGGTGATTATTATCCTGTACGTAAATATGGTGGCGGTTTTAGTCGTTTTAATATCAATGGTAAGCGTGTCAGACAAAAAGGCTACATAACAGATGAACTGACAGATTACACCTTGCAGTGGCTATCTTCTGAGCGTGATAATAAAAAACCATTTTTTGTGTATCTGTCACATAAAGCAGTTCATGCCAATTTTGATCCAGCCAAACGCCATAAAGATCAGTACAGTGATGTTGAGATTAAGGTGCCTGCCAGTCAGGCCAATACAGCAGAAAATTACAAAGGCAAGCCGATGTGGGTCAAAAATCAGCGCAATAGTTGGCATGGCGTAGATTTTCCTTACCATAGTGATCTAAATGTGACTGAATACAAGCGGCAGTATAATCGAGCGTTATCAGCCGTGGATGATAGTCTTGGTAGGATAACTGCATGGTTAAAAGCCAATAACCTTGATCACAATACAGCAGTGATTCTTATGGGTGACAATGGCTTTTTATTTGGTGAGCATGGGTTGATTGATAAGCGAAATGCCTATGAGGAATCGATGCGTGTACCGCTAGTAGCATATATTCCGGGAGCCAAGCAAAATTATGTAGTTGAAGAGATGGCAGCTAACATTGATATAGCGCCAACTATACTAGATATTGCTGGCATCAAAGAGCAACCACCACAATTTGTTGGTGCCAGCCTGCTGCCATTGGCAAGGGGTGAGTTAGTTGAAGAGTGGCGCGATAATTTACTCTATGAATATTATTGGGAATTTAACTTTCCGCATACCCCAACCACTCTAGCCATTCGCTCGGATGATTATAAATTAATCCAGTATCATGGAGTCTGGGATACGGATGAGCTATTTGATCTAAAAAATGATCCTCAAGAAATGAATAATCTGATTGATGATCCTCGTTATTTGAAAGTTAAGGTTGAGTTGCGTAAAGCTCTCTTTGCGAGTCTAGCAGAGGATGGTGAGCATTCTGTTCCCTACACCAAGAAGTATAGTCGCGGCGCTGTTTTACGACATGGTGAGCGCTCTAAGGCAGCCGAATTTCCAGATGATTGGTTGCGCAGTGGCGATGAAAATGACCTTAGAAGGTTTTTCACGCCAGATGATAGGCAGTTAAAGCGGGGTAATAACTAGTAGGGTCTTTTGATTAGACGTCTAGTGGATTGAATCGATGAGCTCACTAATAAGATTCGCGTTGGTAATTATAATTACTTTTTTTACTGTTGCATGCAGTAAAAATAGTGAGCCTTTAGTGTGTTTGCCGGATATAGAAATCAATACTACTATACATATTAAAGGTGGTAAGTTCAGTTTTGGTGATGATCGCTACTATGCCAATGAAAAACCCATTCAAAAGATAGAAGTTAAAGATTTTAATATTGATCTCACAGAAGTCACAAATCGGCAGTATCAAGCCTTTGTTGAAGCTACTGGTTATGTCACTGCTGCAGAGCGGGGTTTATCCGAAAAAGAATTCCCTGATATTCCGGCAGAATTTCGTGTGCCTGGTTCAATGGTATTTGTTTCTCCCGATTCTAGTAAAAACAGTTCCCCTGCCTGGTGGCAATTTGTCCCTGGTGCTAATTGGAGGCATCCCTTAGGGCCAAGTAGCTCGATCAAAGGTAAGGAAGCATTCCCCGTGGTTCAAGTGACTTATAAGGACGCCATAGCCTATGCAAATTGGATTGGTAGAAGATTGCCAACTGAGACAGAGTGGGAATATGCATCCAGAGGCGGGCTTAAAGGGGCCTCTTATTCATGGGGCGAGGAGCCGCCACACCAGGGTAAATCAAAAGCCAATACCTGGCAGGGTCATTTCCCTTTCACTAACCTACAAGAAGATGGTTTTATTGGTAGCTCCCCTGTGGGTTGTTTTCCTGCAAACGGATATGGCTTGTTCGATATGACGGGGAATGTTTGGGAGTGGACTAATAGTGCCTATGGCCCCGATCATATGAGAGATTATGGTGCAAAGGGTTACGATCCTCAGCAGCCGGGAGTAGAGGTAAAAACTCTCAAGGGGGGGTCTTTTCTTTGCTCTGACAACTACTGTCAACGTTTTCGTCCTGCATCTAGGCAGGCGCAGGATGTTACTCTGGCTTCGTCACATATAGGCTTTAGAACGGTCAAGTAGTTATTGCAGTAATTTTGGACTGTTACCATAAGTTAAAAAGCAAAATAGTAGCACTTACAAAACTAAATTA
>CALKMW010000026.1 GCA_938092205.1 uncultured Pseudomonadales bacterium
CCAAGTTTCACTAGTAGGTTTTGGAACTTTCTCTGTTAAGCACCGCGCTGCTCGTTCTGGCCGTAATCCGCAAACAGGAGCTGAGATTCAAATTAAAGCTTCTAACGTTCCAAGCTTCAAAGCGGGTAAAGCTCTTAAAGACGCTGTGAATTAAGAAGCGAGCTCTTTCCTCTTCTTTTAGAAGTTAGGGTATCGTATTTAAAAGGCGCATACTTATGCGCCTTTTTTTTTAATTTTGGAAGAAAAAAAATGTTATTAGATTTTAGAAATAATATGCGTGGTGTTGCTATTGGTATCACCATCGTTATAGCGCTTATTTTTGCACTTACAGGAACCGGATCACTTTTTCTTAGCACTCCAGATTCAGAATCTGCACTTGTAGTGAACGGTGAAGATATCAGTGAGCGCGAAGTTTTACAGGCTATTGCAAGAGAGCAAAGCCGAATCCTTAACAGCAATCCCGAGATTGATAGAACGCTTATAGACGATGTGGCACTTAGACCTCAGGTTTTACGTCAATTAATTAGCAGAGAAGTTCTGATTCAGGCAGCTAGTGACCAAGACTTAGGGGTGGCTCCGTCATTAATCAATGAATTGATATTAGATATTGAACAATTCCAGACAGATGGTGTGTTTGATCAAGACCGTTTCCGCTATGCAATTCGCAGTCAGGGTTACCCATCAAGCTCCAAGTTTACTGAAATGCTGGCTGATCAGTTTTTAGTAGAACAGTTATCTAATGGCATTGTTGACACCAGTTTTATAACCTCTGATGAAGTTGCTAGTTTGACCGCGCTGGTTGATCAAAAGCGTAGTTTTGAATTTGCACGTCTAGCCTATCAACCCTTTGTTGATGCGGTAGAGTTGTCGGATGAGCAAATCGCTAATTACTACGATGAAAATCAAGCGCAGTATATGACTGAACGTAAGTTGAGTGTTGAATATATTGAGCTTAATTCGGCAATGTTGCTAGACCAACAATCTGTTTCTGATGAACAGGTTCAAGCAAGATTTGATCAGGAAGCAGAATCTGCTGATAACAGCCCTTCATTACGTGCTGCACATATCTTATTAGAAGATGATTCTGCAGAGCTTATTGCTGAGGTTCAGGCTAAGATTGATGCAGGTGAAGATTTTTCTGAGTTAGTTAATGAATATACCCAAGATGTTGCTACAGCAGAAATGGGTGGTGATCTTGGATTTACTGATGGCAGCACCTTCCCCGATGCTTTTGAGGAAGCACTAGCGGCATTGGAGGTAGGTCAAGTATCCGCACCAGTGGAAACCGTTTCAGGTACGCATTTTGTCAAGTTACTTGAAGTTGAAAAGAAAGAATTTCTATTCGAAGATCAACAACAACGCATTGCTCAGGAACTCAAACAAGAGGCCGCCGATACTTTATTGGTTGAAAAGCTAGAAATGCTGAAGGAGCTCGCCTTTAATGCAGATAATCTTCAAGAAGTTGCAGAAGATCTTGCGTTGCAAGCTAAGACTAGTGAACCCTTTAGTCAAAACGGTGGCACCGGTGTTGCAGCATCCGCTATGGTGGTTAATGCTGCCTATAGCCCAGAAGTTGCCGAAGATGGCTATGCCAGTGAGGTGCTTGATTTAGGCGACGACAACTACATCGTGCTTAGGCTCAATGAAAACTTCCCATCCAGACAACAGTCGCTGGAGGAGGTTCGTGTTCAACTTACTCAAACACTTACCAACGCCATTGCCCAAGAAAATATTGATGCTAAGACAGCGGAAGTTACTGCTGCTCTTGATGCTAAAGACTCTTTAAGCTCTATTGCAACTAAGTTTAAGCTTGAAGTTGAAAAAGCTGATGCAGTGGATAGAAGAAACCAAGTAGTTAGTGCTGAAATCAATACTTTTGCGTTTGAGCTAGCAACGCCAAGAGAATCGGCGATTACTGATAGCTTCACCGCAGCCAATGGTGATTTTGTTGTACTAGAGTTAAGCGAAGTTCAGCTAGCAGATAAGGGTTCTTTGGATAAAGAGCGCTTAGATTTAATTCGCTCAGCCGCTGCAACAGCAACTAGTTCTAAAGAGTTTGTAGCCTATCAGCAAGCGCTGATTGAGCAGGCCAAAATAGTTCAGTAATGATTGTTTAAAAGCGCAACTTATAGCATTCGAAAAGATATAGTCCTAGTGGCTATATCTTTTTTTTTGCCAATAAAAACTATGCTTGATAAGGCTAATAATTATAATGAAGCTCAGTGGTAACTGGGTAATCTATGTTGTTATCTTAGCCGCTATTGTTGTAACTCTTTTTCTTTCGATACGATGAAGGTTAGATCCGTAATGGATTGATATACAAAGTCAAGCGCTGGCCAGGCTGTAAATACTTAGTACCATCAAGTTTATTCCACGATTTGATATCAGTGATTTTAACTTCGAATCGCTTGGCAATGAGATAAAGCGAATCACCATTGCGTACCTGATAGTTTAGCTTTCTTACCGGAGTGCTTTTGGGGCCTGATTTAGGGGCTTTAATTAGTAGTTCTTGGCCGACCCTAATTAGATTGCTGGTTAGGTTATTAGCGCGTTTAAGGTTAGTGATAGACACCTTATGCTTGGCTGCTATATCTGACAATGTATCGCCTGCAGACACAATATAGGTTCTGGTGGGGGCAGTTCGGTATTCTGTTAGCACTGCTACTTCACCGGTTGGCGGTATCCGTAATACTTGGCCAATGCGCAAAAAGTCATTTCTTAGACGATTGGTTATTTTTATTTGGACGGTGGTTTGTTGATAACGCTTGGCGATATGCGACAGGGTATCACCGGGCTTAACAATATATTCTCGATATTCCGCCCACGAAGAAGGGTCGCTTGTGGCTAAAAAATCACTCAGTAGTTGACTCTTTTCGATGGGTAATAAAATATGGTAACCAGGTTCCGGTGGAGTAACCGAGCGCTTGTAGGCCGAATTTAGCTTGGTAAAGATGGCGTCATCAACGCCTGTTACTTCAATTATCTTATCTAATTCAATTTGTGCAGGTAGTTCAACCACTGAGAAATAGGCTGTATTAGCAATCTCGGGTAGTTTAACTTCAAGCTTTTCTGCGTCTCTTACAATATAGGCTAACGCCATTAATTGGGGTACGTAGTTTTTGGTTTCTGTGGGTAGTCGCAAAGCCCAAAATTCGGTGGACTTGCCTAAGCGACGGTTTTTTCTAATAGCTTTTCTAACAACCCCTTCGCCCGAGTTGTAGGCAGCTAATGCATGAAGCCAATTGCCATTAAATTGCTTGTTTAAGTAGGCTAGATAGGTCGCGGCAGCGGCAGTTGAATGCACCACGTCACGGCGACCCTCGTACCAGCGACTGCGTTCTAAACCCAGTGATGTAGCTGTTGATGCAATAAACTGCCACAGACCTACAGCATGGCTGGGGCTATAGGCTAGGGGGTCATAGTTACTTTCTACAATCGGCAGTAAGGCTAATTCTAAGGGTAGGTTGGCATTTTCTAATTGTTCAGTGACGTGGAACAGGTAAGGTGCTGAATACTCAAATAACAAATTAAGGTTATGCGGGTTTTTTAGATAGCGTTGTAATTGCTTGTTAGCGCTGTAGGGAAGGTTGTCCGGCGTTATTTCGAAGCCTTGACGCAATCGCTGCCAAGCATCTGTTATTGGCTCGGGCTCTAACTCTAACTGTTCTTGCTGTGCTACCAGAGGTGATATTTCTTTATTGTCTTCTGGAGTCAATGCTGTGTCCGCTAGACTGGGTTTAAGCTCTGTTTGCGCCGGTGCTTTAGGCATTACCTTAGGTGCGTTTAAATCGACAATAGGTGCCTGTTCTGTCGCGTTTATAACTTCGCTATCTTCTGTTACCGAGGCACAGCCAACTAATCTCATACTTAATAGTAAAAGACCGAGGTAAATAATGTTATTTTTAGGCTTAGATAACACAAAAAACTCTATTGGCTGCAAATTTTAGGAGCGGGATTGTAACGGTCATGGCAGCTATTAACAACTTAGCCATATAAGTCTGACATTTAATGTATTTTGTTTGATACCTAATAGGGGAATAGTTTGTAACATGTTAGGATTTACTTCTGTTTAATTTGGTCTATGAGATCTATGCGCAACAATCGCCAAATGCTTGCCAATCTGTATCAAAAATATCTGGCAATAGCCCCAGAGAGTAGCGCTATGGTTTTAGATAATTGGCAGGACAAAAAGTTCGGACAATATCTACTAAATTCAGAGTTAGAATTATTAGCAGAGAGCTGTGCTGATTTAGCGGGCTACAGAATAATGCACATGGGTTTGGTTGGCGAGCAGTGTGCGCTTCAGTCGTTTGAACAGCTGCATCAATTTTATATACGGCCGGCGCACAATGATTTATGTTTTGAAGGCAGTTCGGTGGTGGCGGCCAATGAGGACTTGCCTCTACCCTCTGATATTGTCGATGTGGCGATTTTACAACATGCTCTTGAGTACTCCTACTCACCACAGTCGGTGTTGGCCGAAACTGCTAGAGTGCTTGCACCCGGTGGCCATATGGTTCTATTTGTATATAACCCTCTTGGGCCTATGGGTTTGTTAAAGTGGCCTATGCGATTGGTGACTAAGCGCCCTGAGTATCAATTTTTTAATCTGCGAAAATGTCGTGTTTATGATTGGCTATCATTGCTTAATTGCGAGGTGATCGGCGTGCAAAATGGTGCGTATAATTTACCCATCGGCGGTGCTAGTTGTAATCACAATGATGGAGTTTGGCAGAAAATTTGTGAAAAGGTTGGCTCACCATGGGGTAATTTTTATATGATTCATGCTGTTAAGCGTGTCGCGGGTGGTATTAGTAATCGTGCCCGTGCATGGCGTCCATTGGCGCCTAAACCTTATGGATCTAAGCGAACAAATATTAATCGAACACCCCATAATTAGGTGGATACTCTAATGAAGACTGTGGAAATTTTTACTGATGGTGCCTGTAGAGGTAATCCTGGGCCTGGGGGTTGGGGTGCGCTATTGCGCTACGGCGACAATGAGCGGACACTCTGTGGTGGTGAGCACGAGACGACCAATAATCGTATGGAGCTAATGGCGGTTATTCAGGGTTTATTGGCTCTTCAAAGAGCTTGTGAGGTAACTGTAACCTCTGATTCAACCTATGTATTAAAGGGCATTCAGGAGTGGATGCCTAACTGGAAAAAAAGGGGATGGAAAACAGCCTCAAAAAAGCCGGTTAAAAATGTCGATCTATGGCAGCAATTAGATCAGTTAGTTGAGCTACATACGATTGACTGGCAATGGGTTAAGGGTCACAGTGGCCATACAGAAAATGAGATTGCCGATCAGTTGGCAAATCGCGGTATTGACGAGCTG
>CALKMW010000027.1 GCA_938092205.1 uncultured Pseudomonadales bacterium
AGGGGCTATCAACAGCCTCTTCTACCGGGGTATCAGCCTTTGCAACAAAGGCGCTACCTGTGCATTCTCCAACCTTGTGATAATTAACTATTGGCAAAGCCAGTAGTATTTCATCTTCTATCACAATATCTAGATCTGCTATTTTATCCACTACAATCCAAGGCTCAAAGCCTGGGGCAACATTGGCTATATGATCCTCTGACCAAACAACCTGAAGCGCAATAGCCGCCTTGATCTCAATATTGACTATATCTAAACAACGCTGACAAATAACATCAACACAAACACTAGCCTCACCGGTCACCATTGACTGACGCGACGGATCAAGGGAGAACTGAAGAGATGCCTTTAATGCACCAGTAACAGCTTCCACCGATTCGTTCAATCTAGTTAAACCCTTGGCAGCAAATTCACCTTCTAGGGATATACCCTGTTGTGCTAGCTTCCGTGGATCTATTTGAGTCGGCAATGACATAGTTTTCGACGGTATCAAGTTAGGCGCGCATAATAGGGATAAGACCGTGAATAGTCAAAGAAAATTGCTTAAAATAGGCTGATATAAGCATTATAACCTCAAGAGAAACCAACTAATGGCACATCCTGTAATACTAGCGTCAACATCCGCCTACAAAAAAATGTTGCTCGAACGATTAAAAATTCCTTTTACAACTGTTGCGCCAAACACTACAGAACAGGCTAAGCCAAACGAAACGCCAATAGAATTAGCTTCAAGACTTGCTAAAGATAAAGCCCTAGCAGTATTAGCCCTTCACCCCGACGCCGTGATTATAGGGTCAGATCAAGTCGGGGAAGTCAAAGGCGATATATTGAGCAAACCACACACATTTGACAACGCTGTTGCACAAATCAGCAATCAATCAGGGCAAAAGGTCTTCTTTCACTCAGCTATATCCGTAGTAAGTCGGGACAATATGGGGGAAATCGTTCATAAATCAGCACTAAATACCACCATAGTGCAGTTTAAAACCCTGAGTCAGTCGCAAATTGAAACATACCTAAAAGCTGAACAGCCCTTTGATTGCGCTGGAAGCTTTAAATCTGAGGGCTTAGGTATAAGTTTATTTAGCAGTATCAATAGCAACGACCCAACCTCGCTGGTTGGATTGCCATTGATAGATTTATGCACCATTCTTGAAAGCTACGAGGTAAAAATACCTCATATATAGATTTAATATAATAATATAAAATATTGATTTATATATATTTAATTATATCTGAAAAGCAATCTATACAGGCGATAGGCTCATACTTTAATAGCCGGTCTTTAGCATGCGCACCATAGCTAACTGCAAGCCTAGGCATATTGATTTGCTGCGCCATATCTAAATCAAACTCGGTATCACCGACCATCAATGCCTGATCCGCAGATAGGTCAAACTTTTCAAGTAGCTCATTAAGCATCAGGGGGTTGGGCTTGGAGGCGGTTTCATCAGCACAGCGTGAATCATGAAACAGATGCACAATATCAGATGCAACAAACGCCCTATTTAACCCGGCACGGCTCTTACCTGTAGCAACTGCAATAAGATATCCAGACTGCTTAAGCTCGCCAAGCACCTCTAAGACATAAGGAAAGAAATCTGTTGGACCGGCATTTTTTTCGCGATAATAACTAGAATAACTTTGCGCCACAGAGGCTATAACTGTGTCATCGGCATCGGGAAACAAATAAGCAACAGCCTCTTTTAAGCCCAGACCTATAATATTTGAAGCCTCAGCAAAGCTTGGCTCGGGTAGCCCCTGCTCTTTTGCAGCATGCTTAATGCAAGTGGAAATAGTTGTAACAGAATCGCACAAAGTGCCATCCCAATCAAAGATCAGTAATTTATATTGATGATTCATATTATTTATCTTAGCTGATTTAAAATGTTTTTTAGATCATTTGGCAATGAGGCGCTAACAGCGATCTTTTCACTTGATATTGGGTGTCTAAACTCCAGGGAATTTGCGTGCAAGAACAGACGCTTTAGCCCCAGCCCACGCATATTCTGATTAAACATAGTATCGCCATACTTTGGATCGCCGGCAATCGGCTGCCCAGAGAACTGGCAGTGAACTCGAATCTGGTGTGTTCTTCCGGTTTCAAGCCTTATATCCAGTAAAGTTGCCTGCTCAAATGTCTGCGCAATTTTAAAATGTGTTACCGAGGCCTTACCATCGACATCAACTCTAACCAGGCGCTCACCGGAGGACAGTGTATTTTTCTTGAGTGGCGCGTTAATGGTCGACTTACCTTTTGGCCAGCGACCCATTGCCAACGCCTGATAGGTCTTTTTAATCTGGTTTTTTTGCATTTGCTGCTGCAGATGCACCAAGCAAGCACGACTTTTAGCCAGCATAAGGCAACCTGAAGTATCGCGATCTAATCGATGAACAAGCTCGAGAAACTTACTTTCTGGGCGGTCAGCTCTCAAACCTTCAATAACACCAAAAGAAACACCGCTTCCACCGTGGACTGCTGTACCACTTGGCTTATCAATAATAAGCATGGCGTCATCTTCAAACACAATACTGTCATTGAGTCGCTTACGCATCTGACTGCCTGGCTTTTCAGCTGACTGCTGCGATGTGCGTATTGGCGCTACGCGAATAATATCACCAGCTTTAAGCCTAGTATCAGCTTTAACTCGGCCCTTATTAACCCGAACCTCACCCTTGCGTAGCAGGCGATAGATACGCGACTTGGGCACGCCTTTTAACAGCCTAATTAAAAAATTATCCAGCCGCTGCCCGTCATACTCAGCATCAACAGTATGAAAAGTTACGGCTTCGAAGGGGTTATTTTGCTGGATATCTGACAAGATTTTTACAACTCTAAGTAATTTTCGGCAAGTATACCCGTGGTTTACTGATAATTCATAAAAACTATAGCGCTATGAAAGGCTAAAATTTAAAAATTGCCACAAAAACACAAAATTAATAGAAAAAACCCAAAAATTTATGAGTTTTTTACCATAAAGCCCTCTATTTTACTTAATAAATTGTAGATAAGCCCCATCATTGCTACAATGCAGGCGATTTCGAGTTAAATGAAGTGCAAAAAAACTGCACAGAACCGAAAGATTTATTATTATTTAAGAAAGAATTTGTAGTTGTTTGCCGCCCTATAAGCGCGGGAGACAACAAAAAGTAAAACTGAGAAAGCTCAGTTAGATTACATCAAGTACAGATAAAAGCTTGTGATCATAATACGCCGAAAAATTAGAGCATTACGACTCATAACGGCTGAATCACAGCATGAGAATTGCGTTTTTGATGGCTACAATCTCCAGTTGAGACCCTGTTACCTCAATAACCCAATGGAATGGACTTAAAATCATTCCCGGTATGGTTACATCTGATTAAGATGACCTAAGTAGCGTAGATATTCGCTTTAAAAGGATTATTGGCACCCTAAATGGATCCAAATATCCTTCTGGTTTGCAGATGGATCACTGCCCCGAAAGCTTTATGCCCCCAAATGCTGGCAAAGGCTTTACTTCTCCCCTATCTCTATCTTGCCCATCTAACTTCTGCTTGATCACTTTAAACATTTAAGGTGTTATATATGAAGCGTATGTTAATTAATGC
The DNA here is from genome assembly GCA_938092205.1 of uncultured Pseudomonadales bacterium. Classification (GTDB taxonomy): domain Bacteria; phylum Pseudomonadota; class Gammaproteobacteria; order Pseudomonadales; family Porticoccaceae; genus HTCC2207. Next base: position 3,592 of record CALKMW010000027.1, read on the forward strand.
ATCCCATACTGAGGAGATGCGTGTAGCAATGGTCGATGGACAGAGACTTTATGATCTCGATATCGAAAATAGAACCAGAGAACAAAAGAAATCTAATATTTACAAAGGCAAAATCACCCGTGTTGAGCCCAGCCTTGAAGCCGCATTTGTTGACTACGGTGCTGATAGACACGGATTCCTCCCTCTCAAAGAAATTTCCAGAGAATACTTTAGCAAGAAATCATCTGATAATGGCCGTGTACGTATTGTAGACGCTGTCAAAGAAGGTCAAGAAGTTGTTGTTCAGGTTGAAAAAGAAGAGCGCGGCCAAAAAGGTGCGGCACTTACAACGTTTATCAGCCTTGCAGGACGCTATTTGGTATTGATGCCAAACAACCCTCGTGCCGGTGGTATCTCACGCAGAATCGAAGGCGAAGACCGCGCTCAGCTACGCGATGCTATGCGCACCCTTGAAATCCCCGATGGTATGGGCGTTATTGTTCGCACTGCGGGTATCGGTCGCGCTGCACAAGAACTACAGTGGGATCTAGATTATTTGTCTCAGCTGTGGGGTACGATTACGCAAGAATCTGACAGCAGCAAGGCACCACATTTCTTGTTCCAAGAAAGCAATGTTATTGTTCGTGCTATTCGCGACTATCTTCGCCAGGATGTTGGCGAGGTTATTGTTGATAACGAAGATGCCTACGCCCTAGCAGCGGCATTTATTGGCACCGTAATGCCTGACTTCAAAAGCAAGATTAAATATTATCAGGATGAAATTCCGTTATTTAATCGCTATCAGATTGAAAATCAAATTCAAACTGCCTTTGAGCGCGAAGTTTCATTGCCCTCTGGTGGCTCTATCGTTATCGATATCACTGAAGCAATGGTATCAATTGATATCAACTCCTCTAGAGCGACAAAAGGCGGTGATATTGAAGAAACAGCCTATACAATAAACCTCGAAGCTGCAGAAGAGATCGCCCGTCAATTGCGCCTACGTGATGTTGGCGGACTGATTGTTATCGACTTTATCGATATGCTTAATAACCGTCATCAAAAAGCGGTTGAAAACAAAATGCGTGAAGCCCTAGAGATTGATCGCGCTCGAGTTCAGGTTGGTCGAATTTCTCGCTTTGGCCTAATGGAAATGTCACGTCAAAGACTCCGTCCGTCGCTTGAAGAAACCATGTCTAAAGTATGTCCGCGATGTAATGGTCAGGGTACTATTCGTGGCACCAGATCACTCGCCTTATCTATTCTTAGACTGGTTGAAGAGGAAGCGCAAAAAGAATATAGCCGTGAAATTAGAGCCATAGTGCCAATTTCTGTTGCAACCTTCCTGCTCAATGAGAAACGCAGTGAAATCACTAGTATTGAGTCTAGAAACAGCATCAAGATCACAGTGCTGCCAAACTCTGAAATGCAAACACCTAATTTTGAGGTGGTTAGAATTCGCACTCAGGATGAGGATAATTCAGACTTTAGCTATAAGATGGCTAACGAGCTTAGCAAACCCGATCTAACGGTCGAAACAGATGGTAGCCAGTCTGTACAAACCATTCCAACACCAGCGGTTAAGACTATAGTACCAAATACACCTGCACCTCAGGTTGAAGTGTCTAAGAAGCCAGTAGGCCTTGTTCAGCGCTTATGGAACAGTATGTTTGGTGAAAGCGAAGAAGAAAAAGAAAAGACACCTAAAAAGCAGTCTCGCTCCAATAACAGACGTGGCTCGCAACAAAGACGTGGCAAGCAAAATAATCAGCGCAACCGTAATAATGACAATCGATCACGTCGTGGTGAAAAATCTTCTCAAGGACAGTCTGACAATAATCAAAAACGTGATTCAAAGAATGATCAACGTCAAAATGACAATCGCTCTAGAAAGCGTAATCAGCGTAACCAACGTAATGATCAATCTAAAAACGATAATAGCACCGAGAATACCTCTACAACTGATAACAAGCAGAAAGAAGAATCAGGTATACAACGTCGTCCAGATGATCGTAAACGCGGCCCTCGTAGACGCCGTCGCAGACAAGACGTACCCCAAGAGATGCTAGAAAACACTGTAGACACACCTAACACAGATACAGCCGAATCTACAAAGCAACAGGCAGCAAAAGATACTGCTAAAAGCGAAAAAGAAGCTGCACCTAAAGGCCGCAAACGCCCTGCTTCTAAAGCTAGTGAAAGCTCAGCACCGGAAAACACTAAAGTAGATACTACAGAAAAAACTGTATCTGAAAAGACTAGCGCTGAGCCAAGCTCCGCATCTGATAAGGTAGAAGCTGCCGAAAAGCCAAAGCGTAAACGAAGAACTACAAAGCCTAAGCAAACAGCAGAGGCTGATGCAACGCCAGTTGCCGCAAAAAATAACGCAACGCCAACAGAAGATACTGCTGAGCCTAAAGCTAAAGCAAAAGCCAAACCAAAGGCAAAACCCAAAGCCAAGGCAAAACCGAAGGCTGAGGCTAAGACAGAAACTAAGACAGAAACTAAGACAGAAGCTAAGACAGAAGCTAAGACTGAAGCTAAATCTGAGACAAAGCCAGTTGCAACACCCACAAGAGCTAGCAATGACCCAAGAAGTAAGCCTAAGGCTGCTACAAAGGTAGAAACAAGCTCACAGGGACGCGCATCAAAAAAAGGCGCCCCAACAACCTCAGATAAGCCTGTTGAAGTTGCCACTAAAGAATCAGCACCGGTAAAACGGGCATCAAATGATCCAAGGCAAAAGCGCGCAGCAGAAAAAACTGAAGAAAACGCCTCAGAAGGTTAATTCGTGCTTGTCACTTGAAACTAGCGCGGTATAATCTGCGCCTAGTTTCAAAGTCAAACTTTGAAGGTTAAAAATTAGGTGGGATGGCAGAGCGGTTGAATGCACCAGTCTTGAAAACTGGCATAGGTTAATAGCCTATCTAGGGTTCGAATCCCTATCCCACCGCCATATTAGAGAAACCTCCTTCGGGAGGTTTTTTTATGGCTGGGATTTAGGGTGAGAAGCCTAGCTGGTTCGATAAAATGCAGCGCATTTTAGGCGCCGTAGGCGGTCCCAAGGACTGCGTTCAGCCCAAAGGCTGATAAGCACCCATCCCTATCCCACCGCCATATTAGAGAAACCTCCTTCGGGAGGTTTTTTTATGGCAAAGGTTTTAACGGAAAATCTAGCAGAACAAACTTGGTTGAGTACCTGCTATAACAGCTGTGCAAGCAAAATGATGCCGCCGACGGCTACTAGGCTATAAAGAAACATCTTCCATAGAGAAAAGCGACGAGAAGACCAATCTATACGGTCTTCTCGATCCCTTTGTTTTGATGAGGCTCTAAACCGCCCCAAATAGAAAAATATGGCGAGCGATAATATCGATATTCCGCCAAAGATAATGCTGTTGGCATCCATTAACGGCTTCTCAATTTAGCCAATAGACGCAGCATTTCTAGATATAACCAGATTAGGGTCACCATCAGCGAGAAAGCGCCAAACCATTCCATATATTTTGGTGCACCCATTTCTGAGCCCTGCTCGATAAAGTCAAAGTCTAGAACTAGGTTTAATGCTGCTATACCTACAACAAAAAGACTAAAACCAATACCAAATAAACCATTTGAGTGAATAAACCCTACCCCAGCACCGCCAAAAATATTCATAAACATGCTGACCAGATAAAGCAGAGCTATACCCATGGTGGCTGAGGTAACCATTAGACGGAAGTTTTCTGTAGGCTTTACGATACCTGTTTTATACAGGAATAATAATGACGCTAAGGTACCAAGGGTAAGTCCGACTGCTTGAATAACAATACCGGGGTATTGGGCTTCAAAAATAGCCGAGATGGCACCAAGAAATAAACCCTCAGCAATGGCATATAAGGGAGCTGTTGTCCCCGCCCACTGCTTTTTGAAAATGGTAACTAGAGCTAATATAAAACCAACTATGGCTCCACCTATAGCAATAGGCATAACCGCTGCAGGACTGCCTGAGGAAAAGAACAATGACCAAGTATAAAATGCTGAAATAACCACTAGGACGAGCAGTATGCCCGTTTTGTTCACTGTTCCCTCAAGGGTCATGGTTGATGACGTCGCCTGCGCACTAAAAGTTGCATCTTTGGTGCTATCGGAAAAAGTCTGGGCGTTTAATGAGGGGTTGCCAGAACGACCAAACATATTCAAAGCTTTGTGATTAGACATAAAGGTACCTTAATTTTTTAATTAAAGACAATTAACTGTTTCAAACAGTTATGATTATAGCTAAAGCTAGGGGTTTATGACTATTTATATTACCCTAACTTTTTTGTGTTGCAGAAGGTATATATTGAAAGGGACGAAAAAATTGCAGGGTATGGTTATAGTTATTTTTTTAATGAGGATTATTACTTAAATGGCTTGGATATTCTGCTCAATCCAGTTCATTCTATCGATAAACCATTGCTTTAGTTGATCTACTTCCTCTTGATAGGTGTCAAATACAAAGAAATTAGGCCAAACAGCTACACCTAGAATCTGCCATTTACCGAAATTTTCCTGCTGTGCTAAATTTAATCTTGCAGCAGTAGTGTCAATTTTATCTAGTATGTGTTGTTTATTAGGCAGATAATGATTGGTAAAGCGCTCCTGGACCAATGTTACAAAAGCCGGATCATCAAGTAGGCGACTAATCCATGGATTATTACGCACATGCCAATCCTCTGGAAAAGGACTGAAATAGTCTGTATTACCGAAACCTAAATCAAAGTCCCAAATAGGACCCATCTTGATTTTCTCGCCCTTAACATGGGTAAAATATATGCTTGCGAAATTTCTTGCATCAACATTCTTTGCAATTTCATTAATTAGAAACCAATCAATAAAACTTTCAACATCTATGTAGCTTGCGTAACCATTTATCGGATCTGCAAATGCATCGCTTAGAAGAGCATTTTCAAATTGATTTATATAATTAGAGATATAAATATAGTTTGTATCATTAAGATATCCATAATCATTTTCATCAATACGCTCTATGTTTGGCTCCTTGATCACGATCACATTTTCGCCTTGGTGGATACCGGTATTGAAGTAAACATCATCTGGGGCAACTCTGCCGTGCTGCTGAATATCTTTTTCAAGCAGAAATCCTTCGTTTCCTATATTGACTCGATTGGTTTTTTCTTCAACTTTTTGTGCAATATTATAGGTACCGTTATATTCGCCGTTGATAAATACTTCTGCAAACTCAGATTTAGGCGTCCAATCAAGCGCACTAAGATATCCCAACTCAAACGCTACAGTATTTCTTAGTAGAGTTTTGTCTGAGTACTCGGCAAGGAAAATCCACTTTTTGTCCTTAGGCATATCAAGAAAATTTTCTTTTGTATCGAGTTTCATTTGATAGGGTTTTTTAGGGTGGATACCCCAGGTTGAGTTACCTCTCCCTCTAATTTCCATTACAGTACTATCTAGGTCATCAAAAAAACGTCCACCATCAACGGTTACAGACCCTATAACATAATCTTCTTTTGATAAGATGGGAACACCATCATTAGTGGTTATATTGACAATAGGTAAACCGGTAAATTTAGTTATATCCACAGAATAGGTTTTACTTACACCAGAAGCCTTCGACACTTTATATTCTTTAATCTGAGTAAAGTCATTAAGCGTTGTACCATTGGCTTGCTCTAAACCAGATACAGAAACAATTTCACCGTCATGCTCAAAGCTAGCCACAAGGTTTTTAATAGAAATGTTATCTGCAATTCTGCCACTGATTGTATTGCCATTAACATCAAGCACCAGATCATTGGACAATGCAGGATTATATGCCGCTAAGAAACTAAAACTGTCAATCTCTGGAGCCACATCTACAACGATATTTCTAGATATAGATGAGGTATTGCCAGCTGAATCAGTTGCTGAGTAGGTTAACTGATAGGTACCAATTTCTTCGCCCACTGTCCCTGTTATATCGATTTGTAACTCACCACCCTGATTGTCAGTTACAACAGCGCCTGGCTCAATATAAGGCTCCCCGAAGGCTACACCCATACTTGAATCGCCATTCAGAGTAATCTCTGGTGGTGTATTATCTGCAACAGTGTTTTCCACAGTAGGCAAATAATTATTTAGATATTGCTCAATATCAGCGCTTTGGGTTCTTTGAGCATCACTAGCAACTGCACCTTGCACTAAGGATTCATCTCGCAAATTAAAGAGATACCTTAACAACATCAACCCATCAGTAAGAGCGTCAACTTCACCATTGCTATCTATATCAGCAATTGAATAGGCTTTAGCTACTGCTGCTTCAACTTCTAGCCCAGACATTGTTGAATCTGAAGCAATAGCACCATTTGTTAGTGACTCTCCTCTAAGACCAAAGGAGTGTCTTAACATTAACAAACCATCAGTTAATGCGTCGGCCTGTCCGTTATTATCAAAATCCCATGTTGAAGAAACTATTTGTAGGGAATAATTATCAGCCACAAAATTATAGCCAGATGCATTACTATTTGATGAAAATCCGATTTGTGTTTGCTGCATAGTCTCTAAATCAATATCAGCATTAACTGAAAAATTGGCAGTAAAGAGGCTGGCAGGCAAGGCGACTCCAGGCCAATTACCATATAATGAGGCCCAGGCAAGCAAAACAAATCGATCGGTGATTGGATTACCATCAAAATCTGCAACATCTGCTTCACTGATATTTTCATTGATGAAAAGATCAGTTTGTAGCACGTTGCTTAGGGTATTAAATTCAAGAACGCTACTATCGTAATGAATTCTTACACCTAGGCCGGTTAAGGAATTAACACCAGTGCTTACGTCATAAGAAAAATCAAGTGAAACCTGACCGCCCACAACCGCATTAGGTGAATTTGATACTAAAACAATCTGATTTTTAGAATCCACATCTGGTACTAATGGATTTGAATCATTCACATCCAAAATGCCATCGCCATCGTCATCTGGATCGGCATTATTACCAACACCATCGGCATCAGTATCTAAGGTCTCTGAATTATCTTGCGGGAATGCATCAGCATTGTCACCTACACCATCATTATCAGAATCGGTAGTTTCAGAAGCATCATTCGGGAATTCATCAGCATTATTACCTACGCCGTCATTATCAGAGTCGGTAGTTTCAGAAGCATCATTTGGGAATACATCAGCATTATTACCTACACCATCATTGTCAGAATCGACAGTTTCAGAAGCATCATTCGGGAATGCATCAGTATTGTCGCCTACACCATCATTATCAGAATCGACAGTTTCAGAAGCATTATTCGGGAATTCATCAGCATTATCGCCTACACCATCATTGTCAGAATCGGCAGTTTCAGAAGCATCATTCGGAAATGCATCAGCATTGTCGCCTACACCATCATTATCAGAATCGGTAGTTTCAGAAGCATCATTTGGGAATGCATCTTGATCATCGTTAACTCCGTCATTGTCAGAATCACCCGCACCAAACTCATCAAAAAAGATTAAATCATTATTGGTGTTATAGACTCTTAGATAATCCACTTCCATTGCGCTTTCACTAAATGATGCGCTAATAGTAGGCTCAATCGCAATGTTCAGAAGAAGAAACATCTCCCTGTTAAAAGGCCATGTGTCGTCGTTTTTCGTTGAGGGGTTATAGCGATAATGCTCAATACCATCAATGGTAAAAATAATCCTACTGGCATTCCAATCCATGGCATACACATGAAATTGTGATGAAATAGTTGGAATAGAGCGTCCACCATGATTAATGGTACCTCCATAACTAGAGGGGGTATGCATTGCACTCTGTGCATATCCTTGGTTACTTCCCCAATGCTCTAAAATATCTATTTCACCGGTGGCTGGCCAACCTGTAGTCCCATAACCTAAGGTTTCAAAATAAGCACCTGGCTCTGTAATATTTTTTCCTAGCATCCACACAGCAGGCCAGGTTCCATGACCGGTTGGCATTTTTGCTCTAAATTCAACACGGCCATATCTAAAGGCAAATTTGGAATTAAGGCGGGCTGAAGTATATTCTTTCGTATGGCCCTGATCGGTATATGTTTGCTTCTTAGCAACAATTTTTAATGTTCCGTTACTAACAAAAGAATTTTCTAATTCGTCTGTGTAATGCTGCACCTCATTATTATACCAACTGTAGCCGTTAGGTAATTGAGTTTGATGAAACCATTTACTTGAGTCTACCGGTTGCCCGTTACTGCTATCATTATTATCAACTGGCGCTGAATCAACAGAATCATTGGTCTGAGTAAGTGAGAACCAATTTAGATTCATACCATTACCGTTGGCGTCGAACTGTATGTCATGCTGACCTGCACTTAAGGCAATAACCCGACCCACTTGAGTCTGCCAACTCTGCCAACCACCGGTTGCATTGACAGAGAAGTTATCAACAATCTCACCATCCACTAAGACATTAAATCCTGCAGAGCCATTGGGACTTGCCAACCGATAGTTAAGCCTGTAATTCCCAGTAGCGGGAATATCGACACTGTAAATCATTGAATCAAAGGCATCGATCCAGCCCACATTTTGACCGCCGCCTACATCTTGAGTATTTTCTAAGTCAACATCACCAAGGGTGTTTTCATAGCACTCTGCTTCAATTTTGATTACTCCATTGGCTATTGAGGGGCTACAGGAAGTATCTGTATTATCTGTACCATACTCATTAAGAATAATATTCTGGATTAAAACAGTCTTATCAGTATCAACTTGACTTATGAAAAGTATAAAAGATTCATACGTATCACCAGAACTTTGAGCAGGAATTTCGACCGTATAGTTTTGTTCTGTTGTGCTATTAATTGTTATCCAGTCAGTGAAAAACTCGGGAAGAACATCTGGATACGGCTTCCTTTCAAATTTAAATCGGATATTTATATCTTGATCACCCGAATTTAGCAGGGCTCCATTAAATGTGATTGCTCCACCAGCTGGAAATGATATGGGCTGCATTGTATTATCATCATAACCTTGATATCCGGCCCATGATTGGGCGTCGGATGGAAAGGTATACTGATCACCAATTTTTTCGGCTCCTTCAAATGCACTGAATGTAATATTCTGGGCTGAAGCTAAACTGCTCAGAAATGAGATTGTAAGCAGCAGATAAAGATTGAAAATATTTAATTTTTTTAACATTACGGCCCTTCTTTTATTTTTTTAATTAGAAACAAAGCCTAGTCTTTGTTTCTAATTTGAATCATCTTATCATTTCTTATATCAATCAAATTCAAAATAATAATTTTTATAGACTTTCCAAAAACTGCACAATGGAATTTCGCTGGCTGTCATTAAGTCCATTTTGGTTACCTACTTGCTCGCCTGAGTATAGTCGTCTTGAGTTCTCTGCCTCACCACCATGCCAGCGAATAGCTTCATCTATTGTTTTCGCGCGACCATCGTGCAGATACCCAATTCTATTTAGATTACCCGTGCGATCTTGAGCATCCGCTATTGAAACAAGATCGTTGCCTTTCAGATCACCAAGCATAACATTCTTAGTTAGACCAAGTCCCCACAATGGCGCTGTTCGCCACTCTGAGCCACTGGCTGTACCCTCACCCAAGGAATCCGCTAAACCAGGCCCCATATCATGAAGCAGCAGATCTGTGTAAGGGTAAATAGTCTGACCACGGAGTTCTGCCAATGGATGATGATTACTGGTGACCATTGATGGACGGTGACAATCAGCACAGCCTATTTGATCAAATAATGCCTCACCAGTTGTGTTGTTATAATTGCGACGGGCACCTACACCAAGTAAGGATACATACTTAACTAGATTGTCTACATGCTCATCTGCTATTTCAGAGCCAGTGTTACCACAATTAGTCTGCTGGCTACCACAATCTGGGTTGGGAATCATTGATGTCATTACGCCCATATCAGTATTAAAAGCCGATGCCACTTGATGCTCAACACTAAAGGTAGCCGCTTTATAGCCAAATCGACCTAGACGCATCACACCACTAGTTGGATCCTGTACAATGGATGCACGACCAGAGATACCATCATTATTGGAATCATTTTCATCTTCCCATGATATAACGGTTGATTCATCAACAGCCTCTAAAAGGCCCATACCTACTAATGAAGGTGCTATTCGAGCAGAGAACTTGGGTGGTGATACATTGCTAAATTGATAATTTGGCTTTCTCAA
>CALKMW010000028.1 GCA_938092205.1 uncultured Pseudomonadales bacterium
ATAAAAAAATTAGTGGTCTTCATGCGCCATACTTAAGTAGACGATAGTGAGAACCATAAAAATAAATGCTTGCAAGGTGATAACCAAAATATGGAATACCGCCCAGCCCCATTGCATCAAGCCACCAGCAAAGGCAAATATACCGCCACTGAGTGTCATAATGATTGCAGCGATAAGAACTGTTTTACCAGTTGATATCTTACCTTTAAGGTTTAACCAACAAACCCCGCAGACCAGTGCAAACACCGCTAACCAGAATAAAAAGCTAGTGTGCTCGCCGAAGATTTGCGCATGGATACCACCAGCAGCTATACCGCCACCAGCTCCAGCAGCAAACATCATTGCAATTAGAATAAAGATCATCTCGCCGGCATACATGTTGCCGAACAAACGCAAACCAAGAGAGAATGGTTTTGCTAATAGACCCACAGTTTCCATAAATAGATTCACCGGAATAAATGCCCAGTGATTAAATGGATGCATGGTTAATTCTTTAATAAAGCCTGTGCCTTTTATCTTAATCGAGTAATAAAGCATCAAGATAAATACACCCAACGCCATACCCATGGTGATATTGGGGTCGGTAGAGGGAACGATTTTTTGATAGCCAACACCCGCTTTGGCCATTAGATATGGAATAAGGTCGACCGGGATAAGATCCATTAGGTTCATCAGGAATACCCAGACAAAAATAGTCAGCGCTAGCGGCGCTACCATTTTGTTGACGCCGTGAAAGCTGTCTTTCACAGAGCCATCAATAAATTCTACAACCAGCTCAACAAAATTAAGAAAGCCCGAGGGTACCCCAGTGGTCGCACGCTTGGCTGCATAGCGAAACATCCAGCAAAACAAAATACCAAGCCCTAGGGACCAGGCTAGGGAGTCAACATGAAATGCCATAAAGCCCATTTCAGCGGCTTCTTGTGCGCCATGAGCAAAGCCCCAGCCGTTTTCAGGATGGTTACCATAGACTAGGTTTTGAAGGTGATGCTGAATATATTCAGTAGTACTTGCAGGGTTTTCGCCAGCCATCTAGTGTTCTCTACTCTGTATTCCAACAAACTGTCTGTTTAGTGTCGCAATGCTTTTTGGGTCAAAAACCACTGCAACGGTATCATTACAAGAAAAGTAGTAAACAATGCGAGGTAATTCCACTGTTTATCGACGGTAAACAATATTGCGAACAGTGTTGCCGTCATTACAACCTTTCCAAGTTCTCCGCGATACATGGATTGGACTACTTTATCCACGTTGCTCGCGCCGGCATATTTAAAGGCCTGCCATGAGAACCAAGCCTGAGGTAGGATTTGAATTAAACCGCCCATCAAAGCTGAGACCGCCATTAATTTGTCGGTCATACTGATCATTACCACCAATACCAATAAAACTGCTAATTGGTACATAGTTGCTTTCAGTAATTCAGGCTTTGGAATGGTTGTCACGATATTCTACATCCACCTTTTCCGAGCAGAAGGCGACCGAGATAGATCACCGACAATGGCGCGGGGTGGCATTATAGGTATAGTATCTGCGATATTCAATACAAGGTCTGCAAAATTAAGAAGTATTTTGCAGTTAATCGGGGTTTTTCGATTATTTTAGGTGACCCAATATTCCATCTAGCTCATCAACACTGTTATAGCTAATGGTAAGTTTGCCTGAACCTCTTGAGCCGTGCTGTATTTTAACCGCTGCACCAAGCTTTTCTGACAACTCGGTTTGCAGGTTAACTATATCTTGGTTTGGCGTGGCAATTGATTTTTTACCGGTATCTGGCGATTGCAGTTTTTTTACTAAAACTTCAGTCTGGCGAACGGTTAGTCCTTCACTGGCGACGATGCGCGCCGCTAAAATTTGTGTTTCACCTTCAAGCGCTAATAGACATTTCGCATGGCCCAGCTCAATATCGCCACGTTCGAGCTGCTGTTGCACTAGGGGTTGCAGTGTGGCCAGACGCATAAGATTGGTGACAGCGGATCTTGATTTGCCGACTGCCTGTGCTACCTGTTGCTGGGTAAGTTTAAATTCATCCTGCAGGCGAATTAAAGCCTGGCTCTCTTCAATCGCATTGAGATCTTCGCGCTGAATGTTTTCAATGAGAGCCATGGCAATGGTAGCCTGATCGGATATTTCTCGAACCATGGCTGGTATGGTATCTAGACCCGCTAGCTGAACCGCTCTCCAGCGTCTTTCACCGGCAATTATTTCGTATTTATTCTGCGCTATCTCACGAACTACAATTGGCTGTATCAGGCCTTGGCTAGCGATAGAATCAGCTAACTCTTGCAAACTATCGGCGTTAAATTCTCGTCTGGGTTGGTATTCACCGCGCTGCAGAAACTCAACCGGTATTTGTTTAAGTGTGCCATCGGATATTTTTTTTCCATCAATCGCCAACTCTTGATCTGCAGTAATATCTTCTGCAAGTCCCAACAGTGCATCTAGTCCCTTTCCTAAGCTCTGTCTTTTTGTGGCCATGGATTATTATCCTTTATTCTCAGTTAAATTTTGTTGTTTACGCAGTATCTCACCCGCTAACGCTAAATAGGCCAGTGAGCCCTTTGCGTTTTTATCATAAGCTAAGGCTGGCTTGCCGTGGCTTGGCGCTTCAGCTAGCCGAACATTTCGCGGAATACTGACGCGGTAAACCTTATCTCC
>CALKMW010000029.1 GCA_938092205.1 uncultured Pseudomonadales bacterium
TGGGGCTATAGCTCAGCTGGGAGAGCGCAACACTGGCAGTGTTGAGGTCAGCGGTTCGATCCCGCTTAGCTCCACCAATTCAAAATCCCCCGCATCCTATTTAATGCGGGGGTTTTTGGTTAAATACCCGTTAAATTTCAATTGGCACAATAGATAGCAGTATAGGAGAACACCATTGATTAAACCTCATGGCTCAGAGAGTCTAGACCCACGTATCGTCAGTGCAGACAGAGCGCAGCAGTTATTAGCAGAAGCAGAATCTCTGCCGAGTTTGCTGCTAAATTCAGCGGCAGCAGCCAATGCGGTGATGTTGGGGGCAGGTTATTTCAATCCTTTGAAAGGCTATATGAATTTAGCTGATGCTCTAAGTGTATCCGCCAGCTTACATACTGAAGACGGTTTATTTTGGCCAGTTCCTGTTTTAAACATGGTTGAAGATATCTCTGCCATTGAAGGTGCTAGTAGAATTGCACTGCGTGACCCTAATACCCAGGGCAATCCAATCATGGCAGTGATGGATGTTGCCGCCATTGAGAAGGTAACCGATGAGCAAATTACGCAAATGGCGCAACAGATCTTTGCCACTACAGACTCAGAGCATCCGGGTGTAGCCACATTTACTAATCTAGGTCGTTTTATCGTATCTGGTGATATTGAGGTACTTAACCTAAGTTACTTCCAAGCGGACTTCCCAGATACTTTCAGAACAGCGGTTGAAATTCGCAATGAAATTGCTGAGCGCGGCTGGAACAAGGTCGTAGCTTTCCAAACCCGCAACCCAATGCACCGTGCGCACGAAGAGCTATGCCGTATGGCTATGGAGCGTTTGGATGCCGATGGTGTTGTGATACATATGTTGTTAGGTAAGCTAAAGCCGGGGGATATTCCAGCTTCAGTGCGTGATAACTGTATCCGCAAGATGGTTGATCTATACTTCCCAGAGAATTCCGTGATGGTCACTGGCTATGGCTTTGATATGCTCTATGCCGGTCCTAGAGAGGCAGTATTACACGCGGTATTCCGTCAAAATATGGGTGCGACACATTTGATTGTGGGTCGAGATCACGCCGGTGTCGGCGATTACTATGGTGCCTTTGATGCCCAGACGATCTTTGATGATAAGGTACCTGAAGGTGCCTTAGAAATTGAGATTTTCAATGCTGATCATACTGCATTTTCGAAAAAGCTCGGTCGAGTTGTGATGATGAATGAAGCTGAAGACCATAGCAAAGAAGATTTTATTCTGCTATCTGGTACCAAGGTGCGTCAGATGTTGGGCGAGGGTATTGCGCCACCGCCAGAATTCTCACGACCCGAAGTCGCTCAGATTCTTATGGATTATTATCAAATCCAAAACGACTAAGTCATCGAATAGCATTTATTTCAAGGCAGGTAGTTTTAGCGAACTACCTGCTTTGTTGTTTTTTAAATAACATTTCTTCGGTTTTCTATGCAGTTTTAAGCATTTTCGGCCAATTTTAGCGGGTAAAGCCCTGTTTAAGAGTGCAATTTTATGGCGGAACCTGTAAGCTTCGCGCCTCGAGAAACACCAACAAAATACTATTCAACCTGTCACTACTGTCGACGTTTGACAATAACTCTAAAGTAAACAATTTATGACCTTTAAAGAACTGGGTTTATCTGCGCCAATTTTAAAAGCTGTAACCGCTCAAGGTTATAGCGAACCATCACCTATTCAAGCAAAAGCGATTCCAGCTGTGCTTGAAGGGCATGATTTAATGGCCGCTGCTCAAACTGGCACTGGTAAAACTGCCGGCTTTACCCTGCCTATTTTAGAGCGCTTAAGTGGTGGACGAAGAGCGGGGGCTAATCAAGCGCGCTGTTTAATTCTGACGCCAACAAGAGAGTTGGCAGCGCAGGTAGGTGAAAGTGTTGCAACCTATTCCAAGCATCTTTCATTAACCTCAACTGTTGTGTTTGGTGGTGTTAAGATCAACCCGCAAATGATGAAGCTTAGACGTGGGGTTGATATTTTAATCGCTACCCCAGGTCGTCTGATGGATTTGCATAGTCAAAATGCGGTCAAATTTGATCACCTTCAAGTATTAGTTCTCGACGAAGCAGATAGAATGCTCGATATGGGCTTTATTCGTGATATTAAGCGAATTATTGATCTGCTTCCTCGCCGTCGCCAGAACCTGTTGTTCTCAGCGACTTTTTCTGATGATATTCGTAATCTTGCTCGTGGTTTATTGCGCAAGCCCATAGAAATTTCTGTGAGTCCACGCAATACCACAGCAACCTCTGTGACTCAGCATATTCATCCCGTGGATAAGAAAAAGAAAGCGCAGTTACTAACGCGCTTGATTCATGATGGCAAGTGGGATCAGGCACTGGTTTTTACAAAAACTAAACACGGTGCCAATAAACTGACCAAGCATCTGGAATCTGAAGGTATTGTAGCGGCCGCTATTCATGGTAACAAAAGCCAGGGTGCGCGAACTAAAGCATTAGCAGGTTTTAAAGCCGGTGAAATTAGAATTCTTGTGGCTACAGATATCGCTGCCCGTGGCTTGGATATCGAACAGCTACCGCAGGTGGTAAATTTTGATCTACCCAATGTATCAGAAGATTATGTACATCGTATTGGTCGAACAGGTCGTGCCGGTCAGACCGGTAAGGCTATTTCTTTGGTTAGTGCTGATGAAGTAGATCTATTATCTGATATTGAACGCTTGATACAGCAGTTATTGCCGCGCGAGGAAGTTGAGGGCTATGAGCCTAAGCACGCGGTTCCAGAAACCACCTTAAGAGCGCCGGTAAAACCAAAGAAGCCAAGAAAAGCACTCAACCGTGAAACAGGTGCAGGTAATAGAAGCAGACATAGTAAAAAATCTGGTGGTGATAATCGCTCAGGTTATGGTCAGGGCCCTAAGCCCGGTAGCAAGCGTAAAAGTGGTGGCCGCAATCAGACGACTAAAGCTAAAGACAGCGCTGGCGGTGACTCGGGTAAACCATCGCATTCACAACGTAAATCGCCAAGCAAAGCAAAATCAGCTTCAGGGACCAGTAAATCACCCTATGGTTCTGGTGGTGGTAAACGAAGTGGCGGTAAGAGCTTTGCTGGCAATCGCTCTGGATCTGATAGACGCGGTAATCGATAAATTCTTTTATTCAGCTTATTGAATTAGTAGTGAGCTGGATTAAACACCCTTATTAAGAGAAAAATTAATGTTTGAATTTCAACTCAGTAAAGTAGCAACTTTTAAAAACGATCTACTATCAGGCCTAACGGTTGCTTTGGCGCTGGTTCCAGAAGCTGTCGCCTTTGCCTTTGTCGCCGGTGTAGAGCCATTAGTGGGACTCTATGCGGCATTTATGGTAGGTCTTATAACTGCGGTTATTGGCGGTCGCCCCGGGATGATCAGTGGTGCTACCGGCGCTCTTGCTGTGGTTATGGTTTCTTTAGTTGCACAGCATGGTGTTGAATATCTATTTATCACTGTGGTGCTGATGGGTATCCTTCAAATTGCTGCAGGCATATTTAAACTAGGCAAATTTATACGAATGGTTCCGCACCCAGTTATGCTGGGCTTTGTGAATGGTTTGGCGATTGTTATTTTCTTAGCGCAACTGGGTCAGTTTGGTGAAGCCGGTCAACCGGGTTGGTTGGATGGAACCTTTATGCAGGGCACTATTGTCGATGTAGCCTGGTTGCAGGGTAGCGCTATGCATATGCTATTAGCGTTGGTTTTTCTAACCATGCTTATTATTTATTTTCTGCCAAAAATAACCAAAGCTATACCCTCATCGCTAGCGGCAATCTTAGTGGTTACCGGTCTGGTTTTAGGCTTTGATTTAGATACCAAAGTAGTGGGTGACGTTGCTTCTATTAGTGGTGGCTTGCCTAACTTCCATATCCCTAGCGTGCCATTCACCTTTGAAACGCTAATGATTATTTTGCCCTATGCCATTATTTTGGCCGCTATTGGCTTAATTGAGTCATTGCTAACGCTTCGTCTTATTGATGAAATTACCGAAACTCGTGGTCGCGGTAACAAAGAATGTATTGGTCAGGGTGTGGCTAACACTGTGACAGGATTCTTTGGCGGTATGGGTGGTTGCGCCATGATCGGTCAAAGTATGATCAATGTTAACTCCGGTGGTCGCGGTCGTCTCTCTGGTATTAGTGCGGCTTTATTTTTACTGCTCTTTATTTTGGTGGCATCGCCACTAATTGAACAAATCCCTCTAGCCGCGCTTATTGGTGTTATGTTTATTGTGGTTATAGGTACCTTTGAGTGGTCTAGCTTTAGAATTATCGGCAAGGTGCCCAAAAGTGATGCGCTAATTTTGATCTTAGTTTCTGGCGTTACTGTAGCCACAGATCTTGCAGTTGCAGTGGTCGTAGGTGTGATTGTTTCGGCATTGGTTTTTGCCTGGCAGCATGCCAAATTTATTCGCATTGAAGCCAGAGAAGATCACAAAGGCTCAACGGTTTATGCAGTAACCGGTCCCTTGTTTTTTGGTTCAGTTACTTCATTTCTAGAACGTTTTGATCCCAAGCAAGATAATGATGATGTAGTCATTGATTTTGCGCGTTCGAGAGTTGCTGATCATTCGGGCCTAGAGGCTATTGATACTCTAGCTGAGCGTTATTTAAAGGCTGGCAAAAACCTGCACCTTGTTCACCTCAGTGAAGAATGTCGCAAATTGCTAACTAAGGCCGGCAATTTGGTTGAAGTCAATGTGATTGAAGACCCTAAATATTTTGTGGCCGATGACAGCCTAGCCTAAAAGTATTAAAAAAATCTGTCATTTCTCTTAAAGCTAATACTTGAAATATGGTTTTTTGCCCATACCTAGGTAACAGAGGCAAAAAAAATTGCCAATGATTAGGTTTTAACTAGGAGAGATGGCAGAAATGACAGCTAAGTCAAAAAGCAAAGCAGAAACTATGGGGTTCCAAACTGAGGCCAAGCAATTGCTTCAGTTGATGATTCATTCTCTATATTCCAACAAAGAAATATTTTTACGTGAATTAATTTCTAATGCTTCTGATGCAACAGATAAGTTGCGCGTTGAGGCCTTAGAAAACAGCGCCCTATACGAAAGTGATGGTGACCTTCGAATTCGCATTGGCGTTAACGAAGAGGCTAAGACCATTGAAATCTCAGACAATGGTATTGGTATGTCGAAAGACGAGGTTATTGCTAACCTCGGCACAATTGCCAAATCTGGCACCTCAGAATTCCTAAAAAATCTAACCGGTGATCAAAAGAAAGATTCGCAATTAATTGGTCAGTTTGGTGTTGGTTTTTACTCCTCGTTTATTGTTGCTAAGCAGGTGGTTGTTGAAACTCGCCGTGCCGGTGCTGCAGCCGATGAAGCCGTGCGATGGACCTCAGAGGGTGAGGCTGATTTTAAGGTTGAGTCTATTGAAAAGGCCGATCGCGGTACCAGTATCACTTTGATTCTAAAAGATGATGAGCAAGAGTTTGCCAATAACTGGCGCCTGCGCAGTATTATCAAGAAATACTCCGACCATATTGCCATTCCAGTACAAATGGAAAAGATTCAGCCGCCGGCAGAAGAGGGCGAAGAAGCTAAGGCAGATCAAGCTGCTGAATGGGAAGCAATTAACGATGCCAAAGCATTGTGGACAAAATCACGAAGCGAGGTTAGTGATGAAGAATACAATGAATTCTATCGCCATATATCTCACGATTTTGCTGAGCCATTAAGCTGGAGTCACAACCGCGTAGAAGGTAAGCACGAATACACTAGCTTGCTCTATATACCGGGTATGGCGCCTATGGATCTATACCAGCGTGAAGCCGCACGAGGTTTAAAGCTTTATATCAAGCGCACCTTTATTATGGATGACGCTGAGCAGTTTCTACCTATGTATCTGCGCTTTGTTAAAGGCGTGTTAGATAGTGCCGATCTTCCGCTAAATGTGTCTCGTGAAATACTGCAGAGCACGCCAATGGTCGATAGTATTCGCTCAGCACTAACCAAGCGTATTTTGGATATGTTAACCAAAATGGCTAAAAGTGAGCCTGAAAAATATGCAACATTCTGGAATCAGTTTGGCGCAGTGCTGAAAGAAGGTCCAAGCGAAGATAATGGCAACCGAGAAAAGATTGCCAAATTATTCCGCTTTGCAAGTTCAGCAAATGATAATGCCGACCCCTCAACTAGCCTAACGGACTATATTGAGCGCATGAAAGAGGGTCAGGATAAAATCTACTATGTGACGGGTGACAGCCATTCCGTAGTCGCTAATAGCCCTTATCTAGAAGTATTCCGCAAGCATGGCATTGAAGTGCTGTTAATGTCTGATCGCATCGATGAATGGATGATGGGTTATCTGACAGAATTTGATGGCAAATCGTTCCAAGATGTAGCTCGAGGGGATCTTGATCTAAGTGCTATTATTGGTGAAGATGCTGACGATACAGACAGCAAATCAAAGTCCAAAAAGAAAGCTAAGACGGCTGATGATAAGGTGCTTGAGCGAGTTAAAGAACTATTAGACGCCAAAGTTGAAGAGGTTAAAAGTACTAATCGATTGACCACTTCACCTGCCTGTTTGGTTGTGGGTCAAGACGATATGGGCGAGCAGATGCGCAAAATTATGCAGGCTGCCGGTCAAGCTGTGCCAGAGACCAAGCCCATATTAGAACTCAATATGGAACACCCGCTAGTGGCTAAGTTAGCAGATGAAAAAGATGATGAAAATGCTGGGCGTTTAGCCTCAGTACTATTCGATCAAGCGGCACTATCAGCAGGTAGGCAGCTTGAGAATCCTGCACAGTTTGTACAGGAACTTAATAAGTTAATGTTTCAATAAAATAGCCATCATCAAAAAAGCGCTCTAATTAGGGCGCTTTTTTATTTTAAGATGGCTGACATCAATGCCTTCTGTACCTATAATGCCAAGGCATAAAGCCAAGGATAAAGTTGGAGTGTTCACAGTTGGAAAATACTAATAAGCTAAAAATAGCAGTATTGGGTGGTGGTAGTTTTGGTACTGCAATTGCCAATATGGTGACTGAGAATAATTACTCAGCGACCCTGTGGATGCGCAGCGAAGAAACGCTCAAGCAGATTCAAACGACTGGCGAAAATGCTAACTACCTTCCGGGTTATCAGCTGAATAAATCGCTTCATTTAACCAATGACTTAAATCAAGCACTGCAAGATGCTGACGTGGTATTTTTTGCCGTGCCCAGTAGCTCCTTTAGGCAGTTAGCACGCAAAGCAAAAGATCTGTTATCTGCAGATGCGCTGTTAATAAGTACTGCCAAGGGAATTGAGGCAGATAGCTTCTTGTTGCCCAGTCAAATACTAGAGCAAGAAATACCCCAATGTGAAGTAGGGGTGATCAGTGGGCCTAATTTGGCCGCTGAAATTGCACAATTTCAAATTACCGCTACAGTGATAGCTAGTGAATCTGATGCTCTTTGTGCCAGAGTTCAAGATTTATTAGCCTCAAGCTATTTTAGAGTCTATGCCAATCATGATCGCTATGGGGTAGAGCTTGGTGGTGCGCTTAAAAACATTTATGCCATTGTTTCTGGTATTGCTGAATCCATGAATGCGGGGCAGAATACAAAAAGTGTTGTGCTAACGCGCAGTTTGGCAGAAATGAGTCGCTTTGCCGCCCAGTTAGGAGCCAACCCTTTAACCTTTTTAGGGTTAAGTGGTGTAGGTGATCTTTATGTAACCTGTACCTCGCCCCTAAGCCGCAATTTTCGAATTGGTACCGCGCTGGGTCGTGGTGAGTCGCTTGAGCAGGCTATAGCTTCTGTAGGTCAGGTTGCCGAAGGCGTTAATACCACCAAATTGGTAAAACAAAAATCGGAAGAACTTGGTATTTATATGCCACTAGCATCCGGTTTATACTCAACCATGTTCGAGGGCCTCTCGATTGTGGAATCATTAAAAGCCATGATGTTGGCTGAACAAAACACAGATGTTGAATTTACGGTGAAAGCAAATGATTAATGGAAACATGTCCCTAACAAATGTAAATACATGGATTAGACTCGCCTATATGGTGCTTTTTGCGCTATTGGTTATGGCGGCTCGTTTACTAGTAAGTATTGTAGTAATTGTGCAGTTTGCGCTTGTCTTGGTTTTTGGTCGAGATAACGAGAATCTTCGCAATTTAGGCCAGGGTTTAGGCAAATGGGTATATCAGGCCATTATGTTTCTCACCTTTAACAGTGATGACAAGCCATTCCCCTTTGATGAGTGGCCTGTATTGGACCCCTCTGAAGGCTATTCGGTGTCAACCCATGAAGAGGTAGAGGATGTCGAATTTGTCGATGCTGAGTCAGACCTTGACGTGAGTGATGAAGATATCCCTTCGTTTACTGCGGGTGACCGACCATCAGATAAGGACGCTGGCTAAGTTTTCTCTAGCTTTATAAGCGCTGAGTAAAATATGGAGCTGCTATTATTGCGTCATGGCGACGCTGAATTTAGCTTGCCAGATAGCGCCAGACAGTTGACAGCCAAAGGTGAAGGCCAAGTAGTAGAAATGGCAAAAAACCATCGTCGTACCCTGCAGGGTATTGAGCTGGTTTTAACCAGTCCCATGCGGCGAGCATTACAGACTGCCGCACTTTTTGTTGCTAATGCAGAATTAAACTGCAATGTCGAGACTGTCGATTATCTTCTCCCAGATTCTAGCGTTGAAAATGTTGAGCGTCATATACAGTCGTTTGACCATACAAAAATATTAATGGTGGGTCATCTGCCGCTATTAGATAACTGGATAGATTATTTAACCGGTAACTGTGCTGCGAGAATGGCAACTGCTAGTTTGGCATCGTTAAGCATGGATTATGCGTATAAAGGCCTAGCTAGTTTAAATTGGATATATCATGTCGATTAAATTTATAACCGAACGCACCTTTGAATCTAATGGCGTGCAACTGGTCGCCAAAGAATGGGGTGAGCCCTCAGGCACGCCTGTGATTGCTCTTCATGGTTGGTTAGATAACGCCAATAGTTTTGATCAGATGCTGCCGCATTTACATAATATGCATGTTATTGCCGTTGATATGGCGGGGCATAGCCGCAGCGGCGATCGCTCTGAAGACTCTGGCTATGATATTTGGCAGGATATTGCTGATGTGTTGGCTATATCAGAACAGATGGGTTGGAGTCGCGTTGCGCTTCTAGGCCATTCCCGCGGTGCTATTGTAGCCGCCTTGGTTGCTGGTACCTTCCCCGATTTAGTCAGTCAGTGCTTATTAATCGATAGTTATTTCCCAATCCCGCATAAGCCGGCTAATGCCGCATCCCAGCTAGCCAAAGCGATCAATGATAGAAAGCGTTTTCGCAGCATAAAGCCTTCAGCGTTTAATACTTTTGATGATGCAGTTAAGGCTCGAGTCAACGGCTTTGTACCCCTGCAAAAAGAAGCGGCAACGATTTTAGCTAATCGCGGTGTAGTTGAAAAAGAGGGTAAGTTTTCTTGGCGCAATGATCAGCGCCTAAAAGCGACCTCGATGGTAACCTTTACCGCGGATCAATGTGAAAGTTTTTTTACCTCGATCACATGCCCAATAATGTTAATTCAAGCCCAAAGTGGTTTGCTACAGGGGCCTATTCAGCCCCAGCTTCCGGAATGGGTTAAGCATATTGAAGTGGTGTCTATGGAGGGCTCGCACCACCTTCATTTAGAAGATCAGGCCGAGCAGGTAGCCGAAAAGGCGCAGCGGTTATTTCAGTCTTAAAAAGTTGTTTTAACGCCTGACTATTGATTGCCTAAAAGTGTTAAAAACTCGGTACGTGTTGCTTGGTCAGTGCGGAAAGAACCCAACATAGCTGATGTTTTCATTGACGAATTTTGCTTCTCAACACCGCGCATCATCATGCACATATGCTTGGCCTCGACAATAACGCCGACGCCACGGGCATTGGTTGCTTCTTGAATGGTTGAGGCAATTTGTTGTGCCAAAGCCTCTTGGATCTGCAAACGGCGGGCAAACATATCAACGATACGTGCCACTTTTGATAAACCAATCACCTGACCGCTTGGAATATAGGCCACATGACATTTGCCAATAAAGGGCAACAGGTGGTGTTCACATAGAGAAAACAACTCAATATCTTTAACAATTACCATTTCTTCAGAATCAGAAGGGAAAAGTGCATCATTGATCACCGCCTTAAGATCCATGGTGTAGCCGCTAGTTAGATATTCAAATGCCTTAGCTGCTCGATCGGGTGTATCCAAAAGACCAGGGCGATTAACGTCTTCACCGGTGCT
Source organism: uncultured Pseudomonadales bacterium (assembly GCA_938092205.1). Classification (GTDB taxonomy): domain Bacteria; phylum Pseudomonadota; class Gammaproteobacteria; order Pseudomonadales; family Porticoccaceae; genus HTCC2207. Next base: position 10,253 of record CALKMW010000029.1, read on the forward strand.
CTTAATAATTTTAAGATATTCGTCTCTCATGATGTCCCCTTGTATTATTTAGTTGTTGCAAACACATTTTCCAATAAACTACAGACCATTACTAGTTTCACAGGTAAAATAGACCAATAAATTTATGCCTATGAGGTAAAAAGGTGTCATCACAAACGAAAACCATCGGTGAAATGCTGGAATATGGTCAGATGCTGTTCGAGAACAGCGATATCTATTTTGGTCATGGCACCGACAATGCATGGGACGAAGCAGTCTATCTACTATCATCGGTATTAAATTTGCCACCCAATGCAGACCGCTCATTATTGGATAATTCAGTTTCAGATAATGACCAAGAAAAAATAGCAGCGCTATTCCATCGGCGTATTGATGAACGAGTGCCCGCGCCCTATATTACCAAGCAGGCGTGGTTTTGTACGCTACCTTTCTATGTGGACGAACGAGTTATAGTGCCCCGTTCGCCAATTGCCGAGCTGATTTACAACCAATTTCAACCCTGGTGTATTGAAACCCCGAACAAGATTCTTGATCTATGCACCGGCAGTGGCTGTATAGGTATTGCCTGCGCCTATGCCTTCGAAAGGGCAGAGGTCGTCTTGAGTGATATATCCCCTGATGCGCTAGAAGTAACCGCTATAAATATTGATCAGCACGATTTAAATAGCCGAGTTAGTGCGATTGAATCCGATCTTTTTTCGGCGTTTGAGGCCAGTGTTAAACATAGCTTTGATCTTATTGTTAGCAACCCGCCCTATGTGGATGCTGACGATCTAGCAAAAATGCCCGATGAATATAGCCATGAGCCCGATTTAGCGCTGGCATCAGGTGATGATGGCCTCGACTTTACACGCCGATTACTGCGTGAGGCGGCCAACTATTTAACCCAGCAGGGGGTGTTGATTGTCGAGGTGGGTAATTCTTCCGTGGCACTAGAAAAAGCATTCCCTCAAGTACCCTTTACTTGGTTAGAATTTACCGAAGGTGATGGTGGTGTATTTGTGCTTACCCAAACCCAGCTACGCCAGTATGCAGACTGTTTTGGCGATGCCAATAAGTAATAATCTGCAGGCTATGCACAAGCGCGGCTAATTTGCGTATAATCTTGCCTTTAATTAATTAAACATGCTGAGAATCATATGGCCGGCAATACCATTGGAAAATTATTTACCGTCACAAGCTTTGGCGAAAGCCATGGGCCTGCTATCGGCTGTATTGTTGATGGCTGTCCTCCAGGGCTAGAAATTAGCTCGGCCGATCTTCAGCCAGATCTCGATCGTCGCAAGCCCGGTCAATCAAGATACACCACCCAGCGCAAAGAGGATGACGAAGTTCAAATTCTCTCGGGTATCTTTGAAGGTAAAACCACGGGTACCGCCATTGGTATGATCATTAATAACAAAGATCAAAAATCCAAAGATTACGGCAATATAAAGGATCTATTTAGACCCTCTCATGCTGATTACACCTATCATCAAAAATACGGTGAGCGTGACTATCGCGGTGGTGGTCGCAGTTCAGCTCGTGAAACAGCCATGCGAGTAGCGGCAGGGGCCATTGCTAAAAAATACCTAAAGCAACACCTAGGTATAGATATATTTGGTTATGTCTCTCAATTAGGCCCAGTAGTGCCAGACAACTTTGATCGCGATGTAATCGAAACTAATCCGTTCTTCTTTCCCGATGCCAGTAAGATTTCTGACTTAGAAACCTATATGCAGGCACTGGGTAAAGAGGGTAACTCTGTGGGTGCCAAAGTCACCGTAGAAGCACGCAATATGCCTGTGGGTCTAGGTGAGCCAGTATTTGATCGTCTCGATGCTGAAATTGCTCATGGTCTTATGGGGATTAATGCGGTTAAAGGGGTGGAGATTGGTGCTGGCTTTGATGTGGTAGCGCAAAAAGGTACTGAACATCGTGATGAAATATCACCCGAAGGCTTTCTGTCGAACAACTCTGGTGGCGTATTAGGGGGTATTTCTTCAGGCCAAGATATTGTTGCCCATCTGGCGATTAAGCCCACTTCAAGTATTCGTCTACCCGGTCAATCGATTGATAAGCACGGCAATGCCGCCGAAGTAGTCACCAAAGGTCGGCACGACCCCTGTGTAGGGATTAGAGCTGTGCCAATTGCTGAAGCAATGCTAGCCATTACCTTGATGGATCATTATTTGCGTCATCGTGCGCAGAATGCAGATGTGGAGACAGGTCTAGAGCCAATCTAGGCCTGTTTGGCGTCTAATTTACAGCGAATATACTCGCTATGGCGAATATGCAGTAGATCAGCCACACGTCGAATAATATTCTCCTCATGCTTATCTAACTCGCCATCGGCATAGGCAACCCGCCACATAGAGGTTAGCAGCTGAAGCTTGCCATCGAGATCGTAATGATCATTAATCTGCTTAGTGAACTGATACAGCGAGGTAGCATCTTCAACCTCAGCTTTGGACAGGCTAATTAGCTCATCAACCTGATGTTTAGAAAGCTCGAGAATAGAGCAAAGGGTAGTGCTAATCGATTGTAGTTCTTGATCATCCATATGACCATCAATCACCATAACCTCGATCAGTAAGGCCGCCGTAGCCAAATGTTCTTCAGCGACCTTTTCCTGATCAGACTGTTCAACTTTTTTCGTGAACAGTTGCTTAATCTTACTGAGCATTAAGTGATATCTCGAAGCCAAGTTTCGAGTTTATTTTGATCCTTAACAAAGCCACGAATACCTTCGGCAAGCTTTTCTGTCGCCATAGCATCTTCGTTAAGTTCAAACCTAAACTTATTCTCATCGCCCTGAGTGTAATGGATTCTTTTACCCGTATTACTAGGGTCTAACTTGCGCGTCAAAGTGCCGTAATCTTCACCCAGTGCCGATAGCAATTGTGGGCTAATAGTTAAGCGATCGCAGCCTGCAAGCTCGGTGATTTCGTCAGTGTTTCTAAAGCTCGCGCCCATCACAATGGTGTTATAACCCGATTGCTTATAGTAGTTATAAATACGTGTCACTGATTGAACGCCAGGATCATCTTCAGGCGCATAATCATTCAGCCCTGTGTTCACTTTGTACCAATCCAAAATACGACCAACAAAGGGTGAGATTAAAAATGCGCCGGCATCCGCTGCCGCTGCCGCCTGTGAAAAGCTAAACAGCAGTGTTAGGTTACAGTTAATGCCTTCTTTTTCTAACTGCTCTGCCGCACGAATACCTTCCCAAGTCGAAGCCATTTTGATCAGTACCCGGCTCTTATCGATACCTGCTTGTTCATACAGATCAATTAAGCGACGTGCCTTAGCAATCGAAGCCTCAGTATTAAA
>CALKMW010000030.1 GCA_938092205.1 uncultured Pseudomonadales bacterium
ATGAGCTATGAGGATGTCGCCTATTTTGCGGCTGAATTTTGTCTAGCTCAGTATCCAGAGCATTTAAAAAATCGTTTTAACCTAAGTGAACTGCCACAAACAGAAACAGAATTACTAGAAATTATAGGAACACAGCGTGGCTGTTTACGCGGCGGCAAACGAATTGACTTTGAACGTGCCTCAACCATTTTTATCAATGAATTAAGAGACGGTAAACTAGGGCAAATGACCCTAGAAACACCAGAGGTTATTGATTTAGAAAATCAGCAAGTGGCAGTTATGAAAGCGGAAAAAGAAGCGCAGGAAAAAAAGCGTCTTGAGGAGAAAGCTGCTCGTAGAAGAAAAACCAAAGCTAACCGCAGATAGTCGCAATTTTTTGCTAAAGATTGATATTCAAACCTTAGTTACACGTACATAGTAGTTCTTGTCACAGCAAACAATAACTCTATGCAACTCAATTGGCTTGACCAACCCAAAACTGACAACCTCCGATTATCCGATGGATTTCCGGACAAGATGGTTATTCTGGATTGCGAAACCACCGGTGGACGAGCTAAATACCATAGAATTATAGAAATTGGCTTGGTGGTGATTGAAAATGGTCGTTTGATTGAAACTTGGCAATCATTTATCAACCCTGAAACTATTATTCCAACTTTTATTCAAAAACTCACCGGCATAAAGCCAAATATGTTAAATAATGCGCCTATATTCAGCGAAATTGCTGATATATTGCATGAAAAACTAGAAAATAGAACATTGGTGGCGCACAACGCTAGATTTGATTATAGCTTTTTAAAAAGTGAATTTAGCCGTATCGGCATCAATTACTCTACCAAACCCCTGTGTTCGGTTAAACTAAGCCGAAATTTATATCCGCAATTTAAGCGCCATGGTCTTTCTGAAATTATTAAGCGCTTTAAGCTAAATATCGAAAATCGTCACCGCGCGCTTGATGATGCGCAAATGGTCTTTGATTTCTTCACCAAAACCTCGGCCATTTATTCCTCGCAAGAAATTGAGGCCTGCTGTAAACAGCTATTAAAACGCACCACGCTGCCACCACTTTTAGACCCTGAAGAGGTCAATAAAATCCCCAATACTGCAGGGGTCTATTATTTTTACGCTCAAAATGGCGAACTATTATATGTGGGTAAAAGCATTAATCTTCGCAACCGCGTCTTAAGTCATTTTTCCGCAGACTACACCCAATCTAAAGAGTTTCAAATGTGCCAAAAAACAGCCCATGTGAACTTTGAAACCACACCCAGTGATTTTGGCGCGCAGTTAAGAGAAAGCTACCAAATTAAAGCACTTTCGCCCCTCTATAATCGCCGTCTGCGCAAGGCGCGAAAACTGTATCAGTATAAAACTGTTATTGATGAGAATGGTTATATGCGCCTAGCCACGGAAGCGGTCTCTTCATCAGCGCCATCCGAACAGCAATTCGGATTATTTAGATCGCCAAGACAGGCTTCAATTCAATTAGAAAAATTAGCTGACCAATATTTTCTTTGCCATCAATTAGTTGGCCTTGAAAGTAAGCAAAAACAAAATAAGCCCTGCTTTAGAAGTCAGCTAAAAAAATGTTTCGGCGCCTGTCATGGAGCAGAGCCACCAGAGCATTACAATGAACGACTAAGCTCGGCAATTGAGCGCTATCAAATTCAGGCCTGGCCCTATCAAAATGCCATTATGATCGAAGAGCAAAATCTCGATGGGCAGAAAGCCTTCCATATCATTGATCACTGGCGCTATATAACCAAACTCGATATCCCTGAGGATATTTTCGATTTGGGCTATCAAGTATGCAATCAGCACCAACCCATATCCTCTCAAGCGCAATCTGGACTGACAGCAGATGATAAGTTTGATTTAGATATTTACTTTATCCTCGTCAGATTTTTAATGAATGAAGAGAATAAAAAACTTTCTAACTTAAAGATATGGATGCTTAATCCTGTTCAACAATAAATACACATTTTTTTCAGATTTTCTGCCATAATTCACAGCTATATTAAATGGTAACCTTAACCCTCTAGGTGTTAACTTTGCAGGATATTCGAATTTGGGACAATGTGGACTATGAACGTTTCCACAATGAAATAATCCCATTAAATCAACCGGCTATTATCAGATCTACAGTATCTGACTGGCCGACAGTGAAAGCAGCAAAAAAATCACCAGAAACAGTGGTTGAATATCTTAAGCCGTTTGATAAAAACAGGGTTATTCCTGCGTTAGTTGGCCCCCCGGAGATCAATGGACGGTTTTTTTACGATGATGATCTAAAGAAACTCAATTTTGAACGTGCCAAGGTTACTGTATCTGTAGGCTTAGAGCGTCTTATTGCTATTAAAGACAAACCCAAGCCCCATGCCATTGCATTACAAGCAATACCCTTAGCGCAAATATTGCCCGGCTATAAAGATCATCACCAGCAACCACTATTAGATAGCTCAATCGAACCCACCATGTGGGTGGGTAATCGTGCAATTGTCGCTCCACACTATGATATTCACGACAATTTAGCCTGCGTCGTTGCCGGCAAAAGGACCTTTACCCTATTCCCGCCCGAACAAATTAACAACCTCTATCCCGGACCATCACTCAATACTCCGGCCGGAGTTCCGATCAGTATGGTGGATATTAAGAACCCAGACTTTAAGCGCTATCCAAAATATAAGCATGCGCTTAAAGCAGGCTTTCAAGCGACTTTGGAACCCGGGGACGCTGTGTATATTCCAGCACTTTGGTGGCACGGGGTTGAGTCATTAGAGACGTTTAATATTCTTGTTAACTACTGGTGGGGAGGCAATGGCAATAGTCAGGTTTCACCCAACGACAGCCTGTTACACAGCATGATGAGTATTGCTAATTTAGACCCCGCTAAACGTAAAGCTTGGCAGCAATTTTTTAATTACTATGTGTTTAAAAACATGGATGATCCATCCGATCATCTTCCTGCGGATTTAATGGATATTACCACCCAGCTTAGTCCCGCCCAAGAAGCAGACGTATTAAGATTTTTATCCGACCAATTGGACTAAGTTAGGCTTCTAATGATCTAGATAGACGGCGCTTTGCAGTAACTATCAATAAACTGCTGATGGCTAGGTAACTGATCTACCAAATTATTGACCGAACCCTTGATAGCCGCAAGAAAGCCTTTTAGTTCTTCGTCAGTCATCATATTTACAATTGGATGATATTGCTTGGGCAATAGGCCTTGCCCCAACATAACCTGTGACCAAGAATTTTCAGCAAATATATCGTTATTTTTCTGGAATATTCGCCCAGATTCTTTAAACAACTCAATTCTATGCTGCAAACTTTTTGGAATTTCCATATTTTTACATTGCTTCCAAAAGGGCGTGTCCTCACGCTCAGTGACATGATAATGTAGAACAATAAAATCCCTGACAAAGAGGAATTCTTCCTTCATCTGCGCATTAAATTCTTCAACATCTGACTGCTGAATACCATCAATTGGGAACATTTGTAACAGTCTAATAATGCCGGTTTGTATTAGATGAATACTGGTTGACTCCAACGGCTCTAAAAACCCTGCCGCCAAACCTAGCGCCACACAATTTTTATTCCAATGCTTGTGCCGCTGTCCTGTACGGAATTTTATAATCCGCGGCTTGGTAAGAGGCTCACCCTCTATATTATTTAACAATGTTTCAGTGGCTTGCTCATCTGATAGAAATTTACTGCAAAAAACCATGCCATTGCCTACTCGATGTTGCAGTGGAATGCGCCACTGCCAACCGGCATCTCTGGCTATAGATCGGGTGTAAGGTATGGGCTCTTCAACAGATTTAGTCTGAACTGCCACCGCACTATCGCAGGGTAAGTAATGAGACCAATCATCATAATCTGTGCCTAAGGCTTTATTAATAAGCAAACCCACAAAGCCACTACAGTCGACAAATAGATCGCCATCTATAGTTTGACCATTTTCCATCACCAGGTGACCAATATCACCGGACTGAGGATCAAGGTTAACCTGGGTAATCTTGCCTTCTATACGCTTACAGCCATTTTCTTCAGCAATTTTTCGCAGATACTTGGCATATAAACCTGCATCCATATGGAAAGCATAGTTAAGGCCATTTTTGGGTAACACGGCAAACTTATTCTTTTTCGCCGCTTGTAACTCATTACAATAATCACCAAAATCTGAACTAATACCCTGCTGCTTGCCCTTGAGCCAAAAATGCTGAAACCCCGCTGCCCAACAGTCCTTGCCGGTAAAGCCAAATGAGTGAATGTAATTTTCATCCACATTTTTCCAGTTTTCAAATGAGATGCCCAGTTTAAACGTACCCTGAACTGAGGCCATAAAATCGCGTTCATCTATTTTTAACAAGCGGTGCAATGTGATCATGGTCGGAATGGTTGCTTCGCCAACCCCCACGGTTCCAATCTCGTCAGATTCGATTAAGCTAATATCTAGGGTTTTACCTATTAGCTTAGAAATTGCCGCTGCCGCCATCCAGCCGGCGGTTCCACCACCAACGATAACTACTTTTTTAACCGCTTGATTTGACACTATTCAATCCTCATCTATCGCTGCAATCTACTGATTAATAGACCGCGAATATTTTCTGCTGTTTTTTCATCCATTGTATTTAATACACCGCGAGCTGACTCGGGGATATGCGCAAAGTTTTCTTCTTTGGCATTAAAAATATAATGCTCGAAAAGATTCTGCCATATGGCGCGCTGCTCAGGGGGTAAATCGCGTAAACTCATTAATGCATGCTGCAAAACATTTAATGGCGTACCTAAATAATTGGGGGAGCTGCGCCACCAATAGTTCACCAGCGCATTAAACTCATCTAAGGCTTCAACATGATGCCACCACATACTGGGTATTAGCAGCGCATCACCAGGCTCAAGATCAACCACTAGCGCTGAGTCTAAGGCCTGGCGAAATTTTGGAAACTTAGCAAAATCTGGATGTTTAAAATCAACCAGACTTATAGGCTGCCCAGCTGGGGTGAAGTCTATAGGACCAACATATAGATTATCAATTTGTTCTGGCGGGAAAAGCGTAAAGCGCCTGCGCCCTGCCACACAGCAAGCTATGTTTGAAGCAAAGTCATAATGCGCAGCTATTCGACTTTGACTGCCCATCCATAAACTTACCAAGGGATCATAGTCATGAAATTCAATAGTGTTTTCAGCGCTGAATCCCGGCAGCCATTTATCAACCATGGTTGAACCAACATAAAGCATTGGCGATTGCTTATTGGTCAAATTTTTAAGTAATTCAGTGGCTATTTTTTGCAGCGGCAGACGTAATGTTTCAAAATTAAAGCCACTGAAGTCTTGATTATAAAAAACTCTGCCATCTATCTCTGGCTCACCAAAAAAAACGGTGATTGGCTCTTCGGTTTTAAAATTGAGTAGATATTCAAGCGCTTTTTGAGCTGACTGCTTTGAGGCTTTAACCATCGGCCACGACTCCACTAGGCCCCGCAATACAACTGGCGTGGTGGAAGAGAAAACCGACTCAGGGATAGCCTTGGTATCACATCCCGTTAATTCTTCGATCTTAATGCGCTGTATTGTCATACTTAACGTCTCTAAACAATTAAAACTGAGGATACTTAATCCTTCAGCTTACTTGACCATTCACTGCTAAGTCGTGCATTTTTCTTTTCAATAAGCACCCTTACTCGAGAGTAAGAGGCCAATGCCATGTATATGGGTTGCAGATAACCTTGACGGTTAAACTCCTCTAGAGTTGCACCATCTAACTCAAGTAACTTTTGCTCATTGATAGTATGAAACCCGACCAACTGATTTTTTGACTCGTTAACTAGGGGAATTTCAAGAGTAAAGGGTTCCAGTAAATTATTGGATATCAGTGCACTCATAAAACCTTTATTGTGTTCACTACCGTGGTGAAGCGCCTCCAATTTATGAATAATCTTGGTTAAATAGTCGCTTGGTTGTTTGTTATTTTCAAATAACTTTTTACCCTTTTCCGCACTGATACGCGGACTATTCATATTGATTGAAACAACCGGTTTTTCAACCTTATCAGCGGACACCTGATTGCCAATCAAAAAGGGCTGTCTTTGCACCATCATAGGTACGTAACTGGCATTCCATTGATCACCTTCAAGAAACAAATTTTCGTCTTTTTCAAAACCTAAAAGTGCAACAGGAGAATATTCATCTTGCTCGGGATGCTTAGCAAAGAAAATCGGGTAACAGGACTGGATATTCCTAAACTCAAGAGAATAGCTCAGTACATACTGAACATTGTCGCCATATAATTCACCACAGTCTGTGATAACCCGCAAATCCGAATGAACCGCCGGACTCAGCACCTCATAGTTACTCATTTTCTCTCCCAAAAAAAGTGTTGTATATACTACTAACAAAGCCCTAATAGACTATTGATTGATTAAATTAATTGCCCAAAATGGTCAGTTTAACATCAACAGGTACTGCACAAACAAAGAAGCCGCTTTAAAAAAGCGGCTTCTTTGATATGAACTAACTACTGTTTACCAAAATGTGTAACGGAAGCCCAAGTTATAACGAGGGCCAGTTTGGTTTATATTCAGAACCTGCATTTCTTCACGACCATAGGTCTTGGAGTAGGCATCTAGTACGTTAATACCATCAAACAGAATAGTTAAACTTTCACTCACTTCATAGCTAGCACTTAAATCAAGCTGCATATAGGAATCTGTTTGCGTCGGGTTATTGCCAATTCGTGAACCATTGTCATCAAATACAGCACCTTCGGCCTGACCATCGCCATTAAAGAAGTCATCTCGCCAGTTAAAGGCGGCACGCATACTGATACCGTCTTTATCATAGAAACCGATCAGGTTGGCTGACTCACTTAAACCGCTTAGTGCAAATTGCTCAACCAAACAAACAGCATCTTCCCTAGCGTCCTCAGGACATGGCTGGGTTGTTATGATGGTGTCATAGAAAATATCTGCCCAAGGTCTGGTGTAGTTCGCTATAAAGCCAAAGCCACTGTCGCCAAAGTTGTGCTGTAGGTTAAATTCCCAACCATAAACTTTTGCATTTTTCTCATTGACCGGGAAGCCAACAGCAAATTGCATGTTTCTGTTATCTTCATTTGAAACAAGTGGGTTTTCTTGCGTTACCAATGGAAGCTCTTCGGCAATAGCGGTGGTATCAAACAATTCTAGACCAGCATTAATTGCTGCGGCCTCATAGGCACCACCCTGAGATACATCAGGCACTCCCCATAGCTCAGAAATTTCCGATCCACGGCCGATAAAGTTAGCCACATCCTTCTTAAAATAACCGATAGATAGATAATCTGTTTCATCATAGTACCACTCAAGTGAAACATCTAAGTTAGTTGCTTCAATCGGCAACAAACCTGGGTTACCACGACTAGCAGAGGCGCCACCGTATTTATAACCATCACCATTTACCGTAGTGCCACCCTTAATATCATTGTAGCTAGGGCGAGTAACCGTTTTACTTAATGAAACTCGACCAACCAAGTCATAGGTCAGTTCAACATTAATATCAAGGTTGGGTAGAAGTAGATCATACTCACCCGTGTCTCTCTCACTATTTAAATTGACAAAATCTTTAATGATTGAGAATTCATTACCATCCCACGAAGTGCCCACAACCGAGGGAACCAAAGCCGTTGAAACAACTTCTGTTTCTTCGTAGCGAATACCCGCTCTTAAATTAACCGGCATACCAACAATTTCATTATCATGCACTAACTGTGCATAGATAGCTTTGGTTTCTTCTGTGGTATTTTTATCATCTGACCAGGCTTCAGAAGCACAGTAGAAATCTCTGTCATCGCCATCTCTATCTTCAACACAGGTACCGCCTTTAAATGAAGATAGTTCAGTCACAGGATATTCGCGGGCTAATGCTGAAAGATCTTTAATATCAATCGTGAAAGATTCGGTTTGAATGTGCTCATACTCACCACCAGATACAGCATCAAAGATACCGGCTATATCGGTTTTGGTAATATGGTCACTAAGATCACCCGGATCAGATATACCACCCCAAGAGTTTCTTTGAACTACTGCACTTTGAGTGGAGTTGGTAACCTCTGTTAACTCCAGACCAAAATCGATACTGGATAAATCAGAGATATCGAAGGTACCGCTAAATCTAGTTTGTTCAATATCCATCTTAGATTGACCATTACTAAATACACTACCGGTAATAATCATATCACTGGCATAAATTGATCTATCTGTTTGACCTTCTGGCATTTCATCGGCAGCAACACAGGCTTCTGAATCATTACCTAAGATTAATAGTGGCAGATCTTCAGTGAAAATAGCCTTAGATACACATCGGTTAAAGCTAGCAATAGTAATCAAAGAGCCTGTGCCATTGATTGGGTCTTTTGCCCCAGACTCAGCTGAAGACTGATGATGATCAAATTCTAGCTGCAAGCTATCAGTAGCAAACCATTCAAGGTTAAAACCAACAGAATTATTTTCGCTTTTAGAGCCAGTAGAACCAATACCATTGGCAAGGTCATTGTTTGGTCTTTCTTCTCTATAGTAGATAGGCGTGCCATTAGGCGTGGAGTTATCCCATATGGTGTCACGTGTTCTAGCACCCTGACCATTAAACCATGCTGATAGATCTTGATACTTACTGCCGTAATCCAAGCCTGAATAAGTGTAGTCAATTGTGCCTGTAATAGACTCAAAGGGTCTAAACTGAACCGTTAACTGACCATTAACGCGCTCTGCTTCATACTCAGTTAATCTGTAAGTCAGGTTCTGTGGCACAGAAGTTGTTGCTCTTCTGGGATCGTTCTCATCAAACCACATAGACTGCTGAGGGCGGTTAACATGCGACTGACCATTGTAACCATCATCCGGGACCGCATATTGCGGGCGAGTAGCACTTGAGAGGAATGTTTTCCAACCGGAAACTCCAGCTGATCTATCAGCGTTAGCACGCTCTTGGTAAGAAAGGCTTAGAGCAACACCAACCGTATCATCGGCAAATGTCTCCGAATATAATCCGGCCAACTCAGGTGTTGCGCCGTCTCCAGTTACCGTTGAGGTATCCATCATAGCTTTACCGCCAACAGAAAGCACAGAGCCTGCCTCAAGCGGTTTAGTGGTAACAATATCTATCAGTGCACCAATACCACCTGATGGCACAGAGGCATTACCGGTTTTATTAACAACAACCGCAGAAATACCCTGAGCTGCAAGATCAGAGAAGTTAAACGCACGACTAGCGCCACTATGCGTGGGCATCTGACGTCCATTCAAGGTAACCATATTATAACTCGGACCAAAGCCACGAACTGTTACCTGACTACCTTCACCGCGAGAACGGTCAATCGAAACACCGGTTATACGCTGTAGCGCTTCCGCAAGGTTGGTATCGGGGAATTTACCCATATCTTCTGCGGAAATAGCATCAGCAACACCGACAGTATCACGCTTGATATCCATTGATTTTTTTAAACTAGCTCGGATACCACCTTCAACAATTACCTCTTCGATTTCAAGCTCTTCTGCTTGAGTGAATGAAGGCATTGTAACGCCAACTAAGGCCATAGCAACACTGCTGGAAAGAACGTTCTTTTTGAATAACATTATGAGTCAAACCCCCTGAAAAATACTTTAAAACTGGTGTCTTATAATTTGTTGGACCTATAAGCCCAGCTCAATGCGCTAAAATACAACTTCACAGCGTCAAAGGCATTGTTTTTGAGACGAAATACACAGATATGCGATAACAGGGACATCTAGCGGAGAATATTGCAAAAATTGACTAAAAATCTTAAATTTTCTTTTAAAGTTTTAATTTGAAACTCAATAAGTGAGAATTGTTTTCTGTTAAATTTTGTGACGCAAATTTAACCTTTATTTGGCAAATAATTGGTTTAAGTGAAAGGCCAATCGAACACCCGCCTGCTGTAATCGCTTTTCGGCTACGGCTTTATTTTTTTTAGAATACCAACGGCCTAATTTAACCGTTTTATCATTTTTCGCAGCACCAAAATCATAAACTTGCGGTCGCAGCTCGACTGACTCCTCAGCCCAGTCTGCAAATGACGAATTTTGCCACTGTACACGCTGTGATTTTGACGCCCTATCAATTTTTTTAGCATAGTCCTCAGCGTTCATTTTTGTTGCGGTGAGTAAACCGTCCCAAACCTTGTGAAGATTTTGCTTTCGCGGAGAATTAAACCAATTAATAGCGACTCGATTACCACCGGTATCAGCAAATTTTCCGGCATGTAATGGCTGGTGTATATCGGCGACGAAATGTACAAAAAACATTAATGAATCACGCTTGCTTTGCTTGGTAGCGCTTGGTTTTTGCAGATCTTGGTAGGCATAATTTAATGCCCATAAAATATCACCAGCAGGTATGGGTATATGCTTTTGCGGCGAATCATTATCGGCAAAATTTACATAGTGCCAACGCTTGGTATGGGACCACTTAGGATCTGACTTTACGCTATCAGCCCAGGATGCAACTGACGCCAGAGAATCACCATCCAACAATTGATGCACCTGCTGCCTTGCATGCTCAGAAAGATTATTTTGCGCAATAATTGCTACAACTTGATGCTCTTTTTCCCACCAAGCATTTGCCGGTAAAGAAAATACATAAGATAGCAATATAGCCGCCAGTCTTAACATTGATTATGCTCTTTTAGGTTAACTTTTCGAAACTAGAATATCGTTATTTAAAGACTGTTCAACTTATTATCTAAATTCTGCGACTGCAACATAATAGCCAGTAATAAATATTATAATGAAGCATCTAAACCATTTCATAATTGAAAATAAAGCTAAAATGGCTAATATTTATAAGCATACACAACATATTTAAATTTTAATGGCCATAAATAGCAACGTTTCTAATTCTAGCAACTTTGAATTGATTGACAGGCTCAACAGGCATGCTAACTTAAGTAAACAGTGTCGGTAGTTGATATTTTATAACTCAAGCCAATCAAGCAGGTAGTAAATGACTTTAAATACCAAAAATTATGCCATTTTTCTTCTCACTATTTTTTTAACTGCCTGCGTTGGCATTGGCAAATCAGTAGAAAAAGAAACCACTATCGCCGCCCCTATTGACGATAAGTATATATGGGATCTTAGCGACCTATACCCAGACCTATCCGCGTGGGAGGCTGCTAGAAATGATGCTGCCCAAAAAATTACCCAGCTGGAAAAATTTCAGGGCACTCTTGGGGAAAGCTCTAAATCTTTTTTCTATGCATCTGATCAAATTTCCACTGTGTATAAAGAAGTCGTTAGAGTCTATATTCATGCTAGCTTAAGAGCCGACACAGATACGCGTAATGCTGAAAATGAGGAGCGCAGCCAATTAGCTGCAAATCTATTTACCGATTTCAGTGCTGCGATTAGTTGGTACAACCCAGAATTACTTGCCCTTGGTGAAGAAAAAATAGCCTTATTTTTAGAACAGCAGCCTCATCTAAGCAAGCATAGATTTGGGGTAATGGACGCATTGCGCCGCGCACCTCACACCCAACATCAAGATATTGAAACCTTTCTTGCCAAAACCGGCCAACTTACTAGCGCTCCAAATTCGATTTATTCAGTTTTTGCCAATGCCAATATGCCGTGGCCAGAGGTAACCCTTTCGAATGGCAAAAAGATTCGATTAAGCCAAGCGGGCTATTCAGCAGGTAGGCAAGCAGCCTCAAGGGAAGACCGAAAAATGGTATTTGATGAGTTTTGGTCGACATGGCAAGACTATGAAGCCACCTTGGGCGCCATTATGAACGCTCAAATTCAGGGTTTAGCCTTTAAAACCGAGGCGCGCAATTATGAAAGTTCTCTTGGTCGAGCTCTGTTTGATGACAATATGCCACCACAGGTTTATGAGACCCTTGTCGAGGAGGTTAATCAGTCACTTCCTACATTGCATCGCTACTTCAAATTGCGCAAAAGAATGCTCGGCATTAACGATGAAATGCGCTATTACGATATCTACCCGCCATTGGTTAACCTTGATAAGCAGTTTACTATTGAGGACTCGATTACCGTGACACGAAGAGCGCTTAAACCCTTGGGTTCGGAATATATGGCTGCCTATGATCTAGGGGTTAAAAGTCGCTGGATGCATGTGTTCCCTTCTGCCGGAAAGCGCTCAGGTGCTTATATGTCTGGCGGCGCCTATGACGTCCATCCTTATGTGTTACTCAATCACAATAATGACTTTGAAAGTGCCTCAACCTTTGCCCACGAATATGGGCACGCCGTGCATTCAGTGCTTGCTAATACAGCTCAACCTTGGGAAACCGCTGGCTACTCGACATTTATTGCCGAAACTGCATCTATTATGAATGAAATGCTGCTTCAAGATATGGTCATAGCAGAGGCCAACAGCGATGAAGAAAAGCTGTTTTATTTAGGTATTGGCCTAGAGGCATTAAGAGGTACCTTTTTTAGACAAACCATGTTTGCTGAATTTGAACTTAAGATCAATCAAGAAGTTGAAGCAGGCAATGTGCTTACTGGCTCAAAGTTAACTAGTATCTACCTGCAACTTCTCAAGCGCTATCATGGGCATGATCAAAATGTGGTCACTATCGATGACTTATATGGCATCGAGTGGGCCTATATCCCCCATTTCTACTATGATTTCTATGTTTTCCAATATGCCACCTCTATTGCCGCGGCGAGCAACCTAGCCAAGAAGATTCGCAGTGGCGATAAAAAAGCTCAGCAAGACTTTATACAGCTTCTTAAGGCAGGTGGTTCCGATTACCCATACAAGCTTATGCAGCAGGCTGGCATTGATATGGCAACTGCAGCGCCCTATAGGGCACTGGTAGAACGTATGAATAAGATTATGGATGAAATGGAAACAATTCTAGATCGTCGCAAAAACACAGAATAATTCCAAAAAAAAAGGGGCTGTAACAGCCCCTTTTATCAATAGGTTTCAATTAATTCTTCGAATAATATATATTTTTGATCTCAAGACGCTTTTTGTCAGCTGAAAAACTACTCCATAGATAGAGAATACCAGTGACATCAGTTAAGTCAGCACCCTTATCAATTTTTGCCAATGGCAGTTTATAGCTAACCCAGTCCGGCGTTAATTGGCTATCTGCTTGCGGCCCAAAAGACTGAAAATTATTAACCTGCGTGCCGGCTAAAAAGACACCGGTCTGAAAGCCAATATTAAAGGCCAGCGAAGCATCGCCGCGAATATCAAAATTTAGATAACCAGACGCAAAACTAGACAGGTCTTCACCCTCATCGCCTTGGAGCTCCAAACCTCCTCCCCACCAATCACCCGATCGGGTAGCAATTTTGATCACACTGTCTTTCGACATATGTATATCCATAGTACCTTCCCAAGGGTTTAACTTGATCACATTGCTTGGATAAGTCATGTTATTTGAAGCTGTGGGTATCATTGCGGGATTAACCACAACATAGGTATCTGCATCTACTGGTTTTCCAGCCACAGCATCAACATTAACTGTTGTCAGCTTACGAATGCCCATTTTGCTTTTGAACGGCGGCAATAACACATTCTGCAATAAGGATGATTGATCTCCCTGATAGCTTTTACTCAATGGCTTTCCGCCTCGAACCAAGCCATCAAATGCATTTTGGTCAAACAAATCCCACAGGGCATATTTAACCTTGTTATCTAAGGATATCAGTCCGAAATGATTTTCTGATCCATTGATATCATTTGGGTCTTTCCACTGCTCATCAAATGCCTCAAAAAAGAACACAGACATACCTGAAGACTCTCCCCAGTCACGCATATGCTTGTAGAAAATAGCCTGCTTTAGCTGATCAGCAGCTTTCGAGCCGGTTGCACCATAGGCGGTTGCCGCAATCGAAGCCCAACCTGTTTCGCCAATATGAATAGGTTTATCAATATCCAAAGTTTGCAGATAGTCAACAACGCCCTGGTACTGAGAAATGGCATATTGCTTAGCACGCAACATCGCGCCCTCAATCATCTGCACATCAGATAGTTGCTCTTCCTGTTCCAAAACACCCCAAAATTCTGAGTTATAGTGCGAATCATGAAACGGGTAGGTATGCACCGAAAGAAAATCAACCGCCTTAATTAATTTGACCAAGTCTTCCGTGTGGTAGCCCTTATTGCCGCCACCCCAGGATTCGTAGTTATCTGAACTAGTTACCCAGAGATCGGCAGGCAAATCGCCAGATTGTTTCAGATCCTGCAGATAATTAACCCAACGCAGAATAGTTTTCGGATAGACAAAATATTTAACCGCCCATTGCACCATTGCCTCATTACCCACGGCAATTACCTTAACAATGTCTGGGTACTGGTTAGCTAATTCGACCGTTTTTTCAATTTCGGCACGATTATTTTCTTCACTCTCTTGATCATGAATTGGCTCTAGAGTATCTGACCATGCGTTTTTGCAGTCTATCCAAGCACCTAACATCACGTACATTTCAAAGCTAGGGTCGGCTTCTTTAAGCTGACTAATAGCTTCAAGTATTCTCTGTGCCTGGGGAAACTGCGACGCATTGTATGTCCGCAGCACTCTGACACCCATAGCAGATAGAATTTGCATATCTTCTTTTAAATCTGCAACCGACGGCCCCTGCTCTCGGGTTTTTTCACGATAACCACCATAGGAAATCGCCGGATATTTAGGATTGCCTAAAATTTCCTTAGCTGACGGACTGGTACTTTTGCTAGTAGCTTCCAAATCAGTCGATTTTTCACAGCCTGAAATACCGCATAGTAAAAATATAAGAACAAGATACTTAGAGATTAGATTCACTTATTTAACCTTTTATTGTTATGGCACATTAACCCGCTATTATATTACCCATTGTTTTATTTTGCATGATTAGAATAGCGCTTGTTTTGCACTGCTCTCAGAAATAGAATGGCTGTCCCAATTTTTTAGCTAAGGCTCCAATCATGAAACCTTCTAAGGTTGAACTGAATTACCGTGATGATAAATTCCAACTCAGCGTTGATAACCAGCCTTTCTATATTAATGGCGCCGGTGTCGACTTTGGTAGCATCAAAAGTCTCGCTGAATTTGGCGGCAATGCTTTTCGCACATGGCGGGTTAACAATGGCGAAAAAACTGGGCTGGAAATTCTTGACGAAGCCCATCGAAACGGCCTAATGGTCTGCATGGGTATTGAGGTAGAGCGCGAGCGACACGGCTTTGACTATAATGATGAGCAGGCTGTAGCAGAACAGATGGCTGCAATAAAAAAAGATGTTGTAGCACTGAAGGATCACCCTGCACTTTTGATGTGGGGAATTGGCAATGAACTCAATCTTCGGCATAAAAACCCCAAGGTCTGGGATGCAGTTAATGATCTTTCAAAAATGATCCATCAAATAGACCCTTACCACCCTACCACAACCATGTTGGCTGGTGCTGAACCTGAGGTTATAACGCTTGTTGCAGAAAACTGCCCAGATCTAGATTTATTATCTTTCCAGATTTACGGCGCTATCGATCAACTCCCTAGTTTTTTACAACAGAGCAAGTATCAAGGCGCTTATATGATTACCGAATGGGGTGCCACTGGACACTGGGAATGTGACAACACCAGCTGGGATAGGCCTATAGAAGCAAATAGCTCCGTCAAAGCCCATGACTATCACTCTAGGTACGTCGATTATATTGCCGCAGATGCCAAACAATGTATTGGCTCTTTTGTATTCTTATGGGGCCAAAAGCAAGAGCGAACACCTACCTGGTATGGCTTATTTTTAGACAACAACAATTGCACTGAAGCCGCTCAGGTAATGCAGTACCTATGGACCGGAAAATGGGCGCAACATAAAATTCCAAAGATCGGCCCGTTAACTATTGATGGCATGCTAGCAGAGGAAAGTATTTGCTTACATCAGGGGCAGAGCTACAGCGCAAAAATAGCCATCGAAGACGCCAATAAAAACCTTAGTTATCGCTGGCAACTTATGAAAGAGGTTGATCGAGAATTAGAAAGCGACGGCGGTGACTTTGAACCAACGCCAGATATCGTATGGCAAAACTCTGCTTCAAACGCTTTTTCAGAGATAGTCTTTTCACCACCAGAAACGGGTGAATTTCGACTTTTTGTTTATGTGGATGATGGCTATGGCGGCTCTGCTACCGCAAATATACCTATCTTGATCGAATCTTAGTCAAATAGGTACTGAAGCTCACATATACTCAACTGATTAATCAACCAAAGGTGATAGACTCACACCACTCTCAAGTGGTTAAGTACAATCACTTAAACTAATAATAAACTTAGAAGATGTGGATTATGGATAACGCACCAGAAGTATCAACTACCAACCAGGTACCCTTTAACCAAAAAGTCGCTTTTGGCATTGGTATGCTAGCCAATCAAATGTTCCCCGCTGCACTGGGTATATTTATGGTTATTCTTGTTCAAGGCTTGGGCATGAGTCCTGTTCTTTGGGCGCTGATTTTCTTTATCCCAAAATTGATCGATGCAGTTACCGATCCATTAATGGGTTACATCTCAGATCACACCAATTCAAGATGGGGCAAACGCCGACCCTATGTATTTGTTGGCGCCATTATCTCAGGCCTGTCATTTATGATGATGTGGCAGCTATATGCCACTAACACCGAGATGTACAATTTTTACTATTTCCTTTTCTGGGCCTGCGTATTCTGGATTGGCATGACTATTTTTGGCGTCCCCTATGTCGCCATGGGTTATGAAATGAGTACTGACTTTCATGAGCGCACACGGATTATGGCGGTTGCCCAATGGATTGGTCAGTGGGCTTGGGTCATTGCGCCCTGGTTCTGGATTATTCTGTATGACCCCGATTGGTATGCATCAGCTACTGAAGGTGCCAGAACCCTTTCATTATGGGTTGGCGGCGGCTGTATGATTATGGCTTTAGTACCCGCAATTTTTTGCACCCACACAACACCAGCATCTGCGGCACAATATGTTGGCGATGATAAATCTCTTAAAGAAACTATGCTCGATTTCGGTCGCGGTATCGTTGTTACTCTGCGCAATAAACCCTTCCAGAGAATTTGTATTGCTACCTTCTTTATCTTTAATGCGTTCCAAGTGGTTGCAGCATTCTCTTGGTTTATTGTTGTGTATTATATGAATGAAGGCGATCCGGCAGCAGCCGGTGTATGGCCGACATTATTTGGCTCTGTAGGTGCGCTATTCACCACCTTTATGGTGATACCAATCGTCAATTATATGGCCCAGAAATACGGTAAAAAAACCACCTTCTTGTACTCTCAGGCTATATCTCTGGTGGGTTACGTTCTTTTCTGGTGGGGGTTTTCGCCAGAAAATCCATGGATGATGTTTATCCCATTACCGCTATTCGCCTTTGGTATTGGTGGCCTATTTACCATAATGATGTCAATGACTGCCGATGTATGTGACTTGGATGAACTAGAAACCAACCAAAGACGTGAAGGGACCTTTGGCGCCATTTACTGGTGGATGGTTAAGTTTGGTGGTGCATTTGCAGGAGCAGCAAGCGGTCTAATTCTCAGCGTTATTGGCTTCGATCAATCAGTGGCTCTACAGAGTGATGAAACTCTTACATTGCTGCGCCTAAGCTATATCATTATCCCATGCGCTGGAACTCTTATAGCCATCTTTGCCATGCGTAATTACGATCTTGATGAAGAGAAATCTCAAGAAATTCGAACCCAATTAGAAGCGCGATAATTGGAATATATTTATTTGCAGCAACAAAAAAGCCGTCTGTTAAGACGGCTTTTTTTTAGCTTAGATACCTACATCAAGTCTTATTCTAGACCCGGCTGAAGAGCAACATCAATCCTAACAACCTCACCGGTCTTATCAAAGATCGCCAAAGAAGTTTCCGCGTCAATAGCATCGCCAGCGATTGCTTTTTCAGAACCATCGGCAAAACTAACAACTATCGATGTCTCATCTGCAAGATTGTATACCACCGGTACCTGACAATAAGTAAAGCCTAACTGTCCAGCTTCAAGTGCAACTGCTTGCTGATCACCGGCAATATCAAAATAGCTAAGGCTGTCAGCCGAAGAAAGGAATTCAGACTTTCTAAGAATAAACGGCTTGAAGCAAATAGTACCAGCAGACACTGAAAGACCAAGCTCCATAAGACGTGTAATCACTTCTTCTTTAACTTGACCGGTCATACCAGGCTGTTTTGCACCAGCAAAACCTGGTGTGTGTGAATAGGGATCGGTTGGGAAAGCACCATAGTTATCAGGCGTTTTATTAAAGCCAATACCTGCTCGTATATCAAAATAGCAATCAGCTAATTTGCCCACAGTAACCGCATCAGAATCTTGCTCTAATGCTTTACGGAAGTTTTCAAGCGCAGCTAATAATAATTTAGAAACCATATGCCAATAGATTGAACCCAGACCTTCATAGGCGTACATACCGCCTGAACGACCAGTAAATTGACGATGATTAAATACAGATTCAAAAATCTCTTCAACTAAGGGTTGCTCTTGCTCAACCAAATCTTTGTAGCCGTTTTCTTTTAGTGAATCAAGAACCACTTTTGCACTATCAACATTATTGAACGCGCCATTAAAGTGGTATCCACCCTGGGAATCTTTCTCTACCAATGATGTATCACCCGAGGCCAATAAGGTCGTGAGAAGCTTAGAGCTCTTTACCTGAGCTTCGGGGATAATGTTTTTATCCACAAAGCGAGTAAGCTCACGATCCGGGTAGAGCAAATAAGAATGCTGACGGGCAGTGTACACGGCAGAATTTCTTAGTGATGTAAGTACTTCAAGCGCCTGCTCAGGGCTTAAGTAGCCAGAGCTCAATACCGCAACCTGACCCTCTAGCATTTCATACAGGTAATTAACTTCAATAGAATCTTCAGTAGCCGTCATTAGATTGTACGCATGATACAATCCATCCTCACGACGATTAGCCTCGATTGTATGATCTATATACTCAAGTGACAGCTCTAAGAATGCGATAAGGTCAGCTGTTTTAAGCATAACCCGATTTCCGCTAAAGTCATTACTGTACACGCCATTGCGGAATTCACTACCTGCTTCACCCAATGCATCAACCACAAGTTTTCTGTCAGCATCAGTAATTTTTCCAGCTAATAGCTGTTTGTTATCTGCAAAAGTACTGTTAATTGATCTTAGAAGCGCATCAATCTCCTCAGAAATGGCAACTTCTTCAAGTTCGGTGTTAGCGAACAGATCAAGAAGATATTGCTGGTAACGTCGGGTGTAATACAGGGTAACCATGGAAACACCATAGCCAACCAACGCATTATTTGCGTCATTCCACTCCGGACGTTGGGTATTCATCCAAATACCGCCCTCGGGAATAAAGTTTGATAATTTAGACAGCATGGTTGCCAAAAGCTTTTCGGTCAGATTGACATAGTAAACCGAACCATTCTTGTCCCAGATAAGACGACCATCAGCACCTACCTGAGATACACGCTGTTCGATAAGCTCATCTGTAGCCTCATCAAAATCAATAGTGTTATGTGGATCTTTTAGTAGATCTTGATAACCTTTGATTTTATAAGGCACATTGGCATAACAAAACAGATCAGCAGTTAAGAAGTCACGCAAAGTACCAGGATGATGGTCATTGGAGAATTCTAAAAACTTCAATAGATAAATAATTTGGTGATCACCCCAATAACCAATATTAGCCCAAGGATCGCTTGGATCTGGCTTTTCCCAATCAATACCGGCTTTAGTAATACGGTACGGGTTGTAGCCATCGGCTGTAGAAGCATTCACAAACTTACAGATCATGCTTTCAATGTAATTAGGGATTGAGTAACTAAGGGCTTCCCAGTTCTGGAAAATATCGCGCCAGTTACCTTCAAAGTTAAGCAATTGTGATCCATCTTCCTGCTTTACTTTAATATTAAATTTGTTCCATGGTCGCGATGGATCACCATGGCGACGGCTAAATGATAATGGCAAATATTCAAAACAAAGTCGCTGAACACCCGCATCATTTAGTTTGGCGGCCGCTTTAATAAGATCACTGTAGTGGAAGGTTTCGTCTAGACCTTCAAAGAACTCTTCAAACTGCTCATAAACACTACGATTAAACCCTTTAACAAAACCGATTAAGTCCGCTTTTGGCACTGCATAATTGTCAACGAACAGGCCACCACGCATAACGTTAAATAAAACATTGGCAAAATGATGATTAGCACTTAGCTTGTCCTCAGTCACCTGAAGACCATCGGAAATACCCACAATACGAGCCAGATTTTCAGAACCTAAAGCGATATCCGCTTCAATATCTTCAGCAATGTTCTTATCTGCCTTCAGGTAGGCCATTAAGTCTTTAACTTTTGAAGGTCCCTGATTGATTTCAGCGACAATACTCCAACTTTTTTCTGATGCAGGTGCCATTGTTAGACAATCATTAACAAAGTAAGCGCCTCGTCGACCACGAACATCAAGTTCCTGCTCAACAGTATCGCCTTTACGGAAACCATCAAGCTGAAGAGAGGAAACAAACTTTTTAGACTTTGATAAGCCCACAGACCATACAGTTGTTGTAGACAACGCTTCACTTGGCTCAGCACGATCCACCAGAATAGAGCTCATGCTGTACAGGCCAAGCCCAGTATCGGCATCTAGCTCATTCTTTTTATAGGCATCAACCAAACAACTCAGGCCGCCCTGAACATCAGTTTCAACGCCGTAGGGTATTAGATTTTCAATACCATCAACAATTTCAACTTCTGCCGCAGAATTACCTGTGTTAATTAGAGTAGATGTTTTAACAAAACCGAATTTGTCTGAGGTGCGCCAGGCATAGCGGAATGTCAGATCAAGATCGTGGTTTATTTCTTCAAAAATTAACTTATCACCAAACACATTCTTATACAGATTGCGCGTAGTGTTATAAATACCATTGTATTGTTCCGAGAACGGCTCCCATAGAGAGGTCTTATCGCCAACTGTTGCTAGGGCTATGGTTCTGCTACCTGTAAAGGGAGAGCCATCGCTAACCTTATCATCTGTGTAATATGGGAAAAGAGCATTTTCTGAGTTTATTCTCCCGGCAGAGAGACCGCCGCGGGTAGAAATAAACATCCAGTGATCAGAATCACTCACTACGCTGATAAAGAAGTCCTTCATCTGCTCGTAGTTTTCAATTTGATAGAAAGTCTCACCTTCTATATTGACGTATCTACCGCCAACCTCAATATTGTTTGTTTGACGAAGTTGCTGGCCTACGTGAATTTGCTTATGAGTCATGTGAAACCTAATTAATTATCTTGTTGTAAGTAAGTACTGGAATCCTAATAAATGGATACCCGCTAGCAAATCCTTTTGTCTCAATTTAGACTTTTAATGCTATTAACGTTATTTGGTAAAACTCAAAAGCCGGCTATTCTAAGGGGACTATTTTAATTTCGCTAGTTTATCGGTCGACAAAATAAGTCTTTTTGCCGAAAATTGATCAAATATAAGCAAATTTGTACATTATTTGTGCGTAAATTAGTAGAAATTAACTTTTAAACGAAATATTTTTTTATTGCTTGTAACTTTTTAGCTGCCCTATAAGAATTATTTGTCATAGCTTTTTAAGCAAAAAGACCAACTAATTTCAAAATTCCACCCTAATAATTTTACTAAAATTCATGTAAACTACGCCCTTTTAATTCAGTAACCCTGAGGTATTAACAAACAATGTCCAAAAGAGAAGGAAAAATACTATCCCTAACCGGTATAGATATCTCTCAGCTTAACCAAGAACAGATGCAGGGATACTTTAAAAGTTGTTTAGACTCGGGGATACATGGCATTGGATTTAGTGCTTATCGGGAGGGCCAAGAACCCGGCGATCAGTTAGAGATCGAACAAATTAAAGAGCGAATGAGCATTCTAAAACCCCATACTGGCTGGGTACGCTCCTTCTCTTGCTGCCTAGGTAATGAGCTTGTTCCTGTAGTTGCAAAACAAATGGGACTTAAAACTCTAGTTGGAGCATGGCTTGGCGATAATCTTGAAAAAAATGAACTGGAAATTGAGGGTCTAATTAAGCTGGCTAAAGAAGGCTATGTTGACGTTTGCGCTGTAGGCAATGAAGTTTTATATCGCGACGACCTATCTGAAGAGCAGTTGCTTGAGTATATTGCCAGAGTTAAGGCAGCAGTCCCTAATCTACCTGTGGGCTATGTTGATGCCTATTATGAATTTGAAGACCGTCCAGCAGTCACTGAAATTTGCGATGTAATTCTGGCTAACTGCTATCCCTTCTGGGAAGGCTGCCCGATCGAATACTCTTTGCTGTATATGAAAGATATGTACAGGCGAACTGTGAAGGCCGCTGGCGGCAAGAAAGTTATCATTACCGAAACCGGCTGGCCGAATCGCGGGCAGAGTTTTCATGGGGCTGTACCCTCAGAAGCAAATGCGATACGGTATTTTTTAAACAGTCAGCAGTGGACAGAATCTGAAGATATAGAAATGTTCTACTTTTCATCATTTGATGAATCATGGAAAACGGGTGCCGAGGGTGATGTTGGCGCCTACTGGGGTTTGTGGGACAAAAACGAAAACTTAAAATACTCAAAATAAAAAATTATGAACAACAATAAACTACCTTTTGCGAAAGCAATTTGCTATTCGGGGTACCGCGATGGACAGAGTCCAGATAACGGTGAATTTCCAACCTATGACCAGGTCAAACAGGATCTATTGATTCTTAAAGATGACTGGAAATCATTGCGGCTCTACGGCAGCGACCAACATTCAAAAACTATTTTGCATGTTATCGACAATGAGCAGTTACCCTTTGATGTAATGCTCGGCGCCTACGTCACTGCCGAGGTGTGCAATGAAAATTGTCCCTGGGGCGGCCTATACTCAGAGGAGCAATTACGCAGCAATAAACAGCATAATGAACAGCAAATTGCAGAACTGATTGAGCTTGCCATCCAATATCCAACCATTATCAGCTCTGTATCTATAGGCAATGAAGCTGCGGTTGCTTGGACCGATCACCTAGTGCCCACAGAAAGCTTAATAAATTATGCACAGCAGACCCGATCTCAGGTAAAGCAGCCTGTTACATTTTGTGAAAACTATGTCCCTTGGCTTGAAAACCTAAGACCACTAGCCGATGAGCTTGATGTAATTTCTATTCATACCTACCCTGTATGGGAATTCAAAAGCATTGATGAGGGCTTAGCCTACACCATAGCCAATTATCAAGCGGTTAAAGAAGCCTATCCAGATAAACAAATTATCATCACTGAAGCCGGCTGGGCGACTAACTCTAATGGTCGCGGTATCGAAAGCCACAATGTTAATGAGAATTTTCAGCAACAGTATTTTCACCAGCTAATGAATTGGGCCCAAGAACAACAGGTTCTGGTCTATTTCTTTGAAGCTTTTGATGAAAATTGGAAAGGATCACCAGACCCATTAGAGCCTGAAAAGCATTGGGGTATTTATAATGCCGATCGAACGCCTAAATTGGTTATGCAGGGATAAATAATCCTCTAACATAACTTTTATTGTTGACTACTAGGGACAGTAGTCAACAAATCTCCCTAACCTGCTTTTAATTTCAAAAATTTATTCATACATAAACTAAACTCAAAATAGAGGTTGCTGTTCTAGCTGCAGTTTTATTGCTCTATTTTTTGCTTTAATCCCCTTTTAAATTTTTAGCGTAACTAATTTAAGCAAAGTGCCTTTTGTAACTTTGAAAAATAATTAAAATTAAAAGGTTTGAGGGTTTACTATGAATAGACATTTTTATATCAGTAATGATCTCGACGATCTAGAATCGCTAGAGATAGAACTTGAAACTGTTGGTATATCGGCAGCACACTCACATGTGCTTAGCCTTGATGATTCTGATGTGGCAGCGCACCCAAATTTAAATGAAGTGGAAGCTGTACTTAGAACTGATGTAGTACATAGCACTAAACTAGGTGCTGTGGTAGGAGTTATAGCAGCAACCTTAATGCTCTACGTTGTAGCATTTACTGGCTGGGCAGAACAGGCCACCTGGATACCGTTTGTCTTCTTATCCATAGCTATGGTCGGTTTTTTTACTTGGGAATTTGGCTTTATTGGTATTCAGCGAAAAAATAACCGTTTTGCACGTTTTGAAAAGGCCCTTAAGCGCGGAAAGCATATTTTCTTTGTTGATATCGAACCAGAAAATGATCAGCTTTTAACAGATATGGTCAAAAAGCATCCTAGGATTAAAAGCGCTGGTGATGGCCCATCCGTACCTCAGTGGTTCGTACAAATGCAGGAAAAGTTCAATTTCTTTGGTCGAACAATTTCCTAACCATCGCATCAATACAACCGAAACAGCTGGGTAGAAATGCCTGGCTGTTTTTGTTTCAGGTTAGTGTAACCGTTATATCTTAGGCAATATTTTTATAGGATTTTCGCCAATCAATTTTATTTTGCGGCTTGGTAAACACCAAATGTGACGTGCCAAGGGTACGCTCAAGAAACCCCCCCTCGCAATAACACAGATAAAATTCCCACATAGCAATAAATTGTTCTGAATAACCCAATGACTTCACTTGATCAATATTTTCAAAGAATCGTTGTCGCCAGTCTCTAAGTGTAGTCGCATAGTGCGGGCCAATATCCTCCATCTGGAAAAGACGAGTATCGGTGGAATTTTTAACCGCATTAGAAATTGCAGTTACCGAAGGGATAAAACCGCCAGGGAAAATATAACGCTGAATAAAATCTACTGATTTAATTGCTTGATCATAAAACTGATCCTGAATAGTGATCGCCTGAATCAACATAAGACCATCGGGCTTTAACAGTGAACTACATTTAGCAAAATAGGTATCCAGATACTGCGGGCCCACTGCTTCAATCATTTCAATAGAAACCAGCTTATCGTAGGTTCCCTTGAGGTCGCGATAATCCTCCATTAGCAGGGTTACCCGATCCTCTAGACCAGCGGCCTGAACTCGCTGCTGAGCAACCTCGAATTGTTGCTTTGAAATAGTGGTAGTGGTCACCTTGCAACCATAGTGAGTGGCGGCGTAAATAGCAAAACCACCCCAGCCAGTGCCTATTTCAACCACATGATCAGACGCAGATAACTGTAATTTGTCACAAATACGCTGTAATTTTGCGGTAGCGGCATCATCTAAGCTAGTGGTGTCGTCAGCATAATAAGCACAGGAATACATCATGGTAGGGTCAAGAAATAATTTAAACATATCGTTACCCAAATCATAATGGGCTTCAATATTACGCCGACTACCTGCCTGACTATTTCGATTTAACCAATGTATTAATCGCAACAGCGGTGCTTTAAATAATGAAAAACCGCCCTCGACCTGATCCATCACCTGTCGATTACGCAGCATAATGCGAACCAAGCCTGTCAGGTTATTACACAGCCAATAGCCCTGCATATAGGCTTCACCCGCCGCCACAGTGCCACCAAAAGCAATATCCGAATAAAAGCGCTGATCAATAACCTTGATCTCAACTGTTAGCTCATCACAGCAATCAGCGCTTCCAAAGTGTTGCTCGCCGCGACTATCGATAATTTTTACCTGCCCTACTTCAATCTTTGCCAACCGGGAAAACAATAGCGGACGGCAGATTTTATCGATCCAGCGCACACTAGCTTCTGATGCCTGTTTGGATAATTTATTACTCACTTAGGTTTCCTTATTATTAGTTTTTTCATGGGCATGACCTAAAAAAGGCACACCTTTTAATCCTATTCTTAGCGCCTGCCAATAGATCCCCGCTGTGACCTTAAACGACATCAAAGGTATAGCTAGTAATTGCTTAGCTAGTGATGCTCGAGTGATGGGCTGGGCATCTAAACTAAGGTTCACATCAAACACTTTTTTACCCTGACGAAAATTTTGCATTTTGACCAATAGGCTATCTGACGGCACTGAAAACTCAAAGCCATACTGCATATCCAAAGGCATAAATGGGGATACCGTAAACACCTTATCGGTACGATAAAATAAGTGATCCGCCGTACCCTGCTGTGAATCTTGCAACTGGTCGTGACCTAGCACATAACAATACATCTCACCCCAGGGCGTGTTAGTAACCTCAGCAACTATACTATGAACTGTAATGCCGTCAGCTTCAAAGCAATAGTAAAAACTAACCGGATTAGATTTGTAAAAGAAATAACGAAGATTGGTTAAGAGTCGAATGGGGCCCAGAGGTCTACGGCCAGTTTTTTCACTGACCAAATCTCTCACTGATTCACTCAGCGGCTGTGATGGATCACCCAGATGATCAGAACGCTTAAACCAGGCAAAATTAACGCGCTTGGTGGACCACAATAAAAATTTATCAAATAAACTATCGAGCTCATCAAGATCCAGATAGAGCATAAATACTGAGTAACGGAATTGATTGATAGTCGGCATATGCCTACAGTGCCCTAAAATGCCACTGTAAATGCGACTATTCACTAAGGTGTTCCTCGAACTGCTTAACGGCATCTAGTGCACTGACGACGCCATCTTCATGAAAGCCATAACGCCAGTAGGCACCGCAGAAATAGAATCCATTGCAGTTAATTTCAGCGTGCCGAGCCTGCGCTGCAACTGATTCTTTAGTATAAATTGGATGGTGATAGTTCAAGCGCTTGAGAACCTTCGACTGATCAATGGCATCACTATTATTTAAGGTCACACAAAATTGATCTTGGCAATCCAAACTCTGCAATATGTTCATATTATAGGTAACCGGTACCCGAGTTTGGTCGCCATCTAATAGATGGTAATTCCATGCTGCCCAGGCACTTTTTCGCTTTGGCATTACCGAGGCATCAGTATGCAGTAACACCTCATTGTCTTGGTATTTAATAGCACCCAACACCTGTTTTTCACTATCGGAGGGCTTATGAATCATTCGCAGTGCCTGATCGCTATGACAGGCAAAAAATACTGCATCATAGTGCACTTTCCCTTCAGCGCTAGTCACTATAACGCCCTGCTCTGTGCGCTCAACCCGAGTTACTGGAGTAGAT
Source organism: uncultured Pseudomonadales bacterium (assembly GCA_938092205.1). Taxonomy (GTDB): domain Bacteria; phylum Pseudomonadota; class Gammaproteobacteria; order Pseudomonadales; family Porticoccaceae; genus HTCC2207. The sequence goes on from CALKMW010000030.1 coordinate 27,015, forward strand.
AATTTAATCTTATCTTTAAACCCACTAGTTAGCGCCTTAGCATAAGTTTTTGAACCGCCCTTGATCACATACCAATCCGGTCGATCGTTAACGCTTAACAAACCATGATTGTTGAAAAACCGCACTAAATAGCGCGCGGGGAATTCGTACATTAACTTTAAATCAGCTGACCAAACAGCTGCTGCCATCGGCACTAGGTAATGGTTAATGAAAACCTGGCTGTACTTATGCTGCTCTAGAAAGTCTCCCAGAGAAATATCGCCTGACGAGTCTTGAAGCAGATCGGTGGCCTCACGATTAAAACGCAGAATATCTAAAATCATCCGCCAAAAAGAAGGTCGAAAAATATTTCGTCGTTGGGCAAATAAGCTGTTAATGGTAGAGCCCATATACTCAAGCCCAGTTTTATCGCACTTTACACCAAAGCTCATGGTAGATAGCTGCTCTTGCACCCCCAGCTCGTCTAAAAGGGCTATAAAGTTTGGGTAGGTTTTATGATTAAACACAATAAACCCAGTGTCGACGCGAAACTGTTTGCCTTGGTGGCTGATCTCATGAGTATGGGTATGACCGCCAATATAATCATTGGCCTCATAGACTGTAATATCATACTTTTTATTAAGATGGTAAGCCGCTACGTTACCTGATATTCCACTGCCAATAACCGCTACTTTCATAAATATTCTTATTCATTATCGCCAAGTGGCATCTGATGGGGAGCAAGCTCCAGTAAGCTAGAATCATAACCTAAAGATGACACCAATTGGGTTAACTCATCCATCATTTTTGCAGAAATTTTCGGCTGGCGCGCCATTATCCAAACATAATCTAAATTATTTCGGCCAATCACGGTATGTTGGTAATCTTCGTCTAGAAAGACAATGCGATAATCGGCTTTAATTGGCCATATAAATTGCATCCCCCATTCGGCATTAGTCTCAGTGTTTACAACAAATCCCCTAGGCTTGTAGACCTTCTTTTCGCCATTCAATGAACCCGCATTAAAGCTAAATGTAGTCGCTATAGAGCCATCATCATCCAAACGATAAGATTCTATGGGGTTATAGGCGTTTTTCTCTAAAAAGGTGGGAATATTGGCAATAACATACCAATCACCCATAAAGCGCTCAATATCAACGTAATCGACGGTTTTAAGGGGTTTATTGCTTTGACAGGCAACTGTAAAAACAAGCACTGCTAACAAGGTTATTTTTTTACACCACATAGGGCAACTCCTATATCGTCTTATTTACTGTCTAATGTAATGCAATAGACCGCCAACTTCCAATTTGGACCTAAGTGACAACCATTCTCCACTGGCTGAGTATTCAAGATTTATATCTGCTTCAGAACTTTGGATTAATAAGGATTTATGCTTATCGCTTTGGTTATTCGCCTGTTTTATCTCTACGTTAACTAGCTCACCATTTTCGGTATTTAATAATTGATTACCCACAAGCTTTGAATAATCCCAATAGGCAAAGCTTTTAACACAGCCGGAAACCACCTCAGTTTTATCGTTACTATCAATGGATAGTCCCGATGCATCAGAACTGGCTATGATTTTAATGGTTTTGCCGCGCTTTAAGGTCTGTGACTGCAAACTCACAAGACAACCGTCCTGCCATTGTTCTTGTGATTGATGGGTGTACTTAAATGGCAGTAGGCCCCAAAATTTACCCTCCAATTGCATATCGGATTTAACTAAAAGCTGTTTGCCTTGGCGCTCAAGATTAAAAATATGTGTTCCAACCGGTTTATTATCCAGAAATACCTTGAAGAGGATCTCATCAACCCCTTCATCTAGTTCTGATTGTGCAAAAGCGGTCGATTTTAGGCCAACAAGCAATAATAACGTTATCAGAAATAACCGTATCATTAGCAATCTATAACTTTTCTGCGCGGCTTCCACGGAAAAAAGGTATTAGTAGAGTCAATATAGGCTTGATAATCGGGCCTGCGATCAGTTATGCCCTGTTCCATATTCCCCACTCCTGAGAACCTGAGTAGTAGATAGGTCATTATCAGCGGTGCTAACAGTATCCAAGCAGATCCTGTAGGAATGGCATAGATAAACCACCCCCACCAAATACAGCATTCACCAAAATAATTAGGGTGGCGGCAATAGCGCCAAAGCCCTGTAGATAGGGTAGAACTCTCTTTAACCACTCGGGAATTAAAACTATGCAGTTGATGATCAGCAACCGATTCAAAAACAAAACCAAACAACCATATTGCCACACCCACAGAATGCCATAGTGTCCATACCACTGACGTAGATAGAGCCAAACTAGACGTAAAGATAGGAACAAATAAGGTGCTTAAAACCCAAGCCACTAGGGCTTGAAATATAAAGATCAAATACAGGCTTTTAAAACCAAAATTTGGCGAGTTGCGCTCACGTATAACCTGATAGCGCCTATCTTCTGGCTTATTTCGGCCACGCTTGGCTAAAAACCAGGTCAGTCGTACAGCCCAGATCGCGACCATCAATAACATCACTAGGCTTATTGGATTATCAATTCCCGACATAAAGGCATAAGTGCCTACCGCAAGAAGGGTTAGAAGCGACCAGATATAGTCAACAATACTAACATCTTCAATAATTGAGCTTACAAACCAGGTTGCTACCGCCAAAAGCAATAGCATTTTCAGGCTTGCCAGCATAAAACTGGTATCTAGAGTGAAAAGAATATCCATCTTACAATTCCATAATATTGTTACGTTGTTTAAATCGTTCTGCTAGCCACAGTAAAAAAGGCATTAGAGCGGACCAACCTAAGGCTAGCGCAGCTAGCGCCCTGGGGCGATCGACAAACACCACCGCACCAAGATTTTCTCCTGCAATAAACGCCAAAGGGCCAAATATTGCACCCAGTATTAGGGCTAAAAAATAGCGATCTTTTAGCCAAGCCATGGAGTGATTGATGGTAGTAGCAAACAATGCCCACATAGCCAACAACCAAACAGGTGCGAAAAAAGCATTATTCTCAGATGAGGAATAACTAAGCCAGTTGGAGGCTAGCAACAGTGACTCCCAAATCATGCCAATAAACACAGCTGAGACAATCAGGCAGAGCTCTAAATAAATATTGTTATCACGCAATAGATGCAGAATAACGATTACTGATGCAAAAGCCACTGCTACAAGCGGATATCCCTGAGCTGCACCCACAACACAGGCAAACCAGCCAATTTGAAAGCCAATAAAGTTTTTTATAAGCCCCATAGTATTCTCTAAGCATTTTTAATGATTACGCTTACTTTAGGGAAAAGGTTTGTTTAATGGTGGATTGAATTACTTATAGGAGAGGGGATGAAAACATGGCAGACAAAAAAAGGCCCCTGAGCGGATAACCGCAAAGGGGCCAGTTCTTACTTATTGAAAACATACATTACTTTGTTACTAACTTCCTTGCTTTTAAGGAGCTTGCCTAATTCCAGTTCTTGGGAGAA
>CALKMW010000031.1 GCA_938092205.1 uncultured Pseudomonadales bacterium
GTTCAATCCCTGTACCACCCACCAAGGAAGCAAGGTTATTGTGGACCGGTAGTTCAGCTGGTTAGAATGCCGGCCTGTCACGCCGGAGGTCGCGGGTTCGAGTCCCGTCCGGTCCGCCAATAAATATCAAAGGCTACTTCGAAAGAAGTGGCCTTTTTTATTGCCCATCAGCGTCAAATTTTATGGTTTTTTCAACAGAAATATCCAAGCCTCATACTAGCCAACGTCCAAACAACCAAAAACACCGATTAAATAACTTATAAACGCAAGCCCAACAGCATATGCAATTAAATTTTGTTTATGTTACTTTTACCCATGGGCAACCATATTCTAGTGAGCAACGCTCATTAATAATAAAAAATAATAATATATTGAAAGAAAAAAATAGATTTAACTTTTTCAGAAGTTGCAGAGAAATACGTTAATTAACGAGTATTAGTAGAAAATTTTATTCTAGATAAAAAATACAGGGGAAGATTATGAAACGTTTTAAGCAGAAAAGTACTTACGTTTCGCTGGCAGTTTCAGCATTTTTAGCAGCTGGATCGGCAATTGCGGAAATAGAAGAAATCACAGTAACAGCAAACAAACGAGAACAGTCACTTCAAGATGTACCCATGACTGTTTCTGTAACCAGCGCAGAAACCATTGAGCAATCTAGCATCGTTGATCTTATTGACCTTCAGACAGCTGTGCCCTCTTTGCGAGTTTCTCAACTACAGAGTTCAGCACAAACTAACTTTACTATTCGTGGCTTTGGTAATGGCGCTAATAACCCAGGTATCGAGCCTGCTGTATTGGTTCTTATTGATGGCGTACCCAGATCACGTTCATCTTCATCACTGGCTGATTTACCTAACCTAGAGCGAGTAGAAGTACTAAGCGGTCCGCAGTCTACACTCTTTGGCAAAAATGCCTCTGCTGGTGTTATCAGCATTACCACCAAAGCGCCTGAAGGCGAAACGGGCGGTTTAATTGAAACCACTCTAGGTAACTACGGGACACAGATTATTAAGGGCACTATGACAGGGCCATTGGCTGACAATGTAGCTTACCGTCTTTCAGCTAGCTCTAACGAAAGTGATGGTTATGGCACAAACTTATTCGACAATAGTGCACTAAACAACCGTGATCGGTCTGCACTTAGGGGTCAAATCTCTTGGGATGTTTCAGAGGACCTGTCAGTTAGAGTGATTGCTGATAAAGATGAAATTGATGAGGCCTGCTGTGTTACTGGCCCACTTCGTCAGGGTCCAGCTACACAGGCAAGTAACGCTTTAGCGGGTCCAATGGTGTTAGCGGCAGATGCTTCCCCATGGGATTATCAGATTTATATGAATGCTGATGAATCTCCTTACAATAGATTAGAAAATGAGGGCCTATCTGTTCACCTAGACTATGATCTTGGTTTTGCAACATTAACCTCGATTACTGCCGACAGAACTACAGAAATGCAATCAAATTTCGATGCTGACTTCTCTGGCGCTCAGTTATTAAAAGAAAACAAGCTTAATTATAATTTTGATACTTTCACCCAAGAACTAAGACTTTCATCTAATGATGATTCTGAGGTTCAATGGTCTGTTGGTGCATTCTATGCTGAAGAAGATACTACAAGCGCACGAACTGTTCTATATGGTCCTGGTATTAAGTCATATGCGAATATTCTTCTCGAGGCATTAGCTGGCGATACGCTTGATGGTGCTGCCCAATTGTATGGAGTAGATCCCGTTAATGATTTAGGCCCAGTAAGAGATTACCTTGACCTTCTAGCACGCTTTGGTCAAGCAGGAATACTTGTTGGTGCAGCCCAAGCTGCTGGCGTAGCACCAGATATGGGAACAATGGCACTTAACGCTGATGACTTTTTCGTTGTGGGCGGCGGTTCCACAAAAGAAGACTTTGATATGAAAGCTAAAACACTTTCATTATTTGCCAATGTAGAATTCCCATTAGCAGATGACTGGTCAGCTAGTCTTGGTTTAAACAAAACCAAAGATGAAAAGCATGTAACTTCTGATGTTGTTGTCAACGATGTATTTGCTGCTCAGCCATGGGAATTGCTTAGTCCAGCCTTGGGTGGATTTAAATTCTTCCCTCCATTTACTGCCTACCCTGAAAATGGTAGAGATTTTGATTCAGATGACCTTACTCATACCTTTCGTTTAACACATGATTACGGTGAAAACACTAAGGTCTATGCCTCACATTCAACGGGCTTTAAACCTACTTCAGTAAATTTATCAGTTAACGCAACAACACCTGATACTCGCGCTGCAGATCCGGAATTTTCTAAGAATATTGAACTTGGCGTAAAACATAGTCATGAGTCTGGCTATATCAATGCTGCTTTGTTTAACCAAAATATTGAGGGCTTCCAGTCTAATACCTTTGTTGGAACTGGCTTCCAACTGGTTAATGCAGGCGATCAAAGACATCAAGGGCTTGAGATTGACATGAAACAACAGCTTTCTGATAACTGGGCACTTGGCTTATCTGCCATTAAGATTAATGCAGAATATGAGTCTTTTGTTAACGGCCCCTGTGAAACGGTTACTGAGGGTATAGTGGTATTCCCATCTATTGCCTGTGACGATGGGAAACAAACTAAAGATCTTAGCGGCACCAAGCCAGCAGGTATTAGTGATTGGAGTGCAAACCTAAACACGACCTATTCATTTAATGTAAGTGATGCAGTATCCAGCTTCTTACGACTTGAGTATGTGTATGAATCAGAAGTCGCAGTAGTAGATAATGTGCCTGCGGTAAGATCGCCATTTGCTGATGTTCCTGGCATTGCTGACAATATACCGGCTGTTAGAAGCACTAAAAACTTCAATATGAGCATGGGCTTTAATCATGCGCCAAGTGGTATTGAAGTGATGCTTTGGGGACGTAACTTGACTAATCATCAGTCATTGTTATCTGCATTCCCGACTGCAGCTGCACCAGGTAGCTTTGGTGGCTATCCTAATGTGCCGCGCACCTATGGTTTAACTGCTAGAGCAGCCTTCTAGCTTTTAATCTAGACAGTAAAAAAGGACGGGCTTTGCCCGTCCTTTTTTTTGATCTTTTTTTCGCCTTTATACATACAATAACCATTGAATTTTTTAGCATCGCCCCCATCTAACAACTAAAGCTAAAGAGGTATTTAAAAATGGAGCAATATCGAGGAACAACCATTCTGTCGGTACGCCGCAATGGCAAGGTAGTGATTGGTGGTGATGGTCAGGTAAGTTTAGGCAACACTGTAATGAAAGGTAATGCTCGCAAGGTACGCCGCCTGTATAACGGTAAGGTTATCGCGGGTTTTGCCGGCGGTACAGCCGATGCCTTTACTTTATTTGAGCGCTTTGAGGCCAAACTTGAAATGCATCAGGGCCAATTAACCAGAGCGGCGGTAGAGTTAGCCAAAGATTGGCGTACCGATCGAATGTTACGCAAGCTAGAGGCGCTGTTAGCGGTAGCAGACAGTGAGGCGTCACTTATTATTACCGGCAATGGTGATGTGATTCAGCCTGAAGATGATTTGATCGCTATCGGCTCTGGTGGCCCCTTTGCCCAGTCGGCGGCTAAGGCACTGCTAGACAATACTGATATGGATGCTCGATCCATTGTTGAACAGGGCCTAAGTATTGCTGGCGATATCTGTATCTACACCAATCATAATCGCACCATTGAAGAATTAGACTGTAAAGAATAAGGGTATTTGTATGTCTCAGATGACACCAAGAGAAATTGTTCATGAGCTTAACCGCCATATTATCGGTCAAGATGATGCTAAGCGCGCTGTTGCTATTGCATTGCGTAATCGCTGGCGCCGATCGCAACTTGACGATGAAATGCGCAATGAAGTGACTCCAAAAAACATCCTGATGATTGGCCCAACTGGTGTGGGTAAAACTGAAATAGCCCGCCGTCTTGCTCGGCTTGCCAATGCGCCTTTTGTTAAGGTTGAAGCCACTAAATTTACTGAGGTTGGCTATGTCGGCAAGGATGTTGAATCTATTATTCGTGATCTAGTTGAGACTGCAGTAAAACAACGTCGCGAGCAAGAAATTACTAAGGTTGAGCAACGTGCAGTAGATGCGGCGGAAGAACGCATATTAGATGCCCTGCTCACACCTGCTCGCGGCTCTGAAACCGAAGCAGAACGTGACTCTACGACGCGCCAAGTATTTCGTAAAAAACTGCGTGAGGGCTCATTAGATGATAAGGAAATTGAAATTGAGCTAAGCCAAATTGCAGCAGGAGTTGAAATTATGGCTCCTCCGGGCATGGAAGAGATGACCTCACAGCTACAAAATATGTTCAGCAATATGAATAAAGGTGAGAAGGCCACGCGCAAAATAACTGTGGCTGAAGCAATGAAACAGCTGAAAGATGAAGAAGCTTCGAAGCTAATTAACGAAGAAGATATAAAAGCCAGTGCGGTAGAGGCTGCTGAGCAAAATGGTATCGTATTCTTAGATGAAATTGATAAGGTCTGTCGTCGCGGTGAGGCCGGTGGTGCCGATGTATCTCGCGAGGGTGTTCAGCGCGATCTATTGCCGCTAATTGAGGGCAGTACCGTATCGACAAAATATGGCATGATTAAAACAGACCATATTTTATTTATTGCCTCGGGTGCATTTCATCTTGCCAAACCCTCTGATTTAATTCCTGAGTTACAGGGTCGCTTACCCATAAGAGTTGAGCTTAACTCTCTAGTAGTGGACGACCTTGAGCGTATTCTTACTGAACCCAAAGCCTCTTTAACCAAGCAATACTGCGCCTTGATGAATACCGAAAACCTTAACGTCCTGTTTAAAGATGATGGTGTTCGTCGCATTGCCGAATTGGCGTTTGAGGTCAATGAAAGCACTGAAAATATCGGCGCTCGTCGGCTGCACACTATTTTGGAGCGTTTGCTAGAGGAGATCTCTTTCGAGGCCTCTGATTTGGGCGCTAAAAATGAAAGCATTATTATTGATAAAGCGTTTGTGGATCAGCATCTGAGTGAACTTGCTCAGGATGAAGATTTATCGCGGTTTATTCTGTAATTACCCCATGTCTACCCCGACTAAAGTCATCGTTCGCGAAGCAAAGGATGCGCTATTAATTGAATATTCTGACGGGCAGGCCTATACCCTGCCCGCTGAATTTCTGCGTGTGTATTCGCCCAGCGCCGAAGTTCGCGGCCATGGTGCCGGCAATGAAACCCTGCAGTTTGGTAAACGCAATGTCACAATCGCCTCACTGGTAAAAGCGGGAAACTATGCACTGCAAATTGTTTTTAGTGACGGTCATGATTCGGGCATTTATAGCTGGCAATACCTACAAGAGCTTGGTGAAACTCAAGATTCCAAGTGGTCTGCCTATCTGAAGAAAATTCATGAGGCTGGATTAAGCCGAGACCTAGACTCGCAAGTTATCAAACTTCTATAACAAAATTTAGCCTGTAGCGTCTCAAGCATACGTATCTACACACTTAGATACCCTAATGACTCAACTATCGCTACAATAGCTAGATTATTTAAAGGAATTTAGGCTGATGTCTGACAAAACCACCCATTTTGGTTACAAACAGGTAAACGTTGAAGAAAAAGCCGGCAAAGTTGCTGAGGTTTTTCACTCTGTTGCCGGTAATTACGATCTAATGAATGACCTGATGTCAGGTGGTATTCATCGTCTATGGAAACGCGTAACTATCGAAATGTCTGGTGTTAGACCGGGCCATAGCGTTCTTGATATCGCCGGTGGCACCGGTGATTTAGCCGCCAAATTTTCACGAATAGTTGGCCCTGAGGGCACAGTGGTTTTAGCCGACATCAATGATTCTATGCTTAAAGTTGGGCGAGACAGATTAGTGGATCGCGGTATTACCAATAATGTAAGATTTTCTCAAGCTGATGCTCAACACCTACCCTTTCCAGACAATACCTTTGATGTGATTACTATAGCCTTTGGCTTAAGAAATGTGACCGATAAGGATATGGCACTGCGCTCTATGCTTCGGGTATTAAAACCCGGCGGAAAATTATTGGTTTTGGAGTTTTCGAAACCGCCAAATGCATTGCTTTCAAAGATTTATGACGGCTATTCTTTTAGTATTTTACCCAAGCTTGGCAAATTATTTGCTAATGATGCCGATAGTTACCAATATCTGGCAGAATCAATCCGTATGCACCCCAATCAAGAAACCTTGCAGGGCATGATGGATAATGCCGGCTTTGAAAATACTGATTACCACAATATGACCGGCGGCATTGTGGCTTTGCACCGTGGAGTAAAGCCTTAGTGTTATTTGGTGCATTTCAGTCAACCGCTATTAGCGGGCTAGAGACAGCCATTAATACAGCGTTGAAGTACGACCCTGGCACTTTGCGCGATCTATCTGAGATTGAAGCTCAGGTGCTTGTTATCGACTGCAATATGCCTGATTTAAGTATTGCCGTTGAGGCACAGCAGCAACAGATTATTATTCATACCAACTGGGATGGAGAAGCAGCTGTAACGCTTGAGGGATCAATGATAGCACTGGCTAAGATGGCGGCAAATGCCTCTGACACTAGTTCTTTTGCTGGGTCTGGCGTTCAACTATCTGGCAACCTAGAAACCCTACATAAACTGCATAAAATACTGTCTAAGCTTAATATAGACTGGGATGGTGCTTTGGCTGATCTAGTGGGTGATATTCCAGCACATATCATTGGATCTGCGGTGCGTAAATCCAGACAGATTCACAAGCAAACCTTGCAAAGAGCAACTAGCGCATTAAGCGAAGTGGCACAGGAAGAGCTAGAAATTGTTCCCAGTCAAAATGCTTTTGCCCAGTTCAAGCAAGATGTGCGTCAAATGGCGTCTGATACTGATCGGCTAATGGCTAGATTCTCTGCACTAAGCGACAAAATTAAGCGCGCAAATGACGACAGGGATCAAGCATGAGCCAACTTCGTCGTTTAGCTAAAATATATTTTATAGCCGGTAAATATCGCATTGATACATTGGTTGATAAATCCCGCCTGCCACTGACTGCCCGAATTGCCCTTGCGCCCTTAAAGCTATTTGGCAAATCAGGCAGATCCCGCGGCGAATCCCTGCGTTGTGCACTTGAGGACTTGGGCCCTATTTTTATTAAATTTGGTCAATTACTGTCAACCAGACCAGATCTTGTAGCACCGGATATCTGTGCTGAAATTAAGCATTTACAGGATAATGTATCGCCATTTTCAGCCGAGGTGTTCACATCTAGAGTGGAGGAATCTCTGGGTGGAAAAGTCGAGGATATCTTTGCAGAATTTGATAAAACCCCATTAGCCACAGCTTCTATAGCTCAGGTGCACAAAGCTAGCTTGCACGACGGTACTCAGGTTGTCGTTAAGGCTGTTAGGCCTAATATTAAAAAGACTATTTCCAGAGATATTTCACTGCTATATACGGTAGCCAAATTAGTTGCCAAATACAGTATTGATGGCCCCAGACTAAAGCCTGTTGAAGTGGTTAGCGATTATGAAAAAGTTATTTTTGGTGAACTAAACCTGCAATCTGAAGGGGCTAATGCATCGCTGTTAAAGCATAACTTTGAAAACTCCCCGCTACTACATGTACCGCAAATTCATTGGCCTTATTCCAATCAAAATGTACTGGTCATGGAACGCATCAGCGGCATACCCGTGACCAATATTCAAGACCTTAAAGATGCCAGGGTTAATTTTAAAAACCTCGCAGAGCGCGGCGTAGAGATATTTTTTACCCAGGTATTTGAGCACAACTTTTTTCATGCTGATATGCACCCAGGTAACATCTTCGTGGATGTCACAAACCCAGAAAACCCACGCTATATCGCTATAGACTGCGCTATTATGGGGTCGTTGACCCGCGACGATCAGTTTTATATGGCACGCAATCTTTTGGCTATATTTAATCGCGACTATACCCAGGTAGCCGAACTACATGTGCGATCGGGCTGGGTGCCCAAGGATACCTCTATTGCTGAATTTACCAATGCTATACGCTCAGTATGTGAGCCTATTTTTGAAAGGCCTCTAGGAGAAATTTCTCTAGGGCATATGTTAGTCAGTCTATTTAGTACCGCCAGGCAGTTTAATATGGAAGTACAGCCATCATTGGTATTGCTGCAAAAAACTCTGCTTAATATCGAGGGCTTAGGTCGTCAGCTTTATCCAGAACTCGATCTCTGGGCCACTGCCCAACCCTATCTAGAAAAGTGGCTAAAAGACCGCTACTCACCCAAAGCCATTGTTAAACAATTTAAAAATGACTTGCCCGATTTATTAGAAAAGTTGCCACAGATACCGCCGATGATTTTTCAAGCATTGGAAAATTTACAGCAACCACCAGAAGATAGCTCGCAAAGTCAGGTAGAAAAAATACCTAAGGGCCTGAATAAAACCTTTGCCACGGGTGCTGTTATAGCTGGACTTGGCTTGGGTTTATTAGCCACTCAATGGCTTTCTTTGCTTGGCTCACACTTATTTATTGGCTCGATAATCACCACAACTGGCATGCTATTGATGCTAATCCGTTAATCACATCGCTTTACATCAACTCTGTGACTGCCATAATGGCCGATTATTGAAGCAATTGAATCAGATGGAGAACTGGTTTGAGTAATTTTCTCGACAAAATAACCTGGAATAGTGATGGGCTTGTCCCCGCCATTGCCCAAGATCATGAATCGGGAAGAATCCTGATGATGGCTTGGATGAATGCCGAGTCTTTAACCCTAACGGTCGAAGAGAATCGCGCCATTTATTGGTCGCGCTCTCGTCAAAAACTTTGGCGCAAAGGCGAGGAATCAGGCCATGTTCAGCATATCAAAGAGATCCGCCTCGATTGCGATAGCGATGTTATTATATTAACTGTCGATCAGGTGGGTGGTATCGCCTGCCATACCGGTAGAGAATCTTGCTTTTATTTTGTTTTAGAAGGCGGTGAATGGAAAGCTGTTGATCCGGTATTAAAGAATCAAAAGGATATCTATCAATGAGTGATGCGATACTAAAACAGCTTGCACAGGTTCTAGAACAACGCAAACAGTCATCAGCAGACGAGTCCTATGTCGCAAGCCTGCATCAGAAAGGACTCAATAAAATTCTCGAAAAGGTCGGTGAAGAATCAGTTGAAACCATCTTGGCGGCCAGAGATGCTGAACAAAGCGGTGATAATAGCAAAGTAGTCTATGAAACTGCCGACTTGTGGTTTCACAGTCTTGTGATGCTATCGCATCTAGATATTGATGTAGATGACATACTCAATGAGCTAGAAAGACGCTTTGGTCTCTCTGGTCTTGAAGAAAAAGCGAACAGATAAAAGGTATAGATTATGGGATTTGGCTGGCAGGAATTGATCATTGTGTTAGTGATAGTGGCACTAATTTTTGGCACTAAAAAATTGCGCAATATTGGCTCAGATCTTGGCGGAGCTGTTAAGGGGTTTAAAGACTCCGTTAACGACGCCAAAGAAGACGATAAAAAAGATAGCGCCGACTAAACTACAGTAGTCATTTATGTTTGATATTGGTTTTCTAGAACTTCTGGTGATAGCTCTAATTACATTGGTTGTAATGGGGCCTGAACGCTTACCAGAAGCTATTCGCACTATTAGCCTATGGTTTGGTCGGCTAAAGCAGTTACTGGCTAAGGCGCGAACTGAGATAGAAAACGAGGTGGGTATGGATGATATTCGCCATCAACTTCACAATGAAGAAGTCTTGCGTGAATTGGGTGAGTCAAAAGACCAACTACAACAGTCAATAGAGCAACCTCAAAAAAGGCCTGCAAATGACTGATAAAACGACAGCATCAAGTCAGCCTTTTATGGCTCATCTTCTTGAATTACGCAATCGACTCCTAAGAGTTTTTATCGCAGTTCTGGTTATCTTTGCCATCTTATTTCCATTTAGCGAAGCGCTTTATTTATATGTCTCAGAACCTTTGAGAGCCTTTTTACCCAGCGCCTCAACCATGATTGCCACAGATATCACCTCGCCTTTTTTGACGCCCTTTAAATTAACCCTAGTATCGGCCATGTTTATCAGCATGCCCTACACTCTTTACCAGCTATGGGCCTTTGTAGCACCGGCACTTTACCAGCAAGAAAAGAAAATCGCTGTGCCGTTGTTCTGTACCAGTGTGATTTTATTTTATACCGGCATGGCATTTGCCTATTATCTAGTATTCCCCTTGGTATTTATGTTTTTTACCAGTGTGGCGCCAGAAGGTATCAGCGTTATGCCCGATATTCGCGCCTACCTAGATTTTGTTTTAAAACTGTTTATGGCCTTTGGCTTAAGCTTTCAGATACCTGTAGCTGTCGTTATTCTGTCTTGGATAGGCACAGTAAACCCAAACAAACTCGCCAAAAAAAGGCCCTATGTATTTGTATTGTGCTTTATTGTAGGCATGCTTTTGACGCCACCAGATATTATTTCTCAGGCGCTTTTAGCTATTCCCATGTGGCTATTATTTGAGGTGGGTATTTTGTTTGGTCGCTTAGTCAGCAACAAATCTTAAGGACAGTGAATTAACACAGTGACGAGTGTTCTTAGGGGTAAATTGCTCACCCTCAAATACATGCCCTAGGTGACCGCCACAGTTAGCACAAAGAATTTCGACCCGACGACCATCCGCATCTACTTCACGCCTTACCGCACCAGCGATCTCATCATCAAAACTCGGCCAGCCACAGTGAGACGAAAATTTACTGTCTGACTTATACAGTGGCGTGTCACAGCGTTTACACACATAAGACCCAGATGCATTGTGATCATTATACTCACCGGTAAAAGGCATCTCAGTGCCCTTATACTCGATAATTCGCTGTTCTTCAGGCGTTAATCTGTTGTACTTGCTCATTACTGTGTATTGACCGTTTGAATAATTTTGTTTAGTTCATGTTTTACTGATTGTTGAAGCTCAGGATAGCGTATGGCGTACCATAATTGGACCAAAATGGCCTGCAAAGCCTGAATGCTACAGAATTTGGCAGGTATCTCCATAATATGATGACTATGTAATAAACGCATATAATCAAATTGCGGATGACCCAGTGATGCATATTCCCAATCAATAATAAATAAACCATTGGCCCCTTGGATAATATTTTCAGGGATTAAATCATGGTGGCAAAGCACAGCATTCCAATCTTCAGCATCTATTGTGTGCGCTATTTGAAGCAGCGATTGCCTGATTGTTTTATCCAGATAAAGCGGACTTAACTGGTTACAGTATTGTTGCAGGTAAGATTGGTATCTGCGGGTATCAAGATCAGGTAATGTGATAGCCTGAATCTGTTCAATGGTCTTTTCAATCTGTTGTTTTATATCGGGCTTCAATGCGCTATTCGCGTCCAAAGCATAGCCATCGATATACTCGGTCACCAATAAATTATGATCGGCAAAATACGTTCTGGGCACAAAATCGGCGCACTGCAATTTTTTAAGAATAGTTATTTCAGTTTGACGGTTTACACCAAGCTTTGTTGCATCTGGATTATTAAGGCGTAAAACCGCTCGTTCAGAGCCGGCTTCAATAATAAAACTGGTATTAGTAAGACCGCCCTCAAGTTGCGAAACAATGCAAGGCTCAGATTGAAAAGGCGCCTGCCACTGGCGCCAATTCTCTAAATACTGCTTAGCTTGATGCTGCACTTTGCTGGAAATAGGCTTTTCTCCATGCGATGTAACCAATAACCGCTAAAACCAGATAAATACTATAAAGACCTACCGTCTGATAAAGTTCACGATCAATATATAAAAAGATAGATATTGCATCGATTACAATCCAATACAACCAATTTTCTACAATCTTATGCGCCACCATAAAGGTAGTAATAATACTGCCCCAGGTGGTGAATGAATCTATATAGGGCATTCTAGCATCAGTATTTTGCGACAACAGATAACCCGAAATGGCGGATAAAATAATTACTAAGCCAACTGCAGCCAGGTGGTTTTTTACCCCCCAACTACTTAGTTTTATCCCTTCAGATGAATTACCACCCTTTTGCCACTGATGCCAACCATAGACCGCCATCACCATATAATAGACATTGAGCGCCGACTCCATATACAGGCTAACATCACCAAATATCCAAATATAGATACCAGTACTAAAAAAGGCGCAGTACCAACAGAGGCTATTTTCACGCATAGCAAACAACAGATAAGCAATACCTAAAATAACTGCAACCGTTTCTAACCCAGACCATTCATACATTAATTAAGCGCCTCGTACCCAGGGATTACCTTCATCACATAGACCGCCATATTAAATTCTTTATAGCAGTCGGCAATGGTTTTCTGCACCGCCTGCATGGCGTGGCCATACTCCCCCTGCACCACCGTACTGGTGGGAAAGGTGGTTATTTTAAGTTGCTCGTATTGATTAATACGCGCAATAAAACCATCAATGGGAGGAATAAAATCCTCCCGATTGGGGTACATACTAACGTCAATGGTGACTTGCATCTTAACTACCTAAAAATCTGCACGCACTGAGAGACCAATAACCTTGGGTGCGCCTAGCTGTTCAAATTGTGTTTCGTCATAGCCTTCACCCGAACGTGGATCAGCATCCCATCCAGCAAAACCTCGAACACCATAATCTTTGTTTGCTGCATTATTGATAAAGGCAGTTATTTGATAGCCATTGGCTTGATAAGCTAGACGAGCATTCACCAATTTATAGGCTTGTGATTGGTAATTATGTGAATCGGAATAATAAAACTTATCCTTACCCTCTAGCTCAATAGTAGCTGTTAGGTTATCTGAGATCGCATATTGCACAGAGGTGGCAAAGTTATACTCAGGGGCATGAGCCGCTGATCTATCTTTTAAGCTAAATGCAGTTGGATCAGAATTATTGTGTTCAGTTATTTTAGTTTTTAGCATACCTAAACTCGAGCTAAGGCTCAGATTATTTTGCATCTGCCAAGTCATTTCCCACTCAACACCATAGCTATAACCCTTACCGGCATTAGTCGTAAAATCAATAAAGCTAGCACCACCAGTTTCATTTGTTACAGCAGTGGATGATTTTAATTGCAAGTCTTGGCGATCCGTATAAAAAGCGGTAATTCGATTACTCATATTACCGTCGGGCGAATAAAATTTTCCACCAAGTTCATAGTTCCACTGAAACTCTGTATCAAAGTGCCTGTCAGCCTCATTAGGCAACTCTGCACTAGAGTTAAAACCCCCAGCCTTATAACCGCGAGTTAGGCTTAAATAAACCAAATTATCCGCAGCTGTAGACAACTCAAGAGCAAGTTTTCCACCGACTAGAGTTTCACTATTTTCACCATTAATCTGCATACTATCGGAATAATCTGATTGCCATTTTTCAACACGCAAACCTGAGGTTAGTGCAAGATTATCTCTAAGGGGCGAACTCAATTGGGCAAATAGCGAAGATGACTTGGTATCATATTGACTAGTGAATAGGTCGTCATAGGTATAATCCCTTGTTAAATCAATAGTCGACGATTGATGATAGATTCCAGCCAACCAATCACTGCCAAATATTTGACCCTCAGCCCCAGAAACCCATCGTATTTCAGCAGAATCTCGCGCAATATCACGTAGGTAATTATCAAACGCTTGATAACCAGGCTGTAAATCAGGGCCTGTCCAGTCTTCGTCATAACCATACTCAGCATCAGTGCGGTTAGAAGTAACGATAGTATTAATACTTACCCTATTTGATTTCTCCCAATAACTATTAACTGCAAGCGCTGTGGTTTTTTGACGATCATGCCCAGGTTCGTCGGACATCGTGGTGCGGTTTTCATCCAGTGAAAATGCGTCATAACCATTATCAATATCCAAATGCAGTGCGGTAAAATCAACGGTTAAATTATCAGCCGCAACATAGCGTAATTTTAGACGTGAGGTCGACTCATCAATATTGTTAGTGTCTTTTGTATTTAGTGTAGTGTTTTCAATAAATCCATCCGAAAGTGTTTTTCCGGTTGCCACTCTATAAAGCCATTGATCATTAACGGCGCCACCAAACGCTGTCTCAAGATTTCTGCCCCCGTAGCTACTTAACGAGGTTTTAGCATATCCCTTAGATTCAGCTGTTGGATCTATTGATTTAAGATTGATTACGCCTGCAAGGGCATTGGCACCAAATCTAGTACCCTGAGAGCCTCGAAGCACCTCTACCTGGTCTATATCAAGCAAAGTCGCCGCGCCGCCAAAACCGGTAAAATCTATACCATCAACATAGGTTCCAACTGATGGATTCAAAGGGGCCACAAATTGACTGCGCTCGCCAATACCGCGAATTTGGAAATATCGACCTCTAGACGCACCAGATGCAAAATTAACATTAGGTGTAAGTGCCAATAAGTCCTCAAGGTGACGACTGTTACGCTGATCAATAACGTCAGAATTTATCACCGAGATACTGGTGGGAATATTTTTTAACTGCGCTTCACGAAAATCAGAAGAAACAATAACTTCTTCAATACTGGTATCAGCGTTGGTTAGCGACACTGAACAAAAAGAAAAAATACTAAAAAATACGAATGAAAATGTTTTTAACTGCAACTGCATAATAGAGCCTCAATAACAAGTGGTTATGGAGACCCGGAATCTAAAGACGTGGCGGAGGTTGTTACTTAGTCCTATTCCTACGCCGGCATAATCCGGATCAGGTTCAAAGGGTGCTTCTCAGGTTTTTAAAACCGCCCCTTAGGCAGGGTGAAGTCTAGCATTGACAATGAACTGGTTACAACCAGAAAAAATGTAAAAAACTCTATAAATCATCTAATACTAAAGTATTAGTTCTTATAGGTTATACAAATATGCTGCAAACTATAATAAATTAATAATTGTAATAGGAACGCCTAGCAAAAAGTTAAAAATGATTAAGGCAGTAATTAATCGTTTCCGAGCACAGCTCAGTGAACACAGATTGTATGTAAAAAAACCAAGGGATTTAGTTATGGACGCTCAAAAACATGAAGGAACATCATCCCCAATAACAATGGATAGACTTGAAATTGGCAGTGATGAAATGATGAATAATACAATTAGCCAGTTAGAAGTGGCATTTGAGTTAGGACTAGCTGGTTTAAGGCAATACTTAAATCAACTAGCCCCAAATGATCGAGAAAAAGTTATTTTGACGATCACTGATAGTATACAAAAATACTAATTCAGATCTTCAGATAACTTTGAGAACAAGCGCTTTAGCTGATTTGGCCTAAGCGCACTCATCTGACTGTAAAGTCTTGCAACAGGATCACCGTCCTCGCGAACTTCATCAGATTCTTGATAGAGACTTTCTGGTTCGACGCCAAAAAAATTTGCGATTCGAACAACTGACTCTCGACGCGGCTCTTTGGTTTTTTCGTTTAAAATCCGATTAATAGTCGGCTGTGGTACTCCGCAACCACGAGAGAGCCCGCTTTGCGAAACACCGTTTTCGCGCATTAATCTTGCCAATTGTTGGCTAATATCTTGTTTACTCATAAGTCCTTTCCCTTCCCTGTACACAATTTTATATATTTAGCATCGAAAACACCACCTTTTGAGTGAGTGTTTAGTTCTTTTAGCATTTTTTCAACTAATTTAATCAACAAAAACAGCGTTAATCTAAATTAGCACCTATGTTTAAATATCGTTATGACCGCAAATCAGCGACCAGTTCCTGCACTACCGTTGGGTCTGCTAATGTAGATATATCGCCCAACTGCTCAAATTCACCACTGGCTAATTTTCTTAATATTCTTCGCATAATCTTGCCCGACCGGGTTTTAGGCAGCCCTGGGGCCCAACTAATAACGTCTGGCTTTGCGATAGGACCAATTTCAAGCGCACATAGATCAATTAATTGTTGCTTCAATGCATCACTTGGCTCAACGCCGACCATAAGGGTAACGAAACAAAAAATACCCTGCCCTTTGATATCATGAGGACAACCCACTACAGCTGCCTCTGCAACTGATTCATGAAGCACCAATGCACTCTCAACCTCTGCTGTTCCCAAGCGGTGTCCAGAGACATTGAGAACATCGTCCACACGCCCTGTTATCCAGTAATAGCCATCTTCGTCACGACGAGCACCGTCACCAGTGAAATAATAACCCGGATAAGCGCTAAAGTAGGTATCAACACAGCGTTGATGATCACTAAACACAGTTCTAATCTGGCTTGGCCAGGATTCTTTTATCATCAATAAACCCTCACCAGCACCCTCAATTTCCTGACCATCAGGATTTAAAATAGCGGGCTGAACACCAAAAAAAGGCAATGCTGCTGAACCAGGTTTTAACGCCATAGCACCAGGAAGTGGCGTCAACATATGAGCGCCAGTTTCAGTTTGCCACCAAGTGTCTACTATGGGGCATTTCGACTCGCCCACCACCCGGTAATACCAGTCCCATGCCTCAGGGTTGATCGGCTCTCCTACTGTACCTAAAAGCTTGAGTGAACGTCTGGATGTTTTGGCAACAAAGTCATCCCCTGCACCCATTAGCGCACGAATTGCAGTAGGTGCCGTGTAAAACTGATTAACCCTGTGTTTATCTATTACCTGCCAGAACCTAGAGGCATCGGGATAGGTCGGCACGCCCTCAAACATCAGTGTTGTGCCACCATTACACAGTGGCCCATAAACAATATAGCTATGACCGGTAATCCAGCCCACATCGGCGGTACACCAATATATATCACCGTCTTTGTAGTCAAAGGTATATTTATGCGTCATGGCTGACATTAATAGATAACCAGCAGTAGTGTGAACCACACCTTTTGGCTTGCCAGTAGACCCCGAGGTATACAGAATAAACAGCGGATCCTCTGAATCCATTACTTCTGGCTCACATTCAGCGGACACCGCACTAACGGCTTGCTGGTAACTTACATCTCTACCCTCACACCAATCAATTTCAGCGGCTGTGTGCTCAACAACAATACAACTATGTACATCGGGGCAGCTCAGCAGGGCCTTATCGGTATTACTCTTGAGTGGAATTTTCTTCCCTCCCCTTACTGCTTCATCAGCTGTAATAACTAATTTGCAGTCTGAGTCTAGAATTCTGTCTTTTAACGCTTCGGGAGAAAAACCACCAAAAACAATGGAATGCACTGCTCCAATTCTTGCGCAGGCGAGCATCGCATAGGCTGCTTCTGGAATCATTGGCATATAAATACATACTCGATCGCCTTTTTTTATACCACGATCGCGAAGCACATTACCCAATCTAGAAACCTGTTCATGAAGTTCTAGATAGGTAATATTTTTATCAGAATTTGGGTCGTCGCCTTCCCATATTATTGCCACTTGGTCTGCACGATGCTCTAAGTGACGGTCTACGCAGTTGACCGCAACATTTAATTTGCCTTCAACGAACCAAGAGGTTTGAGCATTTTGAAATTCAATCTCATTAAGTATTTTCCACGGCTTGTCCCAACTTAAAAATAAGTTGGATTGTTCTAGCCAAAATGCATTGGGATCTTCAATTGACTGGTTGTACATAGCCTGATAATTTTCTTTATTTACCCAAGCACTTGCAGACCAACTGTCAGCAACTGAATAAACAACCTTGTCAGACATTTAAAAACTCCCTTTATTGAAATAACGCTAATTCATTGAGTGTATTTAATTTAGTCTATTAGCTCAACCAAATCATTGATTTTTATAGAAAACTAAACAGTATTGAATCAAACCATCATGCCATAAAAGCACAAAAAATCAAAAGTGAATTAATTTATACCTGCTTTAACTATCCGAGTAAATATTAATCACATTGACCCATTTTCAAGGCCACACCAATCGTCTGTACATGTAAAATAACTAGGTGGTCTATTCTGGGTGAAATAAGAAAATATTTACTTGGAAATTCAAAAAAGCATGCATCCATACTCAGACTACGTATATTCGAAAGACTTCAGAGTTTTGGGGTTAATGAAATAACTGTAGCGCCATTTTCATGCGCC
>CALKMW010000032.1 GCA_938092205.1 uncultured Pseudomonadales bacterium
CAGTTGACACTATCGAACTGAGGTAATCCTGATACTTGGTTATCTATAGCGATAACAATTTTATTTAAAAGCTCTAGCTGCTGACTATCAGGTAATTCATGATCAACCGCTGTCACGATTAATAATTCATCTGTTGGCTGCCATAACACAAACTGAAGGATTAATTTATCAGTTTGCTGTTGATGTTTTTCTGGAGATTTAATGGCCGTGGCTGACTTTTTAATAACAGCAGCATTTTGATTGTCATCATTTAACAGTGCCTCAATAGTTGACTGCTGACTAGACTCTGATTCTAACGACTTTACAAAAACAGTATTTTCTTCAGGACGTTCTTCAACTGAGCTATCGACCACCACTTCTGGGATTAAATCTCTGGGCACATATTGCACAATGCCCAAAGTTTGCAAATAATGGTCGCGAAGCTTAGTTGATGTTTCCTGGTTTTCTGCCACTAAACACCGCCCAACTGTGGGTGAAGCCGACCGGGATTACGCATCAAGGTTAAAGCGTTGACATAGGCTTTAGCACTGGCCACCAAAATATCTGTATCGGCGCCCTGACCATTGATTATGCGCCCCTCTTTTTCTAGCCTAACGGTTACTTCACCTTGAGAGTCAGTACCCTCTGTGACGGCATTAACAGAATACAATTGAAGCGTGGTTTCACTTTTAATAAGCTTTTCAATAGCATTAAAAATAGCATCCACAGCGCCATCACCACTGGCTTCAGACTGGTGGTCTTTGTCTTTGTAGCGAATACAAATTTTAGCCGTTGGCAATTGACCACTTTTACTTAAAACCTCTAAGTCTTTGACTGTAATGGCATCATCTTCAGCACTTACCTGAACATCAGATGCCAAGGCCTGAAGATCTTCATCAAAGATCTCACGTTTCTTATCCGCTAGATCTTTGAACCGAGCAAACGCTTGATTGAAATCGTCTTTACTTTCAAAGGTTATACCAAGCTCTTCAAGTCTGGAGGCAAAAGCCGCTCTACCGGATAACTTACCCAACGATAACTTATTGGTACTCCAACCAACATCTTCAGCCTTCATAATTTCATAGGTTTCACGGAACTTTAAAATACCGTCCTGATGAATACCTGACTCATGAGCAAAGGCATTGGCACCAACAATCGCTTTATTGGGCTGTACCGGGAATCCTGTGACTGATGATACCAAACGTGATGTAGAAACAATCTGCGTAGTATCAATCTTGGTCTGTACCGGAAAGATATCTTTGCGCGTGCGAATAGCCATCACTATCTCTTCAAGGGAGGCATTACCTGCCCTTTCACCTAAGCCGTTAATAGTGCATTCAACCTGTCTTGCACCGGCCTTCACTGCCGCCAAACTATTGGCGACGGCGAGACCCAAATCATTGTGGCAATGCACAGAAAAAATAGCCTGATCTGCATTGGGTACAGTGTTTAATAGGCGCTCGATCATTGCGCCATATTCACCTGGATCTGTATAGCCAACAGTATCTGGTAAGTTAATTGTTTTAGCACCGGCTGCAATAACTGCCTCGGTAATACGACACATAAAATCAAACTCTGTGCGGCTAGCATCCTCCAAAGAGAACTCTACATCATCAATTAAACCGCGAGCCAACTTTACTGCAGAAATTGCCTGATCCAACACTTGCTCTGGCTTCATTTGCAACTTGTATTTCATATGTATTGGCGAGGTAGCTATAAAGGTGTGAATTCGCGCCGCTTCAGCACCTTTAAGTGCCTGCGCAGCTGCCTCTATATCACCTTTAACCGCCCTGGAAAGGCTACATATGCGACTTTCTTTAATAGTATTAGCAATTGCCTGAACTGCGTCAAAATCTCCCTGACTAGACACCGCAAAACCTGCCTCAATAACATCAACGCGAAGCTTTTCAAGCGCCTTAGCGATACGCACTTTTTCATCTTTTGTCATTGACGCGCCAGGGCTTTGCTCACCATCGCGCAAGGTTGTATCAAAAATAACTAAATTATCTTTTGAAGTCATGATTATTTTCCTGATTCACTGCTAACAGTAAAGATTAACAGTATTGTAAAACTTATTTTCCCATAAGGGGATAGAAATCAGCCCTACAGTTCAAATTAAACAACATAGAGCAAATTTGGGATTTTATGAAGTAAAACAGATAGAAGCCCCTCAGGGCAGGAGGCGTGCAAAAACCACAACCAAGCCTGTAAAAGCTCGTTGTAGCGTAATATTTACTAATTCAATATGAAATGACATAGCTAAACCATAGCAAACAAATCTCATAAAATCGAGCTTAATGAATTAATGAATTGACCAAAAACAACATCGTTGCAATTTTTTTAGACTAAACTATTTATATATGGATAGTCTTTATTTGTAAATGCAACCACAAAACATCAAATTAAATCGAAATTGAGACGCCATATGCTAGAGGGAATAGCTTGCTAACCTTAATAGATAGGAGTCATTACCATGACAACATTTAAATATTTACTCGTCACAGTCACTAGCTTTTTATTCTGTTTTTCAACCTCAGTTTTTGCCCTCTATGGACAGGATGATGTTTCGGATGACATCGGTGAAAAAACCACTTCATTTGGAACAGAAATAGAGGTCAATGAGTTTATTCTATTGGATGCGATGCCCGACATCGAACTCTATTACTATCCCTACAGTGCGACAGATGCTGATGTAACCAATGGCGAAGATGTTCCCGGTGGTGAAGGGTCGGTATATGTCGGTGGCGGCATTATTAAATGGCACACCAATATTGATACAACTATAAGTATTGATAGCCTAACACTAACCAATATAGACAGCACCCAAACTGAGCTTAATACAATTGAAGCTGATGGCGTAGGCATAGCTATTGGCGGAATTTTAGCTCGCACCAAAAATGATATTGAGAATCTTACATTTAACAACACTGTAGGGACTACTGCAGCCCAAATGGGTAGTGATATGACTACAGCATATGGATATAGAACGGTAAATGGCTCAACGTTAAATTTTAGTACTCAGTCTGGTTATACCGATTTTGCCGGTAAATTTTATCTCGCTTTAACCTTGGCAGATTATGGCTCTGTTCAAGGAGCTGGTATTTATCAAGCGGTTGCCACCGTAAGAGCCCTGCCAACCGTTTCCGGATAACAGATTAGCTGCATCATTCAACCAGCACATATTTGTGCTGGTTTTTTCTATAACAAATATCCTAGGTGCCATCCTTTTAAGGATATTTATATAAATCATGGATTGGATTTAATTATGAAAATAGGGAAATGTATTAAC
This sequence comes from uncultured Pseudomonadales bacterium, assembly GCA_938092205.1. Taxonomy (GTDB): domain Bacteria; phylum Pseudomonadota; class Gammaproteobacteria; order Pseudomonadales; family Porticoccaceae; genus HTCC2207. The sequence goes on from CALKMW010000032.1 coordinate 3,269, forward strand.
TTTTATAGTGGCTTGGCTTTGTTGCCAGCCTTATGTCTTTTGGCATTTACAACTATTTCAATCAGTGCAGAAGCTAGCATATCGCCACCGCGCATCAAAATAGAGGCCAAGCCACGGGAACAGGTGCCGTTTAATTTGCAGGTAAGGAATAAAAACAGCTCACCGCGCTCCTACAGTTTGTCTTATTCCTACTATATGCAGGATGAGAACGGTTATCAGAAAGAAATTAGATTAGACCACACTAAAACAGAAGGCCTATGGGACTGGATAAAACTTGATACGGACAATACTTTTACTCTGCAAGCAAAAGAAATATTAAGCATCAAAGGGGTTTTAAAAGTACCAAGTAGAAAGAGTCATGGTTTTCATAATACATTAATCACTGTGACTGAAATAACCCCACAAAGAAAAACTGGAGTTACACTTAATTATGCAACCGGGAGCCTGATAGAGTTGACTGTTAGCGGGTCTAAAAAACGACCAAAAACCGCGATTATGAACCCTGAGATTAGAATAAATAATGGATCTAATGAAAACTTTATTCATCTAGGTTTCTTTAATAAATCGGCTTACAAAGGCCGATTATTTCTGGAAGTAGATTTGCGGCACAATAAAAGGCTTATTAGTAAAACAGTACTACTTAGCGATCAATCTCATAAAAGTAATATGCCCTACTCTTTAGTCTTTCCTAAAAACCGTATTAACCTCAGGGGTAAAATCACTAAAGCTTTAGAGCCCGGTGATTATGAAATACGTGTTGTTGGCAAATTTAATGACGTCAGGCTGAGAAGCTTTAATCGTAAATTAAGCATAGACGATTCTGGGAAATCGGTGGTGGAGGATGTAAGCACTGAAACTGCAAATACCCACCTAAAAAAAGACGCATAAAAACTGCTTGTTCAATATTGGTATTAGATGGGAAGTTATGTACAGCTACTATGATATCAATCAATAAGTAGCCTGATTTAGGAGTTTCTTACTGCGGATGATCGATTTTTTTTGTTTTTCAAAGCTGCGAATATGCCCAGTTGTCGTTGTATATAGCCTATTAATTTCATCAGCCTGTAGCTTGATAGACAGTCACTCCCCTCAGCAGAATACAACTCTCAATGAAAATGATCACCTACAGATCGAAGCGCCAGCTACAAAGGTTGCCGATAGATTTCAGCAAAAAACATCAGCCCTAGGGGAAAAATCATCAGTATCACACTCCCCTATTTACTGCAGTGATAGTGGAGAATACCCCGGGAAATTACCTCAAATAGCCCTTTCGTTTTATGAAGCTAGCGTACGCGATGTATTTGCAGAAATTGGTTTACTCATTAACTTCCCTATAGTTGTTGATGAATTTGTCGAGGGTGTTGTCACCATCGAAACCACAAATATTCGTCTTGATAAGGCGTTGGATCTTATTTCCGCTAGTAGTAATTTAAGTTATCGTTTTTTTGACGACTATATTTTAGTTGGCGTCAACGTTGTTGATACCCCAAGTTGGGCATCTCTTTCCATCACCTGTCGATTTTGGCCGCAATATGTCAGTGCCGAACGATTATTTAATTCACTGGGGGAAGTTGAACAGGAGTTTGTTTTTTACCCCAAGGGCTCTGATTACTTGAGCATTAGTGCGCCACCTGGCATCCAAAAAAAGATACAAGAAAGCCTTTTTGTGTTTGATCATTCGCCGGGACAGGTGTTATTAGAACTTAGTATCGTTGAAATCACTGCCACTGATATTAATCGGCTGGGTATTCGCTGGCACGAGAATAACGCCTCCCTAGCGCTAGGTATTATTGGCGGAAAACCGGATTTAATTAAACAACTACAAGTACTGGAAAAATCCGGACAAACACAAATTAAAGCCATGCCATCCCTATTATCAAATCATGGTAAAAAAGCCACATTTTCTACATTGCAACAAGCCAACCAATGGCAGCTTGAAAAAGAAGACGAAGAATATAGATTAAACAGGCCATATAACAGTAAAAAAGAGGAAAGAGAGGTCTTGGAATATGGGGTTAAGATGGAAATTGTGCCCTACATTATTGATCATAATCATGTCACCCTCAATATTATTGATGCATCAGTCAGCGATTTAGTTGTCGGAGGAGATGGTTATTTGCAACTGGTTAAACACAAAGTATCAAATCAAGTCACGGTGGATAATGGAGAATTTATTTTATTGGGCGGCATGATGCAGCAATCGAATATTAGCCATACAGAGGGGATAGTAAAATTGAAAAATATCCCTCTGTTAGGAAAATTATTTGGCCAAAAAAGGCAGCGAAACGCCGACTATGAAATTTGGATTATGATCAGACCATCGATTCTTAAAAAATAACCAAGAAATGATTAACGACGAAATTTTGACCATAGAAATTTAACCGGGGCATAGAGTGCAAAGGCCAGTGCAAGTATCAATAAAATACGTGGAGGATCAATAGTGATCACCACAAATGACATCACAATGGACAAAATAACCACAAAGGGTACCTTGCCGCGAAGATCTATTGACTTAAAGCTAGGATATTTAAAGTTAGAAACCATCAGCAGACCTGCACAAGCCGTCAGCAGTGCCGTCAGGCTAGACAGCCAAATGGATGGCTCAAGAGACTGAGAGGACCATACAAAACCAGCAATTAAGGCAGCTGCCGCAGGACTGGGCAAGCCAATAAAAAACTTGTTACTAGTTACCCCAGATTGCACATTAAAGCGTGCTAGCCTTAGCGCCGCACAGGAGGCATAAACAAAGGCTGAGGCAATTCCCACGGTACCCAAACTATCAAGACTCCAACCGTAAACTACCACGGCCGGCGCAACCCCAAAAGACACCATGTCAGAGAGGCTGTCATACTGCACCCCAAAGTCACTTTGGGTATTAGTCATACGCGCCACACGGCCATCGAGACCGTCAAAAACCATAGCCACAAAAATAGCAATGGCTGCCAATTCAAAACCACCATTAAAACCAGATAAAACAGCAAAGAAACCACCAAAAAGTGCGCCCGTAGTGAGCAAGTTAGGCAGCAAATAGATACCCTTTCTAGGGCGTCTAGATTCAGAGTCTAGCGATTCTGTAAGCGTATCTAACTCAACAACTTTGCTATTTGGGTCTGTGTTTTTCATGGAGGTTTCTCTAATCAATTATTGCAATTATAAGCGATTAAGCGACTAAAAACCTTATTTGTTTAATGCGGGCAATACACAGTAAAACGGCCCTAAAAGGGCCGTTTACGATTAATCATAATTTATAACTGATTAATTTTTATCTTTGTCTACCAGTGCATTTTTGGCAATCCAAGGCATCATACCACGCAACTCCGCACCCACTTTCTCAATTGGATGTGCAGCGTTGTTTCGACGATAAGCCGTCATTGATGGGTAGTTTAATGCACCTTCAGAAATAAACATTTTGGCATATTCGCCATCCTGAATACGCTTTAGGGCATTGCGCATAGCTGCACGCGACTCATCATTAATCACTTCAGGGCCAGTAACATACTCACCGTACTCGGCATTATTTGAGATCGAGTAGTTCATATTAGCAATACCACCCTGATACATTAGATCAACGATCAATTTAAGTTCATGCAGACACTCAAAGTAAGCCATTTCTGGGGCATAACCAGCTTCAGTCAATGTTTCAAAGCCTGCTTTAACTAGCTCAACAGCACCACCACAAAGAACCGCTTGCTCACCAAATAAATCAGTTTCAGTTTCATCTTTGAATGTGGTTTCAATAATACCAGTACGACCACCACCAACGCCTGAAGCGTAGGACATGGCGACAGACTTAGCATTACCAGAAGCATCTTGATGTACCGCAACCAAATCTGGAATACCGCCACCTTGAACAAATTCATTACGCACGGTATGACCCGGCGCTTTAGGTGCAATCATAATTACATCTAGATCGGCACGCGGTACAACTTGGTTGTAATGAATAGCAAAACCATGAGCGAAGGCTAAGGTAGCGCCCTGCTTTAAGTTTGGCTCTACTTCGTCGCGGTATAATTGCGACTGAAATTCGTCCGGCGTTAGAATCATGACTAAATCAGCACCAGCAACTGCACTGGGAACATCCTTAACCTTTAAGCCAGCCGCTTCAGCTTTAGCCGCTGAGGCAGAAGTTTTTCGAAGACCTACAGTTACATCAACTCCCGAGTCTTTCAGGTTGTTGGCATGTGCATGACCCTGTGAGCCATAGCCAATAATTGATACTTTCATTCCTTTGATTATTGAAAGATCACAGTCTTTATCATAATAAACTTGCATTGATTTCACCTAGTTAATAGTTATACACGTAAAAATTTATCGCCACGAGAGATGCCAGAAACAC
>CALKMW010000033.1 GCA_938092205.1 uncultured Pseudomonadales bacterium
GTCAGGAAAATATTACGTAAAAATCTCTTTGCTTAATCAAGATGGGATTGGGAACAAGATCAAATCTGACATATCAAATGACGGCTGGCTGCTTGTCTCGCCTTAAAAAATAATCATATATCCAGGAAACGCGTTAGCTAACAAGGGCTGTAGAGACTTTGAAGTAGCTTTATGGCGGTGAGAGAGGGATTCGAACCCTCGAAACGCTATTAACGCTTACACACTTTCCAGGCGTGCTCCTTCAGCCACTCGGACACCTCACCGTTTTAAGGCGCGAAACTTTACACAATGCCTGTTTTAAAAGCAATGTAATTTAATTAGCGAATTACACAGCAGACTCAGCATTTAGGTGCTAGTCTTTGATAATGATTACCAATAGCTTTTACCTGTTTCCAACCAGTATTTTTCATTTACATAGAATACTTCAATACTTAATAGGTTTAGTATTGATAGTAAGTACCTGGCATCATCACACTGCGCAACTTTCTGTTATAGCAATTTATATTGCGATGAATCTACACCAATCCTTGGTATTGTTTTTTAATTTAAAAAAAAGCATCACTCCTAACCGTAAAATTACACTAACCATAGTATTTATTGATGGCATTGTAACTGGGCTATTAATTCAGTGTTTAGGAATCTATCATGCTTTGTCTATTGGTCTTGGTGGTCTTTTTTTATTGGTTTATTTTAAAACCTTTTCGCTGATAACCTACACAGGAATTATTGGTGTGGTTGTCGCTATATTCACTGCAAATCAAACTCATATACCCTCATGTAATCTTGAAACATCCACCGAGATTCTTTTGCTTGTTATGATGAGTGTCTTCCTTGTTGCATTCTGTATTATCAGAGGTCATCAGGATAAAACCCTTAATGAAAAACTCGCACTACAATTTGAGGCAAATAAATCGCTTAAAGTGCATGTTAATAGCCTTTCTAAGTACTTATCGCCTAAATTAAGTAAATCTATTATTGCTAATAATAATACCCATATTGATGCAACTGATAAGCCTCTTACTCTGTTCTTTTCTGACATGCAGGGTTTTAGTCGACTGTCAGAGCAATTAGAGCCAGAGAAACTGTCATGGGTAGTGAATACATTCTTAAGTGAAATGACTGATATTGCATTGTCGTTTGATGGGACATTAGACAAGATGATTGGTGACTCAATCATGGTGTTTTTTGGTGACCCTAACAGTTTTGGCAAGCAAAGTGATGCCGTTGCCTGCGTTTCTATGGCAATAGCTATGAGAGAAGCTATGAGGGGCCTTACTACAAAATGGCAAAAGGCAGGAATAAATAACCCACCCCAAATCAGAATGGGGATTAATACCGGTAGCTGTAGAGTAGGAAACTTTGGCACTCAAAGAATGTTAAATTACACGGTTGTTGGCACTACTGTAAATTTAGCGAGTTATTTGGAGTCTATCGCACAACCCAATGAAATTCTCATCAGTGAAGCAACCTATAATTTGGTCAGAAATCAGATTCATTGTACACAGAAAAAACTTATCAATTATCGATGGCTTTCTAAGGATCTAAGAGTCTATTCTGTTGAAAAAATGGTCAGTGGCGTAAAAGTCCACTGACCATTACCAGATCATTGATAATCTTTAATTGATGGACATGAACATACCAGGTTTCGATCACCAAATACGTTATCTAAGCGCCCTACTGGCGGCCAGTACTTATTAGCACGAGTAAATTCTGATGGATAGATTGCACTACTTCGGCTGTAACTATGATGCCAATCATCTGCTGTAGCTACGGCAGCTGTATGGGGTGCGCCAACAAGAGGATTATCTTCTAAGCTATATTTGCCGCTTGACACTTCAGCCACTTCATCAGCAATTGAAAGCATGGCATCACAAAAACGGTCTATTTCACGCTTTGATTCACTTTCTGTGGGCTCAATCATAAGCGTTCCGGCCACGGGGAATGACATAGTGGGCGCATGGAAACCATAATCAATTAAACGCTTGGCAATATCATCAACACTGATTCCCGTTTGCTCTTTAATATCACGAGTATCAACGATACATTCATGAGCAACACGGTTATTAGATCCGGTGAATAAAATGCTGTATTTTGACTCTAATCGCTTGGCAATGTAGTTAGCATTAAGAATCGCCACCTCAGTTGCCTGCCTTAAACCGGTGTAACCCATCATTCTGATGTACATCCACGTAATGGGTAGAATACTGGCGCTACCAAAGGGGGCTGCAGATATTCTTCCGCCACGACGACTGGCAGAATTATCCTGCGGTAGGAATCCGGCTAAATGTTCGCCAACACAGACTGGACCAACACCAGGGCCACCACCACCATGTGGAATGCAAAAGGTTTTGTGTAGATTAAGGTGTGATACATCACCACCAAATTTACCTGGCTGACAGACGCCAACCATCGCATTAAGGTTAGCGCCATCAATATAGACTTGACCACCATGTTGGTGAACAATATCACACAGCTGGGTGATGTTTTCCTCAAATACACCATGGGTCGATGGGTATGTCACCATGATGGCTGACAGCTTATCACTGTGCTGTTCAGCCTTTTGTTGCAGATCCTCAATATCCACATTGCCCTGATCATCACAGGCTACAACCACCACTTTCATGCCACACATCTGGGCTGATGCTGGATTAGTACCATGGGCAGAGCTGGGAATTAGACAGATATCACGGTGCTTATCGCCTCGGCTTTCATGGTAGGATTTTATTGCAAGTAGCCCAGCATACTCACCTTGAGAGCCGGCATTAGGCTGTAATGATATGCCATCATAACCAGTTATTTCTGACAGCATTGATTCTAACTGCTCTATTAGCGTTTGATAGCCTTGAGTTTGATTAGCCGGTGCAAATGGATGCATATTGGCAAACTCTGGCCAGGTTACGGGTAACATTTCAGCGGTTGCATTAAGCTTCATGGTACATGAGCCCAGTGGAATCATCGATCGGTCTAAGGCAATATCCTTATCAGAAAGTTTGCGAATATAACGCAACATTTCTGTTTCAGAGTGATAACTATTAAAGGTTTCATGTTCGAGGAAACTTTCGGTACGCATCATATTGCCTGGAATATGTTGCACTGCTTGCTCAGCTAATTGGTCTATAGATAAGTTGTGCTGTCCAATAAGGATATCCCACAACTGCATAATATCCTTTGCACTAGATGTTTCATCGAGTGATATACCCAGATGATTCTCATCAATTTTACGTAGATTTATGTTGTTCGCTTCTGCTCTGCCAATAATTGCTGCAGTGTTATCTCCAGTATTCAACGTCAGAGTATCAAACCAAGTACTGTTTACTGTGTTTATATTATGTTGTTTCAAGCCAAGTGCTAATACCGTTGTCAGCATATGAACGCGGTTAGCAATGTCTGTCAGTCCTTTAGGACCGTGATAAACTGCATACATACCTGCTATTACCGCTAAAAGCACCTGTGCAGTACAGATATTAGAGGTCGCCTTTTCTCGGCGGATATGCTGCTCTCTAGTTTGCAATGCTAGTCTATAAGCGGGATTCCCCTGTGCATCTTGAGAAAGACCTACAATACGACCCGGTAGATTGCGCTTATAAGCTTCTTTAGTGGCCATATAAGCGGCATGAGGGCCACCAAAGCCCATTGGTACTCCAAAGCGTTGAGTTGAGCCTATGGCTATATCTGCGCCCAAGGAACCAGGTGATTCAAGTAATACAAGGCTAAGAATATCGGCAGCCATTACTACAATGCCCTTATGCGCCTGAACCTTAGCTATGATTTCTCTATGATCTTGGATATTTCCGCTAACACCAGGATACTGAAGTAACATACCAAATACATCACCATCACAATCCTCAGGCTGGCCAATTTCTACTTCTATTCCTAGCGGCTCGGCTCGGGTAGCAATAATATCGATGGTTTGCGGCAAGCAATCACTATCGACAAAGAAACGATTTGACTTTGATTTAGACACCCGTCGAGATAGCGTCATTGCCTCGGCAGCCGCTGTTCCCTCGTCAAGCATTGAGGCGTTGGCTATTTCTAGACCTGTCAGGTCAGTAACCATCGTCTGGAAATTGATAAGGGCTTCTAAACGACCCTGAGATATTTCGGGCTGATAAGGTGTGTAAGCGGTATACCATGCGGGGTTTTCAAGGATATTACGCAGAATAACATTGGGCGTTAAAGTGCCATAGTAGCCCTGCCCTAAAAAGCTTTTGAAAATCTTGTTCTTGCTAGCAATTTGACGAAGTTCTTTGATCGCTTGCGATTCAGTACACTGAAGTGGCAAATCAAGCGGCTGATTGTTAACGATAGATTCAGGCACAACCTGTTCAATAAGCTGCTGCAAGTTGTTGCAATCGAGCATGCTGAGCATGGCTTGCTGATCTTCAACACCCGGCCCCACATGGCGAGTTACAAATTGTTCGGCATGTTGCAGATCACTGAGTGTACGTTTCTTCTGAAGCATCTAACTTCTCCTGAGTTATCCTCGATAATATTGCTGGGGTACAAATGGCATTGAGCAGACAACTAATGGCCGCGACTTACCTCTGACCATGGCATTAACCGTTGTGCCTAGGGTTGAATATTCTGTATTGACATAGCCCATTGCGATTGGCTTTTGTAAACTGGGTGAAAAACCACCACTAGTAATAGCGCCGATTATGTTGCCTTGTTGATCAACGATCTCTGCACCCTCTCGAACCGGTGCACGCCCCTCGACCATAAAGCCGACACGCTTCTTTGAAGCACCCTGATCGATATGATTAAGAACGGCCTGGGAGCCCAAAAAACCACCCTGTTTTGGACCACCAGTACGACGAGACTTATTGATACTCCATAAAAGGCTGGCTTCAACTGGACTGGTTTGTTGGTCCATATCATGTCCATAAAGGCATAAACCGGCCTCCAAGCGCAAAGAATCACGTGCACCAAGGCCAACCCAGTGAACCGATGAATTCTCGAGCAAGGCATCTACTACAGCTGAGCAGTCCTGTGGTTTAATCGATATTTCAAAACCATCCTCGCCGGTATAGCCAGACCTTGTGACATAGCAAGGGCAATTTTCAATGTGAATTGAGCGGCCTTGCATAAAATGTAAATCTGCAACCTCAGGGGCTATGGTGGCCAACACATCAACCGCTAGGGGGCCCTGTAATGCCAATAAACCTTGATCTTCAAGTTCGATAATTTCTGTACCTGACAGATGATCGCGAAAGTGCTGAATATCTTGCACTTTGCATGCCGCGTTAACTACAACAAAAAACGTCTGTTCATCCCAGCGAGTAATGATTAGATCATCAAGAATGCCACCCTCTTCATTAACCAGTGTGCTGTAGGTCATGTTATTGCAAGCTAGTTGATTCAAATCAAGCGGCATTAGCTTTTCAAGCTGTTCAGCGGCATTGGCACCACGAATAATCACCTGCCCCATATGAGATACATCAAACAGACCAGCGGCATCACGAGTATGCAGGTGCTCTTGCATAATGCCAGCGGGATAATTGATCGGCATTGAATATCCAGCAAAGGGAACCATTTTGCCGCCGGCCTCGATATGGTAATCGTGAAATTGAGTATTCTTTGGCTGCTCAGATGTAGACATAAAATTGGCGTATATTGTCTTAGGAATAACAAGATAATATACACAGAAATGAAATAAGTTAAATTAATAGATATAATGTTTCCATAAGTTTTATAAATACATTGATAGATCATTAAAAGCGTCCAATTTATGAAAAATTTACCTATGGATTTATTGCGAGCATTTGTCACTATTGTTGAGTTTAATAGCTTCACCAAAGCTGGCGAACTATTAGGTCGGTCACAACCTGCTATAAGCCTGCAGATGAATAGACTAGAAGATATGCTAGGCGAGACGCTGCTAATGAGAGACGGCAAAAATTTATCACTAACAATTGCCGGTGAAACTATATTTGAATATGCCAAACAAATACTGTCACTGAATGATATGGCTGTTAGTGAATGCACCAAAAGCACCATTATGGGCAAGGTTCGCTTGGGCATTCCAAGTGAATTCGCCACAATTCTTTTACCCAAGATTGTTGGTCGCTTCGCCAAGGCCTACCCCAATATCACTCTTGAAGTAAATTGCGAACTAAGTAAGACGCTATTATCACGATCAGGAAAAGCCGCCCATGATGTTATTCTGGCGCTTCAAAATAACCCTCTGGAAGAATCAGATAATTTAGTAAAGACGGATAATTTAGTCTGGGTATCAGGCCCTGAATACAACCCAAACAAGCCGCCTCCAGTACCATTGATAGTGGCTCCAGAGGGATGTATTTACCGGCAGCGGGCAGTAAGGACCCTAAACAAGATAAAACAACCTTGGCAGATCGTTTATAACATTCCTGATTTGACCGGGATTCAATATGCTATTCAAGAAGGTCTTGGGGTAACCGTATTGGCAAAAAGTACAGTGCCAGAGAACCTCAAGATCATCGCAAACTCACAGCGTTACCCTGACCTTGGAAGCGTAGGCATAAGCCTCCTTAATGTGCGTAAGAACACCAAAAATCAAGCTATTGACCTGCTCGCGGAGTTTCTACGAACCAGTCTTGCCTAGTTATTGGCGAACCTGTCTAAACAGTGGTGGACGAAGACTGTGCGTACTTCTAAAGGGGTTTATATCTAAGCCACCCCTACGCATATAGCGCGCATATACTGAAAGCTGTGTTGGCGAACAGGCTGACATAATATCTAAGAAGATTTGCTCAACACATTGCTCATGAAAATCCTGATGCTGTCGATAGGAAACTATATATTTAAGTAATCCAGCCTGATCAATCTTATTACCCTGATAAAAAATGTAGATTGATGCCCAATCGGGCTGATCGGTAACTGGGCAGTTTGTTTTAAGCAAATGGGAATAAAGAGTCTCATTAACTGAACCATTCGCCTCTGTAGTCAATAAGCTCGCGTCTGGCGTATAGCTATCAATCACCACAGGTTGGCGGTCAATACATATACCTTGAGGCTCACTAATTGGCTGAATGCCCTGATACTCACCTAGCTCATAAAGGGTCACTTCAACAATAGAGCCAGTGGCAGCTGACAAATCCTTAACCAGGTGGGATTCAACCTCTTCCATCGAAGAAAATTTAGTCTGTATAAATGAGTTTAGATACAACTTAAAAGACTTTGACTCAACAATGGAATCACTGTCACAGGGGACAATAAATTCAACAATGGCAATCTGCGGCAATCCGTCTAAATTAAGCCAAGATAGTTCGTAGGCAGTCCACACATCAACCCCTACAAAGGGCAAATATTCTGGGGCTTGAGCAGATTGTCGAGCTTTTACTCTGGGTATAGGGCAAAGCAGATTGGCGTCATAGCTATCACTATAACGAGTCTCTTTGCCAAGTTCTGTAAAGGTGTAATCACTCATTAACTTCTTAACCTCGAGCCTTTTTCAAGTAACCAAAGGGCGACAAAAAACAATATAGCCGAAAATAAACCCACCATAGCAAAGGACTCAAAAATATTGATATCTGTAATCCCGACCATGCCATAACGAAAAGCATTGACCATATAAAGTATCGGGTTTAACAGGCTTAAACCCTTCCAGAATCCACTTAAAAGCTCAATTGAGTAAAACACCCCGCCCAAGTAAATTAGCGGCGTTAAAACAAAGGTAGGGATAATTGAAATATCATCAAAACTAGAGGCGAAAATGGCGTTAATCAGGCCCGCGAGCGAAAACATTAGCGATGTCATCAATACAATAGCAATGGTTACCGGCAAACTATATAGACTAAAATCAGCAAAATAAATCGACAACAGCGTGACAATAAAACCGACACCCAGGCCACGAGCCATTCCACCGGCAACATAGCCCAGTAAAATAATCCAGTTAGGTGTTGGTGAAACCAGCAACTCTTCGATATTACTCTGAAACTTAGAGCCAAAAAAAGAAGACACCACATTGGAGTATGAATTAGTAATAACAGACATCATTATCAAGCCTGGCGCGACAAACTGTATATAGGGCAAAGATGACATTTCACCAATGCGCGAACCGATCAATTTACCAAATATTACAAAATACAGGGCCATGGTTATTACTGGGGGCACCAATGTTTGCGGCCATATACGCATAAAACGACGAATTTCGCGGCGCACAATGGTTGATAACGCAACCCATTTTTTCTGATTATCCATTATCTGAGACCTTATTTGTTGTAAGATTTTTTTCTACCATATCAATAAATAATTCTTCCAATCGATTGGCCTTATTGCGCATACTGACAACCTCAACACCCTCAGTCGTCAGATGAGAAAACAGATGGTTTAGGGATTGATTCTTATCGATAGAAACCTCAATAGTACTACTATCCACCATTGTTAAGGGATAAGCATCAAGCGCTTTTATATCTTTAACTTCTCCTTTTAAATCAAGGATAAAGGTCTCTTTATTAAGCTGCTTTATTAGGTTTTTAATGCTGGTATTTTTAACAATATTACCCTGATCTATAATGGCAATATTGCGACATAAGTGCTCAGCCTCTTCAAGGTAATGGGTGGTTAAAATAATGGTAGTACCCTGACGATTGATGCTCTCTAAAAAACTCCACATTGAGCGTCTAAGCTCAATATCAACGCCAGCAGTTGGCTCATCTAATACCAATAATTTAGGCTCATGGATTAACGCCCGCGCAATCATTAAGCGACGCTTCATGCCGCCAGACAAACTTCTAGAGGGAACATTGTGCTTTTCCCATAAACCTAACAGCTTTAGATACTTATGGGCTCGTTCGGTCGCCACTGCCACGTCAATACCATAATAACCTGCCTGAGTTATAAGAATATCTATAGGCTTTTCAAATTGATTAAAGTTGAATTCCTGAGGAACAACACCAACATGCTGTTTAGCCGCGCTAAAATCCTCATCTATATCAATACCGAAGATTTTGACCTTACCCGCGGATTTTCTAACAAGAGAACATATAACACCTATGGTGGTCGACTTTCCGGCGCCATTAGGCCCTAGTAGCGCAAAAAAGTCCCCTTCTTTGACTTCGAGATCAATACCCTTCAGGGCTTTAAAGTTATTGTCATATGTTTTAACTAAGCTCTCTATCTGAAGAGCATTACTCTGAAGGTTTTTCAATTCATTCAATCTCTATGTCTATAATTTAAGGTAAGACTGTATTGTAGCCTTGTTCATATAATCTGTCCGCCATTATGATGCGAAAGGTGGTGACTCCGAGCAATAATCCACATAAACTTGATAGCAAATAAATTTTTAGCTGAACTTATGCCAAGAAAAATAATTCATCGCCTACTGCCAGATATCAATTCGTTATTGAGCAAACCCTCTTTAGGATGGATAAGGTCACTGGCAATGGATCCAAATTTATTTCATATCAATCGGCATTCAGTATCTCTAGCCTTCGCCATTGGTGTATTTTGCGCCTTTATCCCACTACCCGGCCAGACATTAATTGCCGTTATGCTTTGCTATTGCCTTGGCGCCAACCTTCCGATCGGCATGATTGTCATTTGGATAAGTAACCCAGTCACCATCCCACCGATGTTTTTTCTAACCTATCAGCTCGGCTCGAGCATCTTGGATACGCAAGCCGCACAGTTTTCAGCTCAAATGGACTGGGAGTGGTTTAAAAGTCTTGGTGCAGATGTTTTAAAACCACTATTTTTAGGCAGTCTTATATGCGGTAGTATCTTATCCATTGCCAGCTATTTTGCGGTATTTCAACTCTGGCGTTGGAAGGTGCTGAAGAACTGGCAAGATCGTAAAGAAAAGCGCAGCAAAGTCAGCAAAAATCTTTAACTTTCGTACCTTAATGCCTCAGCTGGCACAGTGTTACTAGCCTTTATCGCTGGGTAAAGCGTCGCCAACAATGTCAGAAACAATGCCGATACGACGATATATATAACATCACCTAGCCTTAAATCGACAGGTACATAGTCAATTGGGTATATCGATGTATTAAGTAGCTGAGACCCCAACACAGCCTCTACAACTGCCACTAGCTCAGCAACCCAATAACAGCCTATAACCCCAAGCAACACTCCAAGGGCAATACCTACGAAAGCTATAAGCAAACCCTGAATAAGAAATATATTAAGAACCTGTTGTTTAGAAACGCCCATAGTTTGCAAAATGGCTATATGCTTGCGCTTATTGAGCACCATCATCATCAACATAGAAATCACATTAAACGCGGCTATACCGACAACAAGAAATACTAATAGACCAACCATATTCCGTGAAAGCTGTATGGCTTGGTAGAGATTGCCATGTGTTTGAGTCCAATCTACCGACCTAAAACCAAAAGGTAACTGGCTTTGAATGCGATTAGCCGTCATTCTTGATTGAAAAAGGTCAGCCAACTGAACTCTAAAGCCAAAAACATCCTCAGCACTTCCCATCATATGGCCCGCCTGTTTAAGCGATACAATACCAAGCATTTGATCAACCTCGGTTCTGGTAGCAAAAACACCGACTAAAACCAAGGTAACCGCCCTAGCCTGCCTACCCCCTTCCGATGGCAAAATAAGATTTATACTTTGCCCTAGGGTTAAATTAAGAGAATCGATAATAGGCTTAGCCAGCAACAATTCACCCTCAGCCGGCACGGTCAAATTTGCCGCATTGAGCGTCGTCTCAAATCCCTTAGGTAACATAGTTTGATCCAAACCCAAAAGTTTAACCGGCCGAGTTTGGTTATTAGAAAAAATAATACCTTGAGCCTGATTAAAGGGCGTCACTTCAACAACATTAGGCAATGTAGTTAAAAGATCACGCTGCGACTGCCAGTCTTTAATTGAACCCGAATGTGTCACCTGCACATGGGGCACAACAGATAAAATATGTTCACGCATTTCCCGGTCGAAGCCATTCATCACTGACAGCACCAGAATGAGCAAGCCAACGCCCAGAGTTAAGCCAGAAAGCGCTAGCAGAGAAATAAAAGAGACTAATCGGCTATTGCGAGCACCCGCAGAGAAATACCTTAGACCGACAAATAGAGAAAGACTTCTAATCAAGGTTTGGCCCCAAGACACCGTCCACTAGACTAATTGTTCTATCTAATTGCATTGCGATTTGGGGATCGTGAGTAACCACCACAAAGCTAATGCCTAGATCTTTATTAAGCGCCATTAAGAGATTTAACACCGATTCTGCTGTTTTTGGATCCAGATTACCTGTAGGCTCATCCATCAGCACTAACGAAGGCTTACGAGCCAGTGCCCTGGCTATAGCAACACGCTGTCGCTCTCCACCGGATAGCTCGGATGGCAAATGGTGTAATCTCTCGGCTAAACCAACTTTGGCTAGTAACTCTTTGGCATAGGCTTCACTCTGTTTGCTATCACCAGCAATTAAACCTGGTAAGCAGACATTTTCAAGCGCACTAAACTCGTCAAGCAAATGGTGGAATTGATATACAAAACCTATGTGCTTATTGCGCCATGCAGCCCGCTGTGTAGGATCAAGATTTGACCATTGCTTACCCTTGAGCACTACCGATCCCTGAGTGGGATCATCCAGACCGCCCATTAAATTTAATAGGGTTGACTTACCCGACCCAGAAACGCCGATAATCGCCAACTTTTCACCCTGCTTTATCTCGAAATCAATCCCTTTAATAACACGCAGAACCTCTGATGAATCGCCCTGCTGATAATCTCGCTGTAAATTGGTTACCGTCAATATAGTTTTACTGGTCATAGCGAAGTGCCTCCGCGGGCAATACTTGTCCTGCACGCCAAGCGGGATAAATAGTGGATAAAATACTCACTGCTGAGGCCCCAATAACAACCAGAGCAATATCTGAGAAAACCAGTTTGCTTGGAAGCGAATTTATCATGTACACCGCTGGGTCAAACATATGTGAGCCACTTATTAGTTCAATAAAGGAAACAATATCACCGATAAAAAACGCCATAATACAACCTAATATCAAGCCCAGTGCAACGCCGACCAGCCCAATAGCAGAACCCTGAATAATAAATATTTTTACAATTTGATCAGAACGCGCACCAAGGGTCCGCAATACAGCAATATCCTTTCGTTTATTTGCAACCATAAGCACTAAGCAAGCAACAATATTAAATGCCGCTACCGCAATAATAGCGGACAACAGCAGGCCAACAACTAACTTTTCCATTCGCATTGCCTGAAAAAGCGTTGCCATTTGCTCATCCCAACTCTCAATATTAATAGATTCAGGTAAATCTAATGTGATTGAACCAACAATACTTTGAGCCAAGTATGGATCCTCTAATAACAACTGGAGACCTTGGTAGTTATCGCCCAGTTGAAACAGCTTTCTTGCATCACGCTCATGTATGTAAGCCGTTGTTGCATCAACCTGTGCACCCACTTCGAAAAGTCCGATCACCTGCATCATTTTTAATCGTGGAAAGCTGCCCATTGGCGTTATTAAAAGTTTTGGCAATATCACTTCGACAGTATCACCTACACCAACTCCCAGCTTACGTGCGGCCTGACTGCCAAGTAATATGCCGTATTTTTGTTGCTGTAATTGGCTTAAATCCCCCAACAACATATTGTCCGACAATAATTTAGTCGACGGCCAACCGGCATCTAAACCTTTTAATAGGACAGCCTGCTGGCGAGAACTATTTGCCAACATGGCATAGCTCTCAAGTATTGGCATTGCGGCAGTAATTCGCGGCTCTTCAGCAGTTAGTCGCTGAGATATCTGTTCAACTTGTTCTGGGCTAATACTGTTATTGTGTTTTAGCGTTATATGCGGAATTACATTGAGTAAGCGCTGTTTAATCTCACGATCAAAACCATTCATCACTGAAAGTACAATGATGAGTGTCATTACACCAAGGGCCATGGCACAGAATGAGAACCCTGAAATAAACGACAAAAAGCCCTCTTTGCGCTTGCTGAGAGCGTATCGAATACCAATATATAGCGGGAGATTTGATTTCATGCACAGATTAAACAGCAATCCCTGTATGGGTACAACTCTAGAACTGCTTAGCAGCAACCCCTAAGGGCTGAATTAGAGCTTTCTTAGGCGATTATGCACGACGACTTTCACGACTGACTCTATTAAGACCGTTTAAAGCCGCAACCCGGTATGCTTCGGCCATAGTCGGGTAGTTAAAGGTGGTACGTAAGAAGTAATTAATACTGTTGGCTTCGCCTTGTTGATTCATAATCGCTTGACCAATATGAATAATTTCAGCCGCCTCGGCACCAAAACAATGGATACCCAATATTTCTAACGTTTGCTGATGGAATAGAATCTTAAGCATACCCACTTCTTCATCAGAAATATGCGCACGAGCCAAATCTTTAAAATAGGCGCGACCAATTTCATAGGGGATCTTTTTCTCGGTTAGTTCGGCCTCTGTTTTACCGACATAGCTTATTTCAGGAATTGTCCAAATACCGGTTGCAACATCTTCAACACGATATTGGTCTGGGGTTTCGCACATATGAGAGGCCGCAAAACGCCCTTGATCATAGGCGGCACCTGCCAGCGCTGGCCAGCCAATAACATCACCTGCTGCATAAATATGAGGGACGGCAGTTTGGTAGTCGCTATTGACCTTTATTTGTCCGCGTACATCCGCTTCTAGACCAATATTTTCCAAGCCTAGATCATGGGTATTACCGGTACGGCCATTTGACCAGAGTAAAGCATCACCATGGATACGTTTTCCCGACTTTAACACCAGAGTTACGCCATTATCTGTGGTTTCAACCCGCTCATACTCTTCATTATGGCGCACACTCACACTTAGATCCCGTAGGTGATAACTCAAAGCATCAGAAATTTCATCATCTAGAAAGCTCATCAACCATTCGCGGGTATTAACCAAATCAACGCGAGTGTCTAACCCGGCAAATATAGAGGCATATTCGCAGCCAATAACACCGGCACCATAAATAATAACGTTGAGTGGAGAGTGATCTAGAGAGAGTATGGTATCGCTATCGAAAACTAAGGGGTGATTAAAATCAATATCATCAGGACGATAAGGCCTAGAGCCAGTTGCTATGAGGAAGTTCTTGCCCTTGATGGTTAAGGGATTTCCAGAGGCATCAGAAACAACCACCTCATTAGGATTGATAAACTTAGCGCGTCCAATATGTATTTTGACACGATTGCGAGCATAGCCCTTTGTTCGCCCTTCGACCTGTTTAGTAATCACATCCTCAGCGGCTTTCATTACCTCAGGAAAGGAAAACCAGCGGGGATCGCCTACAGAACGAAACATTGGCATGGTGTTATATTGCACCATACGGCGCACCGAATGCCTTAGTGCTTTAGACGGAATGGTACCCAAATGAGTACAGCCACCACCTGGCTGAGCACGATCGTCAACTACAGCGACGCTTAAGCCCTGCTTAACTGCATTCATGGCAGCCCCTTCTCCAGCTGGACCACTACCAATCACAACGAGGTCATAAGAGAAATCTGCCATTGTTATTCCTTATTTCTTTAATTCAGCGGCGTTTGTATACACAGGTTTTGTAGCATTGGAAATCTCATCGCATTTATTGGGATCATCACCACAGATTTCACAGGTATAATCATCATCACCCAAGGCAGCAGCTACACCACCACAGGATCCAGCGATAGGTTTTCTACCCAACAAAACACCAATTGCCATAATGGAAATTAGTACTATAAAACCCAGGACTGCAAATAAAATATCTAACACTTATAACTCAACCTAATAATTTAATTAACCAAAAAGTCAAAACCGCTACTGTACATGGGGACAAATTCCCGATTGTCTCGGACTAACATGTAAGCCGACAGATCAAGCTGCTCTGCGAGCTCTAAACTCTTTTCTGCTCCCAATACTGAAAAAGCAGTTGCCCACGCATCTGCAACGGCACAGGACTCAGAAAGCACAGTGACTGAGGCTAAATTGTGATCTATGGGCATACCCGTTTTGGGGTCGATGGTATGTGAATAGCGAACACCATCTTGCTCAAAATAATTCCTATAGTCACCCGATGTAGCCACAGCAATATCAGTAATAGCAATGACCTGATCAACCTCGGCAAACAATTGCGGCTGCTCCATCGCTATTCGCCAAGCCTCACCATCGGCATTAAAACCACTTACGCGAATTTCGCCGCCAATTTCTACCAAATAGTCAGGTAAGGCTAGCATCTCTAATAGATCAGCCACCCTGTCGACCGCGTAACCTTTGGCTACCGCGGATAAATCCAAAGCAACCGATTTGGTTTTTGATAGAGTATTCTCGGCGAGAACAACCGAATCAAAACCTATTTGGGCTTTGGTTTGGGCTATGGCATGAGGAGTGGGGACAGCATCATGCCTTTCACCCGGGCCAAAGCCCCATAAATCCACAAGTGGACCTATAGTCGGATCGAAAGCACCATTGCTTAGTTGCCAAATTTTTTGGCTGATTTTTACAACTTCGAGAAATTCATCAGATATAGTCATCGACTTACCAACGGGCAAACGATTAAATTGACTAATTTCTGAATCCTTTTTATAGGTAGACATCGAATTGTCTACCTTAGAGAGCAGCTGATCAATTTGCTGCTCTAAGTCATCAGGGGGTAACTGATCTGCAATAACCGTAATATGGTATGTTGTTCCCATCTTACTACCCGATATGGCTAGGACATCAGGCTTGTTACTGCATCCATGTAATATAACTATAACTAAAATTAACACGGAGCGCCATAAGGCAAACAACATAGTTTGCCTCAGGCCACTCAAATTCGGATGTTTAGCCACCAAAATCATCTAGCATGATGTTTTCTGGCTCAACACCGAGGTCTTCCAACATCTTAATAACGGCAGCATTCATCATTGGCGGACCACACATATAGAATTCGCAGTCTTCTGGCGCTTCATGATCCTTAAGGTACTGCTCGTAAAGCACATTGTGAATAAAACCAGTAAGGCCATCCCAGTTATCTTCAGGCTGAGGATCTGAAAGTGCTAGATGCCAATCAAAATTTTCATTCTCAGAGGCTAATTGATCATATTCATCGTCATAGAAGCATTCTTTAAGTGATCTAGCCCCGTACCAAAAACTGATTTTACGGTCTGAATTTATGCGTTTAAGCTGATCAAAGATATGTGATCTCATTGGTGCCATACCAGCACCACCACCAATAAACACCATTTCTGCTTTGGTCTCTTTAGCGAAGAACTCGCCAAACGGACCATAGACAGAAATTTTATCGCCTGGTTTCAGATTAAACACATAGGATGACATTTTACCCGGTGGTATGTCAGTGGAACCCGGAGGCGGGCTGGCGATACGGATATTAAATTTAACAACACCTTGCTCTTCAGGATAATTTGCCATTGAGTAAGCGCGTATAAGCGGCTCTTTAACCTCAGAGGTATATTGATAGAGACCAAAACGTTCCCAGTCACCTCTGTACTCGTCTTCAACTTCAAAGTCTGAATAATTAACCACATGAGGAGGACATTCCAGCTGCACATAACCACCTGCTTTAAAGTCAACATTCTCGCCCTCAGGCAGGCGAAGTGTTAATTCTTTAATAAAGGTAGCTACATTTGGATTTGATTCCACTGTGCATTCCCAACGCTTAACACCAAATACTTCTTCGGGAACCTCAACTTTCATATCCTGCTTAACCGGCGCCTGACAAGAAAGCCTCCATCCTTCATTGGCCTCTCTGCGAGTAAAGTGTGCCTCCTCAGTCGGCAACATAGAGCCGCCACCATCTGAGACCACACATTTACACTGGGCACAACTACCACCGCCACCACATGCTGATGGCAGGAATAGACCTGCATTGGATAGGGTTTGTAAAAGCTTGTCACCAGCGGGGACAGTAATGGTTTTTTCACCATTAATTTCAATATTTACATCACCAGATGCAACTAGCTTGCTACGTGCAGCAAGAATAAAGGCTACAAGCGCCAAGATCACTACTGTGAACATGGTTACGCCTAAGATAATTTCAGTCGTCATACTGCTTTAACTCTCCAATTTTTATAGATCAATGCCGCCAAACGACATAAAGCCTAAGGAAATCAAACCTACGGTAATAAATACAATACCCAAACCCTGCAAACCTTCAGGAATATCACTATATTTAAGTTTCTCTCGAATACCTGCTAAAACGGCAATAGCAAGGGCCCAAGAGGTACCTGAACCAATGCCGTAAACAACACTTTCAGTGAATCCATAACCACGCTCAGCCATAAGTAGTGAGCCACCCAAAATCGCACAGTTCACGGTAATAAGTGGCAGGAACACACCAAGTGCGCTGTACAGTGCCGGCACATACTTATCGAGCACCATCTCAAGTATCTGAACCAAAGCTGCAATAACACCAATAAAGCACAGATAAACCAAGAAACTCAGATTTACATCAGGAAGACCAGCCCATGCTAGGGCACCGTCTGCAAGTAAATAGTTCATTAGCAAATAATTTACGGGAACGGTAATGGTTTGTACCACTATAACCGCGATTCCAAGACCAATTGCGGCATTCACTTTCTTCGATACAGCAATAAAGGTACACATGCCCAAGAAAAGGCTAAGGGCAATGTTATCAATAAAAATTGAACGAACAAGTAAGCTTAGATAATGCTCCATTAGGCAACCTCACTCTTGCGACTATTCGCAGTAATCTTAAAGTCTGGCTTTTCAACCTGTTCAGTTTTCCAAACGCGTAACGCCCAAATAAACAGTCCGATCAAGAAAAACGCACTCGGTGGCATTAACATCATGCCATTGGCAATATACCAGCCACCCTCAGTGCTGACGGGTAATACCTGAACACCCCAGATCTTACCTGCGCCAAATAATTCACGAATAAAGGCTAGTAGCATCAAAATAACGCTGTAACCTAAACCATTGCCAATACCATCAAAGAAACTTGGTAATGGTGGATTCTTCATGGCAAAGGCTTCACAACGCCCCATCACAATACAATTGGTAATAATAAGACCAACAAATACCGATAGCTGCTTACTAATATCATAGGCCACAGCCTTAAGTACCTGATCAACCATAATTACCATAGAAGCAATAATCGTCATCTGAACAATAATACGAATGCTATTCGGAATATGATGACGAATTAAAGAAACGAAAAGGTTAGAAAAGGCCGAAACTATTGTTAGCGCTAAACACATTACAAAAGCAACTTTCATACTGGTAGTTACAGCAAGTGCCGAACAGATACCCAATATCTGTAGCGCAATTGGATTATTGCTGGCAATTGGCTCTAGTAAGATATCTTTTGTTTTTGACATCTATTACGCCTCCCCTGTCTTAAGATTTTCGATAAAAGGCTTAAAGCCCTGATTACCCAACCAGTACCTAACAAGGTTATCAACCCCTTTCGTGGTTAAGGTTGCGCCAGCAAGGCCATCAATTTTTGATTCTGCACCACCGCGGCTAGGGTCAACTTTGCCTTTGATAACTTCAAGCACATAGGAATCACCACTATAGGCCTGCTTACCAATCCAGCTAGATTTCCATTTTGGATTATCCACCTCACCACCTAGACCTGGTGTTTCAGTGTGCTCATAAAAGCCAATACCAGCCACTGTTTTTAAATCAGACTCAAGAGCAATAAAACCGTACAGCGTCGACCATAGGCCATAACCCTTAATAGGCAATATCACCTTCTCAAGCCCTAATTCATTTTCAACCACATAAACCTTGGAGTAATTAGCTCTGCGTTTAATTTTCGCTATGTCATCATCAGCACCTAATGCAACTGAAAGAGCGGGGTCTGCCGATGCTTTTCGTTGATCGTAGTTTGCTGGGTCTATCGCATCTGTATAGCGCCCAGTATCCATATCAACCAACTTAACGCTGATTTTTTCAAATTGAGTTTCAACATCAACGCCCTCTTCTAATAGACCAGCAGATGCAAGAATATTAGTTTTTAAATCAAGTAGCTTATTAGCCTCTTGTGCAGGACGAAGAAAGACAGCAGCACTGGATACTACAACTGCGCAAACAATACACAGCGTCAATGCAACGGTAAACGTTTTAGAAACAGATTCATTAGCCACGTGCTAGTCTCCTCTTAATATTTGACTCAACCACATAGTGATCAATCAATGGGGCAAAAAGGTTGGCAAACAAAATGGCCAACATCATCCCTTCTGGGAACGCGGGGTTAACCACTCGAATAAGAATTACCATGACACCAATTAAAATACCGTAAATATATTTACCAGTGTTAGTCATAGAGGCAGAAACGGGATCAGTTGCCATAAAGACAGCACCAAAGGCAAAGCCACCAATAACCCAGTGCCAATAAAAAGGCAGTGCAAACATTGGGTTGGTTGATTCAATACTGTTAAACAATAAGGATACCGCGGCAGAACCAACAAGCACTCCACCAATAATTCGCCATGATGCGATCTTCATAGACATCAACACAACAGCACCCAAAAGTATGGCCAATGTTGAGGTCTCACCAATAGAGCCGTGAATAGTACCAATAAAGGAATCCATCCAAGTAGCTGTTTGTGCTAGGGCGTTAACGCCATCAGCAGCGGCAATAGAAAGCATGGTTGCACCGGTATAACCGTCAACTGCAGTCCATACCATATCGCCACTCATATAAGCAGGATATGCGAAATAAAGAAATGCGCGCCCAGTAAGCGCAGGGTTTAAGAAATTCTTCCCTGTACCACCGAAAATTTCTTTACCAATTACAATACCGAAACTAATACCCACAGCAACCATCCATAATGGTAGATCTGGCGGACAGCAAAGAGCAAAAAGAACCGAGGTAACAAAGAAGCCTTCGTTTACCTCATGGCCGCGAACGCTGGCAAATAGTACTTCCCAGAAACCACCCACTATAAAGGTAGTGGCATAAATAGGAATAAAGTATGCCGCACCATGGATCATATTGTCCCAGATACTGTTGGCATCATAGCCGGCTAATAGACCGATAAAAACAGCACGAAGACCTTCCTGACTCTCCATACCCATATCAGCCATAATGCTATTAGCCTGGAAGCCAATATTCCACATACCAAAAAACATAGTTGGGAAAGTACAGAGCCATACAGTAATCATGACACGCTTAAGATCAATATTATCTCTTACATGTGAACTATTTTTGGTTACATCAGAGGGTTTGAATAAGCCGGTATCTATAGCTTCGTATAGCGCATACCAACCTTCCCACTTGCCGCCCTTCTTAAAGTTAGGCTCTAGTTTATCAAGGAATTTACGCATCTGGCTTAACCCTCCTTCTCAATTCTAGTTAAATTGTCACGAAGAATTGGCCCATATTCATATTTACCGACACAGACATAGGTATATAAACCCACATCATCTTCATCAAGTTCTAAACAGCCTAATTTTTGCGCCATTTCGGTATCGCCAACAATAAGTGAACGCAACAATTGAACTGGCAAAAGATCTAGCGCTGTTACGTTTTCATAACCACCCACGGGTACCATTGCTCGCTCACTACCATTAGTACTAGATGTCATATTGAATAACTTTTTCTTTAGACCACCGGCAAAAATCGGTAATGCAGAATGTTTATTAATGCCTGGACGAAGATAATGCAGAAATTCTCGCTCACGACCTTCGCGTATAACAGACACTTGGTTGTGGTAACGCCCCAAAAATGCGAAATTACCCGCCGCTTTTCGACCGCTTAGAACCGAGCCTGAAATAACGCGATTTTCATCATTAGTCAGCTCACCAATAACCAACTGATTAAGATTTGCACCCAAAACAGTTCGAACCAGACGAGGCTCTGACACCTGAGGGCCACCAAGAGCAATTACCCGACGATTATCAATCTCACCAGTAGTGAAAAGCGCGCCAATCGCTATAACGTCTTGATAATTGATAGTCCAGACTGTTTTGTTGGCACTGACTGGATCAATATAATGAATATGTGTACCAGAAAGACCCGCTGGATGAGGACCAGTAAAGCTGTGAAGGGACACATTGTCGGCTGAAACAGACGAACCGCCTTCAACACAAAGATTAACTGAACCCTCAGTTAAATTTGAGATAACACTAAGACCATTAGCAAAATCCTGCTGACGTTCGGCAATAATTACCTGCGGGTCAGCTGCTAGTGGATTTGTGTCCATAGCATTGACGAAAATCGAAGCAGGTACAGTATCAATTGCTGGAACTTTAGAATATGGGCGTGTTTTAAAACTTACCCACTGGCCTGAGTTAACTAGATTATCAACCACTTGCTGTCGGCTGATTGTCGAAAGCTTATCGGCATCAAAAGAGGTGAACGTTTCTTTTGCATCGCCATCAATATCAATAACCAATGACTGAAAGACGCGTCTGTCTCCACGGTTGATCTCAACCACAGTTCCAGAAGTCGGCGATGTAAATTGAACACCTGGATTCTTTTTATCAGTAAACAGCAACTGGCCTTTACTAACGCTGTCCCCAACTTTTACTTCCATGGTGGGCTTCATGCCATGGAAGTCAGAGCCAATAATAGCTATTTGGCTGGTTTTAGGGCCATCGTGAATTTCTTGCTTTGGTGCACCTGATATGGGCAGGTCCAGTCCGCGGCGAACTTTAATCATAGAAAATACCATTGACGAGGTTAAAAACATTCTAAGAATGAACATGTGAATTACGCCAATCTGTCTTGACCCTATCACACACCACTTAAAAATATCTATTTCACTGACTTCGACAGGATCGAATTAACTCAATCTTATGAGGTCAACAATTTCGCGCGGGAGTATAAACTTCTTAGGGTTTTGATGCCAGTTTAACCGCTAAAAATAGTGTTTTTTTTCGATGTTTTCATGGTTATTTGTAGCCTGAGCCAACCAAGCTTTAACAATCACCAACTATTACGTAACGCTCTCAAGGCAAGAAATACATCTTTTGATGTCGGCTGAACAGGGAAATCAGCAACTGAATCTTTTAGATTAGCAATAATCTCTGGGCTATCAAGACGCAAGAAGCAATTAATTTGTTTCTCAAGCCCTATAGTAGTTACAAGAGGGTCATTAGTGTCTTGCGAAACAACTTGATCAAGCAGACTGGCAGCCACCTTGTTGCTGGGCTCACGATTAAGCGTAAACTGCAAATTATTAACAATATAATCATGGCCAGGATAGATTTTAGTATCATCAGATAGCCTAGAAAAAATCTCAGAAAAAGTCTTATAAAGAGCCTCAGGATGACCTCCGCCATGGCAGTTGCCCGCCCCCGCATTAAATAGAGTATCACCACTAAATAACACCGGAGTTGGAGTTTTGGATAACAGACAAATGTGACACATGGTATGCCCAGGCGTATCTAAAACCTCCAGCTCAATACTGGCTCCGACTTTTATTATTTCACCGCCAGCGAGTGTGGTATCTATATCAGATATAGCATCGTGGGCGCCAATATGGGCTAATAACTTGGAGCCGGTTGCAGCGATCATCGGCTTATTACCCTCGATATGATCATGGTGTTCATGGGTATTTAGCACCTGTGTAATTCGCCAATCATTTTTTCTAGCTATATCGAGAGCCTGCTGATAATCCAACGGATCTATGGCTAATGCATCACCCGTTTTTGGGCAGGCGATAAGATAGTTAAAATTACGCCAAGCGTTATTGGTCCAAATTTGTTCGACAATCATGAAAGCTTCTTAGTAGATATTTAAGGCTCAACTAGGATAACGCTGCCACTCAACACCTGCAAATTTTTCAATGCATCTTACAACCTGGCAGCTATAGCTAAACTCATTATCATACCAACAATAAAGCACCACATTCTTACCGGAAACAATAGTCGCCTCAGAATCAATTACAGTAGCCTGCCTAGAGCCAACAAAATCTGTAGAGACGGCTTCAGTGGATACGGTGTAACCAATTTGTTGTTGATACTTACTATGCAGGGCCATATATCGCAGAAACTCATTTAAACCGTCTCTTGTGATATTTTGACTAAGTTGTATGTTAAGAATGGCCATAGAGACATTAGGCGTGGGAACTCTTATAGCATTTCCGGTTAACTTCCCCTTAAGCTCAGGGATTACTTTAGAAACCGCCCTAGCAGCTCCAGTAGAAGTCAGCACCATATTTAATGCCGCACTTCTCCCCCGTCGGTCCCCTGGATGATAATTATCAATCAGATTTTGATCGTTAGTATATGCGTGCACAGTCTCAACATGCCCATGCTCGACCCCATACTTATCAACCAGAACTTTCAGCACAGGAACAATGGCATTAGTTGTACAGGATGCAGCAGAGATTAGATGATGATTAGCAGTGATCTGGTGATGATTAACCCCATAAACAATATTAGGTATATCACCACCGGCTGGGGCGGTGAGTAAGACTTTCTTAGCACCACTAGAGAGATGACGTTCAAGATTATTTCGATCAGTCCAAATACCTGTGTTATCAACAATTAATGGGGCATTAATCTTATATTTTGCGTAGTTCACATCTTCCGGCTTATTGGCATAGATAACCTGTACAGGGTTACCATTAACAACCAGAACAGAGCTTTTATTAAGCACCCGGATTGTCCCCTTAAAAGAGCCATGCACAGAATCCTGGCGTAACAAAGCCGCCCTTTTCTCTAAATCATCATGAGTCTTGCTCCCTTTGCGAACCACTATAGCTCGAAGCCTTAAAACATCGCCACCACCGGCCTTATCAATCAATAGCCTGGCCAGTAGCCTGCCTATTCGGCCAAAACCATAGAGTACGATATCTTGGGGTTTTAACAGAGGTTTTTGGCTGGATCCTATGCAATTCGAAAGCTCACTCGAAACAAAGTCTGAAATCGAATGCTCTTTAGTTGAGGCCTGAAATTTAACTACCAATTTACCAATATCAATATGTGCCGGACCAAGACTCAGCTGACTAATCGCTTTTAACATGGGCGCTGTATCAAATTCCGATAACTCATTCTTTTCTACCTGACGCACAAATCGATGGGATTTCATAATGTCGGTGACAGATTTATTCACCATGCTTTTGCCGTACATATAACAGGAAACGTTAAACTCTCTATAAAGCCGTCCAATAAGGGGTATCATCCCCTCTGCGAGGGCTTCTCTTTGCTTCCAGTCTATAAAGAAATTTTCAGGTGCGGGTCGGGCTTCTTTGTTCACTTAATAAGTCCTTTTATTGTGAAATATTTATTAATCTGCTCTGTTAATAAACTATAGACAATATTTTTTAGTATTAATCAGCAAACTGATAATTTTTACAAACAAATAAGCTAAGTAGAGTAAAATGCATAGTCAACAATGTTTAGGTTAAATCAACAACAGCCGATTAGAGAAACTAGTACATGAGCAAAGCCACAAATAATGAATCTAATTGGGCTACCCTTGGTTCTACAGCACAGGCATTAACCATTGCAGAAAGCGCGGCAAAATACGCCGGCGTATCATTGGTAATCACCGCGACAACAGCAGAGGCTTCAGCACTTCGCCGAGCAATTACCTTTTTCTTGCAGAGTAGTGATATAGAAACAAAGGTTTTTCCAGATTGGGAAACCCTACCCTATGATATTTTCTCTCCTCATCAGGATATTATCTCTGACCGCATACAAATACTAAGTGAGTTACCCACATTAGAACAATCGGTACTTATATTACCGCTACCTTCGTTACTCCATCAATTACCACCCACTGATTACTTGGCTTCAAGATTATTTGACTATCAAGTGGATGAAACCCTCGACCGTGATAAATTACATAGTCAGTTAACTAGAGCCGGTTATCAACGGGTTGATACGGTGTTTGAACATGGTGAATACGCTTTTCGAGGGTCGATTATTGATATCTTCCCTATGGGTGAAAAAGCACCATTTAGAATTGACCTGCTAGATAATGATATTGAGTCACTTAGAATTTTTGATCCTGAATCTCAGAGAACTCTTTCTAGTGTAGAACGTTTACGCCTATTGCCGGCACGAGAGTTTCCCTTAGATAAAGAAGGAATTAACCAATTCCTTAACAACTGGCATGATCATTTTGATCCATCAACAATCGATTGCCCGGTTTATAAAGATGTTAAGCAAGGTATAGCGCCGCAAGGGATTGAGTATTATCTGAGTCTCTTCTTTGATCAAACTGCCACTCTATTTGACTATTTGCCAGCTCAAACCCAAGTTTTTATGCAAGGTGACCTTTACACTTCTGCTAATAACCTGTGGCAAGATATCAATAGACGCTTTACCGAGTACGGTGTTGACCCACAGAGACCTCTTTTAGAGCCTAAAGAAATTTTTATCACGGTTGAAGATCTTTTTGCTGAATTTAAACAGCTTAATATCATTCAAAAAGAGCCTAATGCTCCGCAGCAACAGGAACTTATTAAAACCGGGATTGACGATGTAAGCGTTGATAGCAAACTAACTAATCCACTTGAAAAACTAGAGCAATTTATTCTAGATATTCCGTCGTCTACTAGCTTATTGTTCTGCGCAGAATCCGCTGGACGTAAAGAAGCCTTAACCGAGCTTTTAGCAGCTAATAATATCAACCCAATAAGCTTTGTCTCATGGCAAGATTTCAATTCCTCTGGCGAAACAATGGGTATCTGTACATACCCCATAGATCAGGGCTTTTATTGCAAACAACGGAATGTATGCCTTATTACCGAGGGTGAGCTGTTTGGCCAACAGGTTATGCAGAGACGAAGACGCTCAACTGTTTCTGAATCACCAGATTATATTTTCAAAAGTTTAGCTGAGCTAAAAATTGGAGCGCCCGTCGTTCACCTAGACCATGGTGTAGGACGATACAATGGCTTAATCCTTTTATCAGTTGATGGATCTGAACAGGAATTTTTAACGCTCATTTATGCCGATGACGCAAAACTCTATGTACCCGTCTCATCACTTCATATGATTAGTCGCTTCAGTGGTAGCGGTGATGAGACCATGGCGCCATTGCATCGATTAGGCTCTGACAAATGGGATAAAGCCAAGAAAAAAGCCGCAGAAAAAGTACGTGATACCGCTGCCGAATTACTCGATATCTATTCAAGACGCGCGGCTCGAAAAGGCTTTTCTTGCAAGGATAATGAAGAAGAATATAGACAATTTTGTAGTGAATTCCCCTTTGAGGAAACGGCTGACCAGCTCACCACCATCGATGCAGTAAGGAAAGATCTCTTAAGCACCCAGCCGATGGATAGGCTAGTCTGTGGTGACGTTGGTTTTGGCAAGACTGAAGTAGCGATGCGTGCAGCTTTCACCGTAGTCTCTAGCGACAAACAGGTAGTTATTCTAGTGCCCACTACCCTTCTTGCCCACCAGCATTTAGAAAATTTCCGAGATCGCTTTGCTAATTGGCCTATTCAGGTTGAAGAATTGTCGAGATTTAAAACCGCCAAAGAACAACAGCAGGTTATCAGCCAAGTAGAGACCGGCAAGGTTGATATTCTTATCAGCACACACAAGTTACTGCACGCTAATATCGATTTTAGTCGACTGGGCCTGATGATTATTGACGAGGAACACAGATTTGGCGTTCGTCAAAAAGAACAGTTAAAAGCTCTTCGAAGCTCGGTTGATATGCTAACCATGACCGCAACACCGATCCCTCGAACGCTTAATATGTCTATGCACAGCATTCGAGACTTATCCATTATTGCTACACCACCGGCCAAGCGCCTATCGGTTAAAACATTTATTCGTAAGAAAGAAACCAGAGTTGCAAAAGAAGCTATATTGCGAGAAATTTTGCGTGGTGGACAGGTCTATTATTTACACAATGATGTTAAATCTATTCAGCGTGCGGCAGATGAGCTAGCAGAATTAGTCCCCGAAGCTAGAATTAATATAGCCCACGGTCAAATGCGCGAACGCGAGCTAGAAAAAATAATGTCTGATTTTTATCATCAGCGTTTTAATGTTCTGGTCTGCTCAACCATAATTGAAACGGGCATTGATATCCCCAGCGCTAATACCATTATTATTGAACGTGCGGATAAATTTGGTTTAGCACAGCTACATCAGCTTAGAGGCAGAGTCGGCCGCTCGCACCATCAAGCCTATGCATATCTAATGACCCACCCAGAGAAAAAGCTCACCAAAGATGCCGCCAAACGTCTCGAGGCAATTGCAGCGGCAGAACACCTAGGCTCTGGCTTTACCCTAGCCACCAATGACTTAGAAATACGTGGCGCGGGCGAACTATTAGGCGAAGAGCAAAGCGGACATATTCAAACTATTGGCTTTACCCTTTACTTGGAAATGCTTGATCAAGCCGTTGAATCAATTCGCAGCGGTGAAAGCCCTAATAAGAAGCTAACTTTTGATCAGGGTATCGAAGTTAATTTGCATATCCCGGCATTAATCCCCTCGAGCTATCTACCAGATGTGAATATGCGCCTGACGTTTTATAAGCGCCTGGCAAACTGTCAAGATAAACAACAGTTACATGAATTACAGGTGGAGATGATAGATCGCTTTGGCCTACTACCTGAAGCAGTAAAAGCGCTATTTGATATTGCTGAAATCAGGCAGATTGGTGAATATCTTGGGCTTAAAAAAATTGAGGCCGGACCCACTAACGGGCGCTTGCAGTTTCTTCAAAATACCAAAATTGAACCCATCACTATTATTAAGTTGGTCCAAGAAAACTCGAAATGTTATCGTCTATTGAATAATGATCAATTGAGTTTCACAATGCCTATGGAAACCCCTGAACTTAGACTTACATCAGTGTATGCTATGCTCAGCACACTTGCTGAGACGCTGAATTAAACCAAAAAGGATTCTGGATGTTTTATAAAAGCGATAAAGCGCCACCAAGCAGATTTCTGCTAATGGCTATGCTGCCTTTTTTATTCTCATCTACGACCTCTATAGCTGAACAAAACAGCCAAAAAACCGATCCCGCTGCTGAAAATTGGTATCAAGTTGAAGTTATACTGTTTGATCAAAAAACCATAACAGGCACTGAGTTAGCGCCAAAAGAAGTACAGATTGGATTCCCAAAAAATTGGCTTGAGCTGCTAGGCAGCTACCCTAACGCAGGTATTATGCGACGGCCTATATTTGATAGCTCAGCATCAGCATCGATTAAGGACCCAAAAAAAACAGCGCTTGAACAACACTTATCGACTGTATTGGGCATCAACTATGCTCAGCCTGAGAACTTTAACGATGGCACAACCCTTGTTCCAGAGGCCTCCATCCCCTATCAGACGTCAAATGCTACAGATATCGCTGAGATTGAGAACATAGCAACTTTTGCAGACCATGACATCACTGAGCATGAGCATGGCAGTAAAGCCAATGTGATAGATTTTAAACCGGTGTATGAACAACAGTTTCAACTACTTGGTAAAAAGTATAGAGATCTCAATGACACTGCTCGCGGCCTGAATAGGCGGCAATACCAAGTTCGCTTTCATGAGGCATGGCGATTTCAAATAGGCTCTAAAGATCAAAGCCCATGGATACTGGTAAAAACCAAGAAGGAACAAGTAAATAGGCAAGTTATTGAAGGCTCACTGCGGTTTTATAAATCGCGCTATCTACATTTTGAAACTGATCTATGGCGAATTAATTTCTCGCCCACAAAGACTATGGAAATTGTGCTGCCAGAAACACCGCAGGATACGCTTAACCCAGAGGAAATAAGCCTGCTTAATGCCCTGCGTTTTTCTTATGCTCTTTCATCCTTAAGCCCTAGAGCAGCAAGTAAAAATGCTGCAACAGGAGTAGCCAATGAAGGTATCTATGATGCGCTAAAAGGCTATGATATGGAGCATATAGCAGATCTATTTGATTCAGCAAAAGATACTACCGCAGAAGCGCCTGAAGTCACGGCAGAAAATAGATATCCGATTGAGGAGATCTGGCCGATCAAGCAAACAAAGCGCATTCAGCTGGATGAGGTGTATTATATTGATCACCCGCATATGGGTGCATTAATTAGCATTAAATCTTATCAGCCAGTTCCGATAAACCTGCCACCACCAAGTGAACCTGTTGAAGACTCTGAAATAGAAATTATCGACTAATAGGCTTAATGGGACACCATAATAAGCTCTTCAAGATTAAAACCTAAGCTAGAAGCACTGTCCTTAAACTGTTCTAGCAGCTCTTTCGAAACCTTGGGTGATCTCGAAAGTAGCCATAAATAATCAGTGGTATTGCCAGCTATAAAGGCGTATTGATAGTTATCTTGATCAAGTTCAAAGATCACGTAAGAGCCAAAAAAAGGTCCGAAAAAAGAGACTTTTAAATGCCCTATAGAGGGATCTTCAACGAAGTAGGCCCTACCCTCAGCTTGCTGTATTTCACCCGAGTCGATATTACGGCCTGAATTGATTACTTTAATCCCGCCATCATCTCTAGTGACATATTCTGCCGTTACGGCTTGCAAATCTCTCTCAAAAGAATGATCTAATCGGGCTACCTCATACCAACGGCCTAAATACCGATCTAGCACAAAATTATTAACCGGCACAACACCCTCAGGTACAGACAGACAGCTGGTCAATAATAAGCAACCTAGGATAAAAAAATAGCGAATAAATCCGCACAAATTGTCCATTAGCTTATTTGGCAG
Source organism: uncultured Pseudomonadales bacterium (assembly GCA_938092205.1). Lineage (GTDB taxonomy): Bacteria > Pseudomonadota > Gammaproteobacteria > Pseudomonadales > Porticoccaceae > HTCC2207. The sequence continues at coordinate 29,528 of CALKMW010000033.1, forward strand.
ATGCAGTTTCAAGACCAGGTGGCGCAATATGTAGGGTCGATGTTGGAAAGGCAATCTCTGCCTTGTTAGCCTGAATAATCTCAGATACTTTTAGTAAAACATCCTGCTTTACTTGATGGTATTTAACCCAGTCAGTGGTATTGGTGTAAGCATAGACAAAGAAGTCTAAAGAACTGGGTGCAAATTTATCGAAGTTAACGATAATAACCTGATCTGAATCTATTTCTTTATGCTCACGCAACATTGCCGTTACTTGATCGACAATGGGCGTCATACAGGCAACATCATCATAGCGAATACCCACTGATTCATATATTCGCCTGTTGGTCATGCGCGATGGGTTTTCCACTGATATATTGGCAAATACGGCATTGGGTATATACAGGGGTCGCTTGTCAAAGGTGCGAATACGCGTAAGCCGCCAACCAACGTCTTCTACAACACCCTCGATCTCTTTGTCCGGTGAGCGTACCCAGTCGCCAACAGAAAATGGGCGATCTAGATAAATCATTAAGCCGCCAAAGAAGTTAGCAAGTAGATCCTTGGCCGCAAAACCAACGGCAATGCCACCGATACCACCAAAGGCTAGCAACCCAGAGATGCTGTAACCTAGGAACTGCATAATGACCAAAATAGCGGTAATCACAACCGCAGCACGGAAAAGCTTAGATACCGCCTTAACCGTGGTTGGGTCCATCGGCTTTTTCATATATTTTGGATCGAGAAGATTAGATTCTGCCCGTCTAATAAAGCCGTTAACAAATAAAACACCTAGCACAATAATGGCTAAACTATTTAACGGGTCAATATAATTCTGCAGAGGCGAATCGATGCGTTGAGCCATAATACTCAGCGCAAAATTAATGCCTAGAATCCAAATCAACCAAATAGCCGGAGCTCTACAGGCCTCAAGCAGTGCATCGTCCCACACTGTTGGAGACTGTGCCGCTTTTGCCTGAAGTCGATTGAGTACTCTGTTCAAAATAAACCCAGCCAACAGCGCTGTTAGTACAATCAAAAATAGTTCGCCTATCCATAAATAGGTTTCACCGGTTAAATTGACTAGCCAAGATTCAAGTGCATTCATCCTAATATCCTGTAGCAGTAAGCTGCTGAAGTTTTTTTATTGTTTGTTGATAGCGTGTATTTTTTGTTAATTGATCCCAGTTAAGGCTTTTACTAGCTCGCATTGTGGCAATCTTTTCACAACCTTTCATCTCTAGTTGTTGCAGATGAAGCAAAACCTCTTTAGCACCCTCGGGACAGTTACATACT
>CALKMW010000034.1 GCA_938092205.1 uncultured Pseudomonadales bacterium
AAACTAAAAAAAAAGCCCGGTTAGTACCGGGCTTTTTTGTATCTGTAAAAGACTTGTTAGGGTTTACAGTTGTGATAAGTCCCTTACTGCGCCCTTATCGGCGCTAGTGGCAAGCTTTGCATAGGCCTTAAGCGCTGCAGATACCTTTCTAGGGCGTGATTCTTTCGGTTGCCATCCTAACTTATCCTGCTCGACACGACGCTTAGCAAGCTCTTCGTCTGAAACCAGCACGTCAATAGTGCGGTTAGGAATATCAATACGAATGGTATCGCCCTGTTTTACCAGTCCGATGGTGCCGCCGGCACCTGCTTCCGGTGAAACATGACCAATGGAAAGGCCAGAGGTGCCACCAGAGAAACGGCCATCAGTAATTAGTGCGCAGGCCTTACCCAAATTTTTCGATTTAATATAGCTAGTTGGATAAAGCATTTCTTGCATGCCTGGGCCGCCTCTTGGGCCCTCATAACGCACGATAACCACATCACCGGCTTTAACTTCGTCATTTAGAATGCTGGCAACCGCTTCATCCTGACTTTCAGTGATAAATGCCGGCCCTTCAAAAACCAGTATTGATTCATCTACCCCAGAGGTTTTAACCACGCAACCGTCTTCTGCTAAGTTGCCAGTCAGAACTGCTAGGCCGCCTTCAGTGCTAAAGGCATTTTCTAGATTGCGAATACAGCCATTGGCACGATCGGCATCCAATGAGGGCCAGCGAGTGGCTTGACTAAATGCCGTTTGGGTAGGGATACCTGCAGGGCCTGCCTTATAAAATGTTTTGACCTCTTCGCTTACATGGCCGCTAACAATATCCCATTTATCAAATGCTTCAGCGAGGGTTGCAGAATGCACTGTGGGCAATTCGTTATGAATTAAACCTGCGCGATCAAGTTCGGCTAAGATGCCCATAATGCCGCCGGCTCTATGCACATCTTCAACATGATATTCAGGGGTATTAGGCGCTACCTTACACAGTTGAGGCACCACTCGCGAAAGAGCATCGATATTCGACATATCAAAATCAATGCCCGCTTCTTGAACCGCTGCTAGCAAGTGCAAAATAGTATTGGTAGATCCTCCCATGCAGATATCAAGGGTCATAGCGTTTTCGAAGGCTTTAAAGTTAGCAATGGATCTTGGTAGAACTGACTCATCATCCTGTTCGTAATAGCGCTTTGCCATTGAAACAATAGTGCGACCGGCCTCTTCAAACAAGCCTTTACGATCAGCATGGGTTGCTAATGTTGTGCCATTACCAGGTAGCGATAAGCCCAAAGCTTCAGTCAAGCAATTCATTGAATTTGCGGTAAACATCCCCGAGCATGAGCCACAGGTTGGGCAGGCAGAACGCTCATACTCAGCGACCTTTTCATCACTGGCAGTTTCATCCGCTGCAATCACCATAGCATCAACCAAATCCAGATTATGATCTGCCAATTTGGTTTTTCCAGCTTCCATTGGGCCGCCAGAGACAAAAATAACGGGAATATTTAGGCGCATAGCCGCCATTAGCATTCCGGGGGTAATCTTGTCACAGTTAGAGATACAGACTAATGCATCGGCACAATGCGCATTGACCATATATTCAACCGAATCGGCAATTACATCGCGTGATGGCAGCGAATAAAGCATGCCATCGTGCCCCATAGCAATCCCATCATCAACCGCAATAGTGTGAAATTCACGAGCAATACCGCCAGCCTTGGCAATCTCGCCTGCCACAAGATCACCCATATCCTTTAGATGCACATGTCCAGGTACAAACTGAGTATAGGAGTTGGCGATAGCAATCATCGGCTTGTTGAAGTCATCGTCTTTCATGCCGGTAGCGCGCCATAGCGCCCTGGCACCGGCCATATTGCGACCCTGAGTAGTAGTATGTGAACGATACTTAGGCATTATTAATCTCTTATTTAGTTAAAAGCTTATCGAATATATTAATTTTACTACAGGTATTCGATGTAACTCTAAAGAATTTTGCTAAAAATCCGCGAATTGCGTTGATAGTTGTACAAAGGTTGTTTTTGCTCAGGCAAATCGCTTAATTCAACCTCAACAAATCCTTTTTCTAAAAACCAGTGCGCTGTCTGGGTAGTGAGTACAAATAATTTTTTGATACCCATTTTCGCGGCATCCGCTTCAATACGCTGTAATAATCTGGTTGCTATACCCTGCCCTAAACACTCTGGATCAGTCGCCATGCAAGCTATTTCGGCTTCATTGCTATCGGCAATAGGGTATAGAGCGGCACAGCCGAGCAAATTTCCCTCTGGGTGAACGACTAAAGTAAATTGAGAAATTTCGGTCTCGAGTAATTCTCTTGAGCGCTTGACTAAAATTTGCTGTTCTTCAAGAGGAGCAATTAAATCTAAAATCCCACCTACATCATCAATTGCGGCCGGCCTAATCACCTCGGAATGATCTTGCATAACCAATGTGCCACTGCCGTCTCGGGTGAACAATTCTGTTAGAAGGGCGCCGTCTTCAGCGCAGCTAACAAGATGAACGCGATTAACACCCTCACTACAGGCAAGACAGGCTGTGTCTAACAATTTATTTTGTGTAGAATTTTTACTTGTTGTTTGCAAGCTTTTGGCTTCAGGTACTGATAGGCTTCTAATAAGGTCTTTATCTTTTAAAATACCGGCCACCTCGGTGACTAAAATAAGCTTTTCAGCATTTATCGCAATGGCTGTTTTAGCCGCAACCTCCTGGTAGCTTAAATTAAACGCTTCACCTGTGGGTGAAAAGCCAATGGGAGAAAGTAGAACCAAGCCGCCAAGTTCTAGCTGTTTTTGAATAGACTCCGCATCAATTCCTCGCACCTCGCCGGTATGCTGATAATCCACACCATCGACAATGCCAATAGGTT
>CALKMW010000035.1 GCA_938092205.1 uncultured Pseudomonadales bacterium
AGGCAAAATAATCAATAATATCCGAGACTTCTGGAATCCAAAGGTCGACCGCCTGAACTAATAATGTCCAATCGCGCTCGGGCAGTGATTGAAAGCGATCCTCGGCAAAAGGGCCTTGCTCAGTTTGCCAGTCTGCACCAACAATTAACCTTGATTCAACGTCAGACTCTAAGGCTAACCCAGCCAGATCGTTACCATCAACTGGCGGCTGAAAATCGGGTACCGCATTGCGAATTAATAGGGGCTTCTTCTGCCAGTACTCTGCAAGAAACTGCTGTGCTGAAATATCGCCTAGTACTGGGAAGCTCGACATGGGTCTATTTAAATCTTTTTCGCTTGCTCTACCGCATTACCAATATAGGTGCTGGGTAGCATAGCAATTAGATCTGCTTTTGCTTGTTCAGGCATGTCTAGGCCCTCTACAAAGGTTTTAATAGTAGCCTGATCAATTGCATTGCCTCGGGTAAGCGCTTTGAGCTTCTCGTATGGCTTTTCAATACCATAGCGGCGCATTACTGTTTGAATCGGTTCTGCTAGTACTTCCCAGCAGTTATCCAGATCTTCTTGCAAGCGATATTCATTAAGTTCGAGTTTACCTAGTCCTTTTTTAAGTGACGCATAGGCAATCATGGAATAACCCATGCCAACACCCATATTGCGTAATACCGTAGAATCGGTAAGGTCACGTTGCCAACGAGAGATAGGTAATTTAGCAGTTAAATGCCCAAATAAAGCATTGGCTAGCCCCATATTGCCTTCGGCATTTTCAAAATCAATCGGATTCACCTTATGTGGCATTGTCGATGAACCCACTTCACCGGCTATGGTTTTTTGCTTAAAGTAACCAAGCGAAATATAACCCCAAATATCGCGAGCAAAATCAATCAGTATAGTATTTGACCGTGATAGGGCGTCAAAAAGCTCCGCCATATAGTCATGGGGTTCTATCTGGGTGGTGTAAGGGTTAAAGCTTAATCCTAGCCCTTCGATAAACTGCTGCGCATTAGTTTCCCAGTCTATATCGGGATAGGCTGAAAGGTGAGCATTGTAGTTACCCACAGCACCATTAATTTTACCCAACAGGGGTACTGAGCTTATTTGTTGAAGCTGGCGGCGCAATCTATACACCACATTGGCGATTTCTTTACCCACGGTTGTAGGCGATGCAGTTTGCCCATGGGTACGTGACAGCATTGGCACATCGGCGAATTGCTGTGCCATCTCTGCTAACCTGTCAGTGATCTCTGTAAGTGCTGGCAAAACCACACTATCACGGCCGGCTTTAAGCATTAGGGCATGAGAAAGGTTATTGATATCCTCAGAGGTACAGGCAAAGTGGATATATTCACTAACTGCGTTTAACTCGGCATTATCCGCAATAGCTTCTTTAATGAAATATTCAACTGCCTTAACATCATGATTGGTAGTATTTTCTATTTCTTTGATGCGTTGTGCCTGTTCAATAGAAAAGTTATCGACAAGATCATTTAACATCTGATTAGCGGCATCGGAAAATGGTTTTACTTCAGCAATTTGCGCATGCTGACTGAGCTGCTGTAACCAGCGAACCTCAACTAAAACACGAAAACGAATTAAGCCATATTCGCTAAACACATCGCGAAGTTGCGATGTTTTTGAGCCATATCGACCATCAATAGGGGAAACTGCGCTAAGTGCTGTTAAAGGCAAATCTTGCATAAGATAAGTAGTTCCAAAATGAGTTTGAATATTAGCCATCAATTATAACTGTTTTGCAAATAGATTTCAGAGTTGTGTTAGCAAATCAGGGTTAATTAATTACTTCGAGGAAGGCCTTACGTTGTAATAGAAGGTGGCGTCTTTTACCACCGAGCTGTCGCCAAAGAAAGGCATTTCTTATAGCAGAAAAAAGCATACAGCGAATCCTAGCAGCAACAGCGGATTGTTGCAGATAAACCGCAGACCCCATGACCTGTATTCTCAGGCGCATATTGCTGATAGTGTCTTGATAAAGTGCGCCAACATTACTGTAAACATTGTCGTGTGTTATGTGGAAATGTTCTGCTTGCTGTCGTGCATTATCAATGCCATTCTCAATTTTTGTTAGAAGCTCATCATCGTCTGTGAGCTTAGTCGCTAAATGGATGGATGACATAACATAGCTAATAACTTCTTTGTATTTTGGCTGAGAAATATTATCAGCATTTTTCAAAAACAGTGCCATGCTATCTAAACCATCCCTCAGGTTCGCTTCTGAGCCATACAGTTGTTCTAATGACTTAGGGTTCTGGTTAAGAAGGGTAGACATAGAGAAGGTCATTTTTTCTTTGTCTGAAATACCATTATAGGCAAGTTTATAAACTTGATTTGAAGCCTGAAAGACAGCGGCCAATGCCAGTGCCTGTTGTTTTGTCGGTTTTGAAAACAAATTATTTATCTCTATAAATAGTTTTATTGCGCTATGATCGCCATGCCTTATCAATAACACCACCACCTAGGCATAGATCATTTTGATAAAACACCACTGATTGACCAGGTGTAATAGCCCGCTGTGGCTTATCAAAAACAACATGACAGACACCTGATTTATCAAGGGTCAAGGTACAAAGTTGGTCAGGTTGTCGGTAACGAGTTTTAGCATAACATTGAAGCTCACCGCTAGGCGCATCATTAATCCAGTGTATAGCCGTGGCAGATAAGTTATTGTTGAACAGAAGCGGGTGCTCAGTACCTTGACCGACAATTAATATATTGTTTTCTAAATCTTTTTCTAAGCTAAACCAAGGTTCATCGCCAGCATCTTTAACACCACCAATCCCAAGCCCTTGTCGCTGCCCAAGGGTGTAGAACATCAGCCCTTGATGCTGGCCCATATCAACACCATCGGGGGTCTGCATTCTACCGGGTTGCGCCGGGAGATACTGTTGTAAAAAGTCACTAAAACGACGCTCACCAATAAAACAAATACCAGTACTATCTTTCTTTTTGGAAGTAATAAAGCCCTGTTTTTCTGCGATGTCTCTGACATCTGATTTATCTAATTCACCTACTGGAAATAATGATCGACGAAGTGCGCTTTCATCGACTGCATGTAAAAAGTAACTTTGATCTTTATTGTTATCCAAACCCTTTAAAAGGCTAGCCTGACCATTGATATCCCCACGTCGCACATAGTGCCCCGTTGCAATGTAGGCAGCACCTAACATCTCAGCGTATTCAAGAAACACCTTAAATTTTATTTCACGATTACAAAGAATATCAGGGTTAGGTGTTCGTCCAGCTTTATATTCGGCCAAGAAATGCTCAAACACATTGTCCCAATAGTCTGCAGCAAAATTTGCCGTATGTAATGGTATGCCAATTTTATCGCAAACCTGTTGAGCGTCTTCTAAATCCTGAATAGCAGTGCAGTATTCAGAGCCATCATCTTCATCCCAGTTTTTCATAAATAGCCCCTCAACCTCATATCCCTGCTGTTTGAGCAGGTGAGCGGCTACCGAACTATCTACACCGCCGGACATACCGACGATAACTTTTTCTAAATGACTCATGGATTTAAAATAACACCTTTTAAATTTTTTTTAGCAAATATTCAATTGACACTAAAGTCGATTACGAACGATTTCAATGGGGAACAGCTTGCCATGTTCGAAATCACTGATACAGTCTAAAACCAACTCACTGCGCAATTGATCTAAATTGCTATGAATTTCTTTGGATGTTAACCAGACCACCTCATTAATATCTGTATCAATTATAGCTTTTTCATCGAAAGAAAGTGCTTCTGCAGCAAAAGCTAAACGGTAGTAGGTAATTCCAGTAATAGGGGACGTAGAGCTATAAATACCTATAAAGTCAGTCACTTTAGTATGCCAACCGGTTTCTTCATAGGTCTCTCTAACAGCCGCATCAATAATATCTTCACCGGGCTCAACATGGCCCGCAGGTTGATTGATAACTAATTTGTCATTATCAATTTCTTTGACCATTAGGTACTTACCATCTCTGACCACAACCGATGCAACTGTAAGGTGAATTTTATCCGGCATTCTAGGTTCGACCTTTTAAAATATCGTTAAATAGGGAATTCGCATTTTTGCCTGTATACACTTTGCTTTGGCCTAGCCCTAAGTTTTCGATTGATAGCTGACCAATTTGGGCGCGCACAAGTCGTAACGTGGGCAGTCCAACAGCGGCTGTCATTCTTCGTACCTGACGGTTACGACCTTCAGCAATACTTAGTTCAATCCAGCTATCTGACACAGTTTTACGTTCTCTTATAGGTGGAACTCTTGGCCATAGATTACTGGGTCTAATGAGTTTGCAGCTTATGGCAGATGCATGACCATCTTTTAACTGAACGCCTGTTTTTAATTGTTCACAATGATGTTGCTGTGCTATTCCTTCTACCTGAGCCCAATAAGTTTTTCTGAGTTTATGCTTTGGATGACTTATTAATGATTGGAGTTGACCATCATCGGTAAGTAACAGCAAACCCTCAGAGTCATAATCTAAGCGACCAGCAGGATATACACCCTTGATTGATATATAATCAGCAAGCGTTTTGCGACCTGCTTCATCAGTAAATTGACTCAACACATGAAAGGGTTTGTTAAATAAAACCAATTTAGACACTGTTTTACCTCTAAAACGCATATTCTATAGGAAACAGGGTTAAAAAAGCGCGTAAAACGTGTAAAATGTGCGCCTTACTAAATTTATAACCCTTTCACACACAATATCATTCCTTGGAGAATCTTAATGGGATATCAGCACATCCAGGTTCCGCAATCTGGCGAAAAGATTTCAGTTAATGGCGACCTAAGCCTCAATGTACCTAACAACCCAATTATTCCCTATATCGAAGGTGATGGAATTGGTTTTGATATCACTCCGGTGATGATTAAAGTTATTGATGCGGCAGTTAAAAAAGCATACAACGGTGATAAAGAAATATCATGGATGGAAGTTTTTTGTGGTGAAAAAGCTGCTGATAAATATGATGGCGACTGGTTTCCTGCTGAAACCTTAGAGGCCATTAAAGACTATGCCGTTTCAATTAAAGGCCCACTAACCACACCCGTTGGTGGTGGCTTTAGGTCGCTTAATGTTGCACTGCGTCAAGAACTAGATTTGTTTGTTTGTCAGCGCCCAGTTCGTTGGTTTACTGGTGTTCCATCACCAGTTAAAGAGCCTAATAAGGTTGATATGTGTATTTTCCGCGAAAACTCTGAAGATATCTATGCGGGTATCGAGTGGCGTGCAGGTACGGAAGAAGCTGGCAAAGTTATAGACTTCCTTCAGAATGAAATGGGTGTTAAGAAAATTCGTTTTGATGAAAACTGTGGTATTGGTGTTAAGCCAGTATCGGAACAGGGTACTAAGCGTCTAGTAACTAAAGCCATCCAGTACGCAATTGATCAAAACAAACCTTCTGTTACTCTTGTACACAAGGGTAATATTATGAAGTTTACTGAAGGTGCTTTCTGTGACTGGGGATACGAAGTTGCTCGCGAGCAGTTTGGTGCTGAGCCACTAGATGGCGGGCCTTGGCATGTTATCAAAAACCCGAATACTGGTGAGCAGATCATCATTAAAGATGTTATTGCTGATGCCATGCTTCAGCAGATAATTCTGAGACCCGATGAGTATAGTGTTCTTGCGACCCTAAACCTTAACGGTGATTACATTTCTGACGCTCTAGCGGCACAGGTTGGTGGAATCGGTATTGCGCCTGGTGCAAACCTCTCTGATGATGTTGCTATCTTTGAAGCCACACACGGTACTGCACCTAAGTACGCAGGACAGGATAAGGTAAATCCTGGTTCATTGATCCTATCTGCTGAAATGATGCTTCGCCACCTAGGCTGGTTTGATGCGGCAGATCTTGTTGTATCTGGCATTGAAGGTGCAATCTCTAACAAGACTGTTACCTATGATTTTGAACGTTTGATGGATGATGCAGTATTGCAATCCTGTTCGGAGTTTGGTGACGCCATTATTGCCAATATGTAAGCACTTATAATTTTCTGCTCTAATTTATCTTTCATTAATTGGGGCAGAAAATTATATTAATCGTCGTCTTATAACTTAAATGCAAGACCTTTTACTCCTTACCTTTTTAGCTTTTTGAACTGGAACAACATTTTCAGCATGTAACCCTTTATCACCTTGTTTGATTTCGTAGTTCACTTTTTGCCCCGACTTTAGTGTTTTATACCCTTGGCTAACAATAGAACTGTAATGAACAAATATATCTTGTGCGCCTTCTTCGTTGACAATAAATCCAAATCCTTTGGCATTACTAAACCATTTAATCGTCCCTAAATCTGCCATAATGTATCGCCTTAATCCTTATATCAGCAGTTGAATTGATTGATTAATAATCACTCAACATAAGTATAGTCATTAATTGATTATTTTTAGGTATACAGCAGGTTTTTTTATTTTTCTAAACTTCTACCATTGAATCACTTGTGGTATAAAATTATTATTATTACGTAAGAAAGATATGGCTTTTAATATGAGTGATCAAAATCCGACCCCATTTCATGATCATGGGGATACAGCTATACAAGAAGCAAGACCACAGATTAAAGAGCCGCCTATGTATCAGGTGATTCTGTTAAATGACGACTACACTCCTATGGATTTTGTGGTTGAACTCTTGGAGCAGTTTTTCTTTCACTCAACCGAAAAAGCTACCAAGATAATGCTTGATATTCATCATTCTGGAAAAGGTGTTTGCGGTATTTATACTGAGGATGTAGCTGCTACTAAGGTTTCTCTTGTTAATGAATATTCACAGAGCAACGATCATCCATTACGCTGTGAATTTGAACCCTGCAATCAAAAAGAGTCTTAACTATGCTCAGCAAAGATTTAGAAGTAACACTCAACCGTGCCTATAAAAATGCACAGGAAAAACGTCATGAGTTTATGACTGTTGAGCATTTGTTGCTGGCACTACTTGATGATAAATCTGCGGTTCAAGTTTTGAGTGCCTGTGGTGTTGATCTCAGCATACTAAGACAGGATCTAATCGAGTTCATTGATGCGACAATTTCTAAAATACCAAAAACACATGGCCAGTACGAAGACATTGAAGTCCAACCAACTCATGGATTTCAGCGTGTTTTACAGAGAGCTGTTTTCCAAGTTAGCTCTAGCAGCAATGAAGAAGTTGTAGGCGCAAATGTTATTGTTGCTATTTTTAGCGAGCAAGAAAGTCAGGCTGTATACTTTTTGCGATTACAAAATATTGCACGAATAGATGTAGTTAATTTTATAGCTCATGGTATCTCCAAGGTAGCCAATGACGATATGTCAGCTGAGGGCATTGAATCGGACTACCATCAAGCCGAAAATCAACCAGATGAATCATCTACTGACGGCCAGCTATTAGCTCAGTTTACTGTTAACTTAAATGATAAAGCCGCGCAGGGCCATCTCGACCCATTAGTCGGTCGTTCCAAAGAATTGGATAGGGTAGGTCAAACCCTTATTCGTCGTCGTAAAAATAATCCTTTATTGGTTGGTGAATCTGGTGTTGGCAAAACCGCTATTGCTGAAGGCCTTGCCCAGCAAATCGTTCAGGGGAATGCCCCAGAACCATTGCTTGATTTCACTATATATTCCCTCGACCTTGGCGGCCTTCTTGCTGGTACAAAATATAGAGGCGATTTTGAAAAACGCCTTAAAGGCCTTGTTAGCGAACTGCTTGATCAGGGCAGAAGCATATTATTTATCGATGAAATACATACCATTATTGGTGCTGGCTCAGCCTCTGGTGGCGTTATGGATGCTTCCAATCTATTAAAACCGCTTCTCTCATCTGGAGAATTAAGGTGCTTTGGCTCTACTACTTTTCAAGAATATAGAGAAATTTTTGATAAAGATCGTGCACTCTCTCGACGTTTCCAAAAAGTCGATGTGGAAGAACCATCGGCAGCTGAAACCTATTTAATACTAAAAGGTTTGCGTGAAAAGTTTGAAGATCACCATAATCTTAAATATACCAATACCGCACTTAAGGCTGCAGCTGATCTATCAACTAAACATATTACCGATCGTTTCTTGCCAGACAAGGCAATTGATGTAATTGACGAAGCAGGCGCTTTTCAACGTCTGCAGCCGAAAAGTCGTCAGAAAAAAACTATTGGGGTAAGCGATATTGAATTAATCATTGCCAAAATAGCACAAATACCTGCTAAGACAGTTTCCTCTTCAGATAAATCTAAGCTTCGAGGTTTAGAGGATCAACTTCGTCTGGTTGTCTTTGGACAAGATCCTGCTATCGATGCCCTTACTAGTGCCATAAAACTCGCACGAGCCGGTCTAAGAGAGGGAGAGAGACCTATTGGTAGTTTCCTATTTGCCGGACCTACAGGGGTTGGTAAAACGGAAATGAGTCGTCAATTAGCCAAGTTATTGAGTATTCCATTGATACGCTTTGATATGTCGGAATATATGGAAAGGCATGCAGTCTCGCGGCTTATTGGTGCGCCTCCTGGCTATGTTGGTTTTGATCAAGGCGGCCTATTAACCGAAGCAGTGGCCAAACAGCCCCATGCTGTAGTTCTGCTCGATGAGGTGGAAAAAGCTCACCCAGATATATTTAACCTATTATTGCAAGTAATGGACCATGGCACATTAACTGATAATAACGGCCGTAAAACCGACTTTAGAAATATTATTTTGATTATGACTACTAATGCTGGCGCTGAGAGTCTTGACCGAACCTCTATAGGTTTTGCGACACAGGATCACAGCTCTGATGCTATGGCAGATATAAAGAAAACCTTTACTCCAGAATTTAGAAATCGTCTGGATACAATTGTCCAGTTCGGCAGTCTTCCTCTTAATATAATTGCCACAGTAGTCGATAAATTTTTGGTCAAACTACAAAACCAACTGGATGAGAAAAAGGTATTCCTAAATGTTGATAATGAGGCACGTGAGTGGCTCGCCATCAATGGTTACGATGCGAAAATGGGCGCACGGCCGATGGATCGCCTAATTCAGGAAAAAATTAAGAAGCCGCTTGCCGAAGAGGTATTGTTTGGGTCTTTAAGTCAGCGGGGCGGAACAGTCTTTGTAACATGTAAAGACGATGCCCTGAAAATTACTATAGAAGCTATGGAGCTCACTGAAGCTTGAGGCTCCACAGCCAAGTATTTATCTTTCGCGGAATGTAATACGGCCTTTAGTTAGGTCGTAAGGTGTCATTTCTACTTTGACCTTATCACCCGTAAGGATACGAATGTAGTGCTTTCTCATCTTTCCTGAGATATGCGCAGTAATAACGTGATCATTTTCAAGTTTTACCTTGAACATGGTATTAGGCAGGGTATCTATTACCTCACCGTCAAATTCTATGTGATCTTCTTTTGCCATAAGTATTCTTTAGTACTCTGTAAAAAGCGCGCAGTTTGCCTGAAATTACTGAATATAGCAAAGTCATTATGTAAACTTTACACGCTAGATAATCTATTAATTGCCGTCATTTGTGTATAAATATTGATTGCTCCAATTAATTTCACAATCACGTAACTGTTTAAGCCGGTGCTGAAATTTGCTTCTTGCCAATGATTTTGCACCCATAGACATTAAATGGTCTGTCACCAACTGACAATCAATAAGCTTAAAACCAAGCTGGGTAATATGCTTACAAAGATGAACAAGAGCCATTTTTGATGCATTTGTTTGATAGCTAAACATGGATTCACCGCAAAAAACTCCACCGACCGCTACACCATAAGCACCGCCTATAAGTCTTTCTCCATGCCAAACCTCGACAGAATGTGCCTTACCTAAACTATTTAACTTATTATAGGCCATTATCATCTCACTATTTATCCATGTATCAGTTTGATGATCTCGTTTTGCGCAGGCCTCTATGACCTGTGCAAAAGATTGATTAAAAGTAACATCATAGGTTTGTTTTCGAAGATGTTTTTGTAAGCTTTTTGAAATATGAAGCTCACAAGGGTCAATCACACAGCGAATACTGGGTGACCACCAAAGTATCGGATCATCTTCGTTATACCAAGGAAAAATACCTCGATAATAGGCGGATAGAAGGGTATCTGGCTGTAGGTTTCCACCTACAGCCAGCAAACCGTCGGGATCGTCTAATGCAGTATTAGGATCTGGAAATTCAGGTTTATGTGAATCTAATACTGCTAATTGCATTTATGCATCTAAGAAACGTTCAGCATCAAGTGCCGCCATACAGCCAGTACCTGCAGATGTAACTGCTTGGCGATAGACATGATCGGCAACATCTCCAGCGGCAAAAACCCCTTTGATACTTGTTTCTGTTGCATTTCCTGCCATACCACCGGCTATGGTGATATAACCATCTTTCATATTAAGCTGTTCGGCAAATATATCGGTATTGGGTTTGTGACCAATAGCGATAAACACGCCGGCAACATCGATTTTTTTAGTAACGCCATTATTGTCCGCTAATTCAAGACCTGTAACACCTGCGTCATCGCCTAACACTTCTTTAAGGTTGTGATTCCATTCAATGGTTATATTGCCATCCCGCTCTTTTTCAAATAGTTTGTCCTGCAGCATTTTTTCAGCACGTAAACTATCTCTGCGGTGGACTAAAACAACTTCTGAGCAGATATTTGACAGATAAAGTGCTTCTTCAACAGCGGTGTTTCCGCCGCCAACAACAGCCACTTTTTTATTTCGATAGAAAAATCCATCACAGGTAGCACAGGCAGATACACCTTTACCCATAAATGCCTCTTCTGATGGTAGACCCAAATACTGTGCTGAAGCACCAGTGGCAATAATTAATGAATCGCAGGTATAGGATTGTGTACCTTCAAGTTTGAAAGGGCGCTGATTAAGCTCAACCGATTCAATATGATCAAATATCGTCTTAGTATCAAAACGTTCAGCATGCCGCTGCATTCGATCCATTAGCTCTGGACCCTGTACGCCTTGATCGTCCCCAGGCCAGTTATCTACATCTGTGGTAGTGGTTAGCTGACCACCCTGTTGAATACCTGTTATAACCACAGGGTTAAGGTTTGCTCTTGCGGCATATACTGCAGCTGTCCAACCAGCAGGACCTGAACCTAGAATAATAAGAGGGTAGTGTTGCACATCAGACATAATTTTTTCTCGAGTAATAAAGTTTAATGTTTAGTTGTTAAAACCGTTTATTAGGTTGACTATCATAATGATATCTCGACAAGTCACCAATAAATTTTTTAATTTCTTTACATACTTAAGCAATATAGCTTTTGAGCATGGTGTTTAATCAAAATTAAGCTACAATTAGGGCTTTAAAGAGCTAATAGGGCTTATACCTTGAGTAATAAAACAACAAAAGCAAATAACTCGACCGCCACTAAACAGACTGACACTGAAACTCGGTCTAAGCAGCTTCTTACTGAAGGTGCGCTTATTGGCTGTATTGCGCTCTGTCTTATCATGATGGTGGCTTTATTAAGTTATTCTGCAGAAGATCCAGGGTGGTCAAAAACCGTGACCTCGCCTCAGGTGGAAAACGCCATTGGCCCTGCAGGTGCAATGTTTGCTGATATATTTTTCAACCTATTCGGCGCCATGGCTTTTCTGTTTCCATTACTACTTGCCGCCAGAGCTTTGCAGATTTTACGTACCTGCCTTTTAAAAGAAGCACTTCCTTTTGACTCAGTCACTTTTAGTTTGCGCCTTATTGGCTTTGTCTTAGTCATGGTCAGCGCCACATCTATTGCCAGCATCCAGTTTGACAGCATAAATATCTATCCATCTGGTTTTGGCGGTGTACTTGGCAAAACCATCAGCGAGTCCGTTCTTGAGGTATTTAGCTTTACAGGTGCCACGGTAATTTTACTTTCGCTGTTCTTTTTTGGATTAACAGTTTTTGCTGAGATTTCATGGATTGCCCTTATTGATTATCTCGGCGTCACCAGTATGGCTTTTGCCGCTTGGTTGACTGCGACCTTTAGTGAAATTCGACGTAAGCAAATTGAGAATAATATCGCTAAAGAAGCCAAGGAAGAGCGGTCATTAAAAGTCGAAGCAGCGACTAAAATGAAGAAACAGCGCAAACCTGTGACTATCAGTGCCCCTGAAGTTAAGGCAAAGGGTAGCAAGCGAGTCGAAAGAGAAAAACAACAGCCCTTATTTGTCGATGAAAAGCTAGTTGGGGTACTTCCACCGTTAAACCTTCTTGATCAACAGGATAAAACGACTAATACAGGCTTTTCAGACGAGTCGCTAGAGCATATGTCGCGCCTTTTAGAAGTAAAACTACAAGATTTTGGCATTAGCGCCACCGTTGTCGAAGTTCTTCCGGGGCCGGTGGTCACAAGATTTGAAATTCAACCTGCTGCGGGTATTAAAGTGAGTCGAATTACCGGCTTAGCTAAGGATTTAGCTCGCTCTATGGCTGTTATCAGTGTGCGCGTTGTTGAGGTCATTCAGGGTAAATCTGTTGTTGGCATTGAGATACCTAACGAAACCAGAGAGATGGTTCGCCTAAGCGAAGTATTAACGTCTGATGCCTATGATAGTTCTAGCTCGCCACTAACCCTAGCTTTGGGTAATGATATTGCTGGCGTTCCTGTTGTTGCTGATCTTGCAAAAATGCCGCATTTATTGGTTGCTGGCACCACAGGTTCCGGTAAGTCCGTTGGTATTAATGCTATGCTTTTGAGCCTGTTATTTAAGGCATCACCAGACGAAGTTAAGTTAATTCTTATCGATCCAAAGATGCTTGAATTATCGGTATATGATGATATTCCTCATCTATTAACCCCTGTGATTACCGATATGAAGGACGCATCTAGTGGACTGCGCTGGTGCGTAGGCGAAATGGAACGTCGATACAAGCTAATGGCTGCACTTGGGGTTCGAAATATTGCCGGCTATAACCGTAAAATTGAAGACGCTATCAAATCAGGCAATCCTATTACCGATCCGTTGTGGGTATTTAATCCTGATGAAATGGGTTGGGATGCATCGCAAGAACCACCCGAGGCACCAATTTTAGAAACCCTTCCTTATATTGTTGTAGTGGTAGATGAATTTGCCGATATGATGATGATTGTAGGCAAGAAAGTCGAACAACTTATTGCGCGAATCGCACAGAAGGCAAGGGCGGCCGGAATACACCTGATTCTAGCTACTCAGCGTCCATCGGTAGATGTTATAACCGGTTTAATAAAAGCCAATGTCCCTTCTAGAATTGGCTTTCAGGTATCTTCTAAAATTGATTCAAGAACAATCTTGGATCAGGGTGGCGCAGAACAATTATTAGGCCACGGTGATATGCTGTATTTACCACCTGGCACCAGTGTCCCCGAAAGAATTCATGGCGCCTTTGTTGACGATCATGAAGTACACAAGGTTGTTGCCGACTGGAAGCGTCGTGGTGAACCTAATTACTTAACGGAGATTACTGATGAGGCGGCATCTTCGGGTGTAGTTGTTCCTGGCTTTAGTGCTAGTGACGAATCTGAAGATAATGGTGAAAGTGATCCCTTATATGATGAAGCAGTGGCCTTTGTCTTAGAAACGCGTAAAGCGTCAATTTCTTCAGTGCAACGCAAGCTAAGAGTTGGCTATAACAGAGCAGCTAGACTAATCGAACAGATGGAAGCCAGCGGTGTTGTCAGCGCTATGGGTAATAATGGTAGTAGGGAAGTGCTTGCGCCTTCATCACGGAATAATTAATTAGTATGAGAACCCTGTGTTTGACGTTAATTGTAATACTAAGCTCGAGTCTTTCTTGGGCTAATTTGCCTAACACAACCGCGCAACAACAACTTTTACAACTTTTACGTCCCATCAAAGGTTTTTCGGCAAATTTTAATCAGCTGTTAATCGATCAAAATGGTCAGACACTACAAACTATCTCAGGCGTTATACACGGGCAGAAACCCGATAAGGTTTTGTGGACTGTTTTTGAACCTGCGGCACAAACAATTGTTACCAATGGTTCACAAATGTGGCTTTACGACCCAGACCTAGAACAGGTTATTATCCAACCTTACAACAAAAACCCAGAATCTAATCCCATCAGCTTGCTGCTTGGAGACCCGCAACAATTCTCTGAAAATTTTGAGCTATTACTACAAAAAACCTTAGCTGATTCTGTGCTTCAGTTTTCACTAAAACCGGTTACATCGAATTCTCTGTATACCCATTTAATTCTTGAGTTCAAAAACGACATTCTTTCTGTTATCGGCTTTGAGGATAACCTGGGTCAAACGACTACATTATTATTTAATAAATTTAAGCTGAACCCTTCATTTCAAGACGATTTTTTTAACTTTGAAACCCCTATGGGAGTGGATGTTGTAAACCATGTCCACTGATCTTTTTGCTCAACAAGCATACCAGCCACTGGCCTCAAAAAGACGACCTCAAGACCTTAGTGATTTTTTTGGGCAACAACATCTTCTTAGTGAAGGTAAGCCTCTAAGAGAGGCCATTGCCCAGGGTCAACCTCACTCCATGATTCTTTGGGGGCCACCAGGCGTCGGCAAAACCACCTTAGCTAAGTTAATTGCGCAATCAGCTGATGCACATTTTGAAGCTATTTCTGCTGTATTATCTGGTGTAAAGGAAATAAGAGCTGCTATAGCGGTTGCACAGCAACTACGTGATACACAGGGGCGAAAAACCCTATTATTTATTGATGAAGTTCATCGCTTTAACAAGTCCCAACAGGATGCTTTCTTACCCTATATAGAAGATGGTACGGTAATATTTATTGGTGCTACTACAGAAAATCCCTCATTTGAGCTTAATAACGCGCTGTTATCTCGATGCCGCGTTTATGTCCTAAAAAGCCTGACATTGGATGATATTAAAACCATTCTTAACAGTGCATTACCGCAACTTAATAAAAGTAACAAAACCGCATTAACCGTTAACAGTGAGGTTCTAGAGCTTCTTGCCAATGCTGCTGATGGAGATGCTAGACGAGCACTTAACCTGCTTGAGATAGCCGCTGATCTTGTAACGGATAAAAGCACAGAATTAAGCGCTGACATTGTGTCGCAAGTGTTAGTAGGCGACAGTCGACGATTTGACAATAAGGGCGAGTATTTTTACGACCAAATATCAGCCATGCACAAATCCGTCAGGGGGTCTGACCCAGATGCTTCTCTGTATTGGCTGTGCAGAATGCTTGATGGTGGCTGTGACCCACTCTACATAGCACGTCGATTAGTACGTATTGCCAGCGAGGACGTTGGCAATGCCGATCCAAGAGCACTCGAAATAACATTAAATGCAGCCAGCTCGCAAGAACGACTGGGTAGTCCAGAGGGTGAATTAGCCCTTGCTCAAGCTGTGATTTATTTAGCAGTTGCCGCCAAAAGTAACGCTGTCTACAGCGCTTTTAAGTCAGTAATGACTGATATTCGTAAAATGCCAAGCTATGAAGTACCACTGCATTTACGCAATGCCCCTACAGAGCTAATGAAAGAGCTAGACTACGGCAAAGACTACAGATATGCGCATAACGAGGATCAGGGCTATGCTGCGGGTGAATCCTATATGCCCGAGGAGATGGAGAATAAACAGTATTATTT
>CALKMW010000036.1 GCA_938092205.1 uncultured Pseudomonadales bacterium
TGCATTTAGCGGCAGAATCACATGTGGATCGTTCAATTGATGGGCCTGGAGAGTTTATTCAAACCAATATCGTAGGGACTTACACTCTATTAGAGCAATCCCGAACTTATTGGTCAAAGTTACCAGCCACTAAAAAAGAAAGCTTCCGTTTTCACCATATTTCAACAGATGAAGTCTATGGTGACTTGCCACATCCTGACGAGTTTCCCGCGAGTAAAGAACAACTACCACTCTTCACTGAAGTCACAGCATATGCACCTAGTTCACCTTATTCCGCTTCAAAAGCAGGTAGTGATCATTTGGTCAGAGCTTGGCAGCGCACTTATGGTTTGCCAACAATAGTAACAAACTGCTCAAATAACTATGGTCCATACCAATTCCCGGAAAAGTTGATTCCGCTGGTCATACTCAATGCTCTAGAAGGAAAGCCAGTGCCAGTCTACGGTGAAGGTAACCAGATTCGTGATTGGCTATACGTAGATGATCATGCTCGAGCATTAGTTCTTGCCGCAATGAGTGGTGAAGTAGGTGCTACCTACAATATTGGTGGTCATAATGAAAAACAAAATATTGAAGTAGTAAAGGTTATTTGCCAGATACTGGACGATATTTATCCCCAAACCTCTAAATACGAAGAGCAAATAACTAACGTGACCGATCGCCCAGGCCACGATATGCGTTACGCAATTGACTCCGGCAAAATTCAACGTGAACTTGGATGGACTCCGGTCGAGACGTTTGAGTCAGGTATTAGGAAAACAGTTGAATGGTATTTGAAAAATTTGGATTGGTGTAAGCGAGTGCGAGATGGTAGTTATCAAATAGAAAGGTTAGGAGAAGATTCATGAGAAAAACAAAGGGTATTATTTTAGCCGGTGGTTCTGGCACTCGTCTTTACCCTGTTACTAATGGCGTATCTAAACAGTTACTACCAATTTATGATAAACCTATGATTTATTATCCAATTTCGGTACTCATGCTTTCAGGAATTCGGGATATTTTAATTATTACTACTCCTGAAGATCAGTCAAATTTTGAGCGAATGTTGGGAGATGGTTCAGATTTTGGAATCAATCTGAGTTACACGGTTCAGCCAAGTCCAGATGGGCTTGCGCAAGCATTTACCATCGGTGAAGATTTTATTGGCAACGACAATGTGTGTTTAGTGCTTGGAGATAATGTGTTTTGGGGGCAAGGTTTTACGCCTATTCTTCAGAGGGCTGCAGGTCGAACGACTGGTGCTTCTATTTTTGGCTATAAAGTCAAAGATCCTGAGCGTTTTGGTGTGGTCGCTTTTGATGAGAATAAAAAAGTGATTAGCATTGAAGAAAAACCCGACAAGCCGAAGTCAAATTTTGCTGTCACTGGTTTGTATTTTTACGACAACGATGTAGTAGAGATGGCCAAGCAAGTCAAACCTTCAGATCGTGGCGAACTCGAAATCACTACCATCAATCAAATGTATATGGAACGGGGTGACTTAAATGTTGAATTACTAGGTCGTGGGTTTGCATGGCTCGATACTGGTACACACGAAAGCCTTTTAGAAGCTGCACTGTTTGTTGAAACCATAGAAAAACGCCAAGGCTATAAAATAGCCTGTCTAGAGGAAATTGCCTGGCGCAGCGGTTGGTTGAGTGATGAGCAAGTTATGTCAATTGGTCAACTACTTTCTAAAAATGGCTATGGTCGATATTTGTTATCACTTCTGGACTATTAAATGGCTAAATTAGTTCGGTTTAATAATGGCGAGATCGCTTGGCAATTAATTGACATTCCGGCTGTTAATGAAACAACCGGCACACTTAAAGTAATTGAATTCGGTCGAGAAATTGATTTTGAAGTTAAACGTGTATTTTATTTATGCGACCTTGAAGACAATGTTTCAAGGGGATTTCATGCTCACGAGGACCTTAAACAGTTTGTATTTTGTATGTCAGGATCTTTTACTCTTATTTTAGATAATGGAAGTACGATAAAAAAATACAAAATGACGCCACAAAGCTCGGGTGTCTGGCTTGACGGAAAAGTATGGCGTGAAATGCATCACTTCTCAGAGGGGAGTTTAATGGTGGTACTTTGTGACAGAGAGTACGAGTTTGACAACGTAGTGCGTGATTACGATTTGTTCAAGAAGAATGTTGGGGCTATTCGAAAATGAATTATAAAATGCAATTAGAGCAATATTTGTTATTTTTAACTGAGCTAGGTTACGAGCTGGATCAGTTCTCTGAATTTAAATTTGAATCTTTGAAAGATCATAGTCTATTTGGCTCAAAACAAGAATTGATAGATTGGTATTACGCTATTGTAAACAAATCGACTATGAAAATGGAGCGGATCCCTTTGAGTGAATGCAAGGAGTGGTCTCTTGACATCGAAACTGGATCTATTTGCCATTCATCCAGTGAGTTTTTCCGGGTTGAGGGCTACAGAATTACAGGAACTACTACACGGGAGGTTACGGTTGGTTGGGACCAACCTTTTTTAACTCAACAAGGTTTTGATGGAGGGATTTTAGGTCTATTACGTAAACGATTTGATGGGGTTCCGCACTACTTGGTTGAAGCAAAAGAAGAGCCAGGTAATTACAACATAGTTCAAATAAGCACTACCGTGCAGGCAACTTTTAGTAATCTAAAGCGTGCGCACAAAGGTTCTACAACCAATTATAGCTATTTGTTTTTAAATCCTGAAGATCATCCAGTGACCGTGATTATGGACCAGTGGACATCGGAAGATGGAGGGCGTTTGTTTAATAAGCGCAACCGGTCTATGCTAATAGAGTATGACGAAAACACTGAACTTTCGCTTATGTCAGACCGATTTAGATGGGTTTCTTTACACCAATTGAAAACTCTTGTTTCAGAAGAAAATGCTATTATTGCACCGCACATACGTGGAATTTTATCAGGGGTATAAATTGAGTACTATTTCAATAATAGGTTTTGGTAATCATGTTAAGAAAAATATTTTACCAGCATTGAATAGAATTAAAGATGTCTATATAGAATGTATTTATGTGCGCGATACCAATAAATATCAGGAGGTAGCTCAGCAATACTCGGTGGCAATAAAGCAAATAGATGAATTAAATTCGGATACGGCTGAATGGATTTATATTTCGACACCAATTGCTTTGCACTATGAATATGTAAAGCAAGCACTCGAGGCAGGAAAGCATGTCATATGTGAAAAACCGTTAACTGATAGTTTGGATAAAACGCAGGAATTGATTGAACTAGCTGAACGACAGCAATGTATGCTCCATGAAGTATGTGTATACAAATACCATAAGCAATATTCTTATTTAAAAGATCTTGTCAAAGAACTTGATAATAATATAAAAACAGTTCATGCAAAATTTGCAATACCACATTTAAAAAAGAGTGATATCCGTTATCAAAAAACGATCGGTGGTGGCGCTCTTTTGGATGTTGGTTACTACCCTGTTTCAATTTTTATTAATTTATTTGGTACACCAAAACAAATTCATTCGGTTAAGAAATTTGAGCCTGGCTTTGATGTTGATTTAACCGGTATGGCAGTTTTTGAATATGACGAGTTTTATTGTATAGCAGAATGGGGTATTGGTTTACCTTATACAAATGAGTTAACAATGGAGACAAGTGATAGTAAGTATACATTTAGTCGCATTTTTTCGAAGCCGAGTGATTTTAAAACAAATGTTGAAATTATTAATGGTTTTGAATTTAAATATTTAGAAATTGGAGAAGATGATCAGTTTGTCAATATGTTTAGTATGATGTTGAAGTCCTCTCGAATGTATACGTCCTGCAATCGTAACGTTATTGAAACCTGCCAAGTAATTAATAGTGTAATGAGCAATTGATGAAAAACATACGTCATAGATCTATATATAGAGGAGTGTATAGTTCTATACTTTCTAAAGGGGTAGGGTTTGTATATCAAGTACTGTCATTACCAATACTGCTTAGCTACTTGGGTCAAAATAATTTTGGTTTTCTTTCTATATTAATGTCTATAGTAGGTTGGGTCAATTTGCTCAATAGCGGATTGAGCCCTTATATAACAAGAGTTATTTCAGCGGAACAATCACTAGAAAAGATTTCAATGGTTGTTGCGGCTAGTCAAAAAATAGTAATGGCTCTAAGTTGCGTACTTATTTTCATATTTTTGGGAATAGCAGTTTTCTATAGTGAGGAGCTTTCGTCTCATAATTATAGCATTGTGGCAGTATTTATTTTTTCGGTTGTTATAGTTAATTTAGGTCTATCGGATTCAGTTCGACAAGGTCGCCACGAGCAATATGTTAATAATTTTCTTATAATGCTGGCGAGTTTTATCACTGTTGCTCTAATATATGTCATCTCTAATAACAATATAGTAATTATTGATCATGTATTCACAGCCGTATTGGTTATTTACTTTCCTCTTTTATTAACTAAACTTTACAACTTTGTTTCTCTAAGAAAAGAATATTTTGAATTTAGAAATTTGGTTATAGTAAAGCCAAAGATTAGAATATACAAGGTGGTATTTTCAGTTCTAGGGGCAAACTTATTCATTCAACTTTCAGTTATTCTAGTTAAATCCTATTCTTTGTTGCTACTCGGAATAAATGATTTATCTGAATCAGCAAGGTTAGAGATTGTTTTTAGATACTTACTAATACTAGGAACAGTATTTGCTACAATTCAACCAATTATCTGGCCTTTGATTACTCAGGCTAAAAAATTTGGTGACAGATATTGGTTATTAAAAAGCAAAATAGTTATAGGAGTCGGATTTTTTACGATAGGCTTATTAAACTACATTTTGTCGTATGCATATGGTCAAGAATTATTCAATCTATGGTTGGGTGATTCAGAAATACTTACACTCCAAGAGATTAATTACTCAGCGTTATATTTTTTAATGATCTCTTTAGCACAAGCGCCGATTGTAATATTAATGGGAAAAGGTCGTTTCTCCCTAATAGGCAAGGTGCTCTTGATGGAGGCTTTGATGTATGTAATTATTTCGTCATCAATTTTATTTGTTTATAAATATTTTTATCTTACTGATGCTTTAATTCCAATGCTAATATGTAGGTTTATAGTTTTTTTATTTTTGTTTAAACCAGCTTATTATGAATAATATAATATTTGTGACTTATGCTTCAGGTCCATATAAGAAAAACATTAGATGGAACAAGATTTTTGTCAAACTATTTATTCGCCCCCGATTGAATATTTTCTTAACTGATGTTGATTTAAAGAAAGAGCAAATATACCGGAACAATCATAAGATATTTGATGCTAACGTAGGAGCTGGGTACTGGGCATGGAAGCCTTGGTGTATATTGAAGGCATTTCAAGATGCACAAGAAGGCGACATTGTATTGTATCAAGATTGTGGAGCAGGCCTCCGTTATAAAAATTTTATGCGGCCAACGGCGGTAGTTAACTACGCGTTTGAACATCAGGTTTTTCCGGGCGTGAGTGTTCCTGTGCATGGTACGAATCAACAGTGGACACATGAATCATGTTTTATAAATATGGATTGTGCGACTCCGGAGTTTTTTGAGAGTCCACAAATTGAAGCTGTTATTTCTGCATGGAAAGTAAATGCTACGAATAAAATAATATTGAATGAATGGCTTCGCTATTGTTTAGATTTAAAGGTAGTAAGTGACAAGTATGTTTCATCTGGCTCCTCCTTTGCGTCTAAAGGACATCGTTATGATCAATCCATATTGACTAATTTAGTTATTAAACACGGTCTTAAACCGTTGATTCATAATGAATTGAACTTTCATTATTTAAAAAGTTTAACTTTTGTAAATCTATATATGTCACAGAAAACTAAATCTGGGAAAATTATTTTCAAAATTATTTACAATTCAGTTAATATAATTAACTCTATTCGTATGTTTATAAAGCGAAAGTGATCATGTCATTTAGTATTATTACTGTTAACTACAACAACGAATCCGGCTTGGATAAAACTATTAGTAATATAGTAAAATTAAAGGAAGTAACTAAGGAAGATGTTGAATTAATAGTAATAGATGGTTGCTCAAATGACAAAAGTTTAAATGTAATTAATAATAATAAACATCATATTGATAAATGGATATATGAAACAGATGATGGGATATTCGATGCTATGAATAAAGGTATCGATTTGGCTACAAATGATTGGCTCATATTTATGAATTCAGGAGACATATTTTATGACTCAAAAATTCTTAATAAAATACCTAGTAAGATACTGTGTGGTACAATTAATTTAATTTATGGAAATAAAGTAGAAAATGGTGTTGTTTGTAAAGCAAAATCGATACACAGTTTAAAATTAGGGGTAATTCATGCCTGTCACCAATCTATGCTGTTTAAAAGAAGACTAGATATCAAGTATGACGTGGGGATAGTGCTTTATGGAGATTTTGGTTTTGTTGCTGATTATTATCTAGCATCGCCAGAGGATATTTTTTATTTAGATGAAATTATATCAGAAACAGAGCCCAATGGGATCGGTTCAAAAGCGAATTTCACAAAGAGGAAAGAAAAATATCAGTTGGTTTATTCTCGCTTTGGGTTGAAGGCAATGTTGCTAGCTGCACTATATAAATTGAAAACCCTGGTTATAGGTAAATAATTTATTTAATTCCTATTATGAAAACTTATACTGTACATGTGTCTATAAAGAATTTGTTTTATTACCATGTGGCCTTTGCTTTATTTGGATATTGTTTGATGGCGCCACTATCTGACCTTATATTTCCCGATTCAGAAGTAGGTTATTTGTCGATACTGTATCGATTTTTAGTTGTTGTTTCTTCTCTCTTTTTTATTACTGTCATTGTTTTTTACAAAAATAATCTTCGCATTACAGCGGTTGGAAAAATGGCCTTGAGTACGTTAATTTTATTTTGGTGTATATATAGTCTAAGGTTTTTTTATGATGTAACTTTCCAGTCAAAATATTTAGGAGATGATACTTTTATTAGTTACCTCATTTATGGGTATGGTTTTGTTTTAGTGCCATTGTTTTCGTTGATGATGTCTTATGATCGTCAAGATTTAGTAAAAATATTTACCAGAGGGTTTTACATTTTATTAGTCGGAGTTGTTCTAATAATTATAGTCTCTACGTATCAAGTTATAATGTTAGAATCGTTGTGGGGCGTGCGATTAGCAACTGAGCGTATTAATCCTATTTCATTTGGTAAATATTCCGCAGTTCTTTTCTTACTTGCTTATGCACTGTCCCAACTTAAAGCTCGACCAGTTAACGTTTACTATTTTGCAATGTTTATTGGTGGTGTAGGTGTTTTACTCTCCGGCTCTAGAGGTGCTCTCGTTTCACTTTGTGTAGTGCTGTTAATTGATGTTTTTGCCAGCCTTAAATTAAAAAATATGATTATTATTCCTATTTTGATCTCAGTTACGTTATATTTTACTATGTTCATTTTGTCGTTTCTTTTACCAGATTTTAATCTCATCGACAATTATTCAAAAATGGGGTCAAGCGTGGATCAAAGTGCTCAAATACGATTTCAGCTTTTTAATGGAGCTTTAAATCAGTTTTACAGTAGCCCAATTATAGGAGACTTGATCGTTGAGAGAACATACAAATTCTACCCGCATAATCATATTTTAGAGGTTTTAATGGCAACTGGTATCTTAGGTTTTTTTATCTATTTGCTATTAAATGCTTTAGTTGTCATCAAATTATACCAGTTGAGACGTTCAGGATTTTCTCGAGTTCTGGTTAATACATTGGTCAATCTCTATTTGTTTTTCTTTGTGGCCGGTATGTTTTCAGGTGCGCTAGTTGCATCCGAAGGATTTTGGTTTATTTTAGTTATTATTTGTTTAACTTCATTTGAAAATAAACGCAATAGTTATGCATACTGAATAAATATGATTAAGTTGTTAAGGTGTTACATTGATTAATTTACAGACCGCCGTTGTTTTATTTGCATATAATCGACCAAAGCATTTTGAGGCAACACTAACGTCCGCGTTGGCCGAGTTGAGAGGAAAAGAATATAAGTGGTATGTC
Organism: uncultured Pseudomonadales bacterium; assembly: GCA_938092205.1. Taxonomy (GTDB): domain Bacteria; phylum Pseudomonadota; class Gammaproteobacteria; order Pseudomonadales; family Porticoccaceae; genus HTCC2207. The sequence continues at coordinate 8,035 of CALKMW010000036.1, forward strand.
TTTATTGACGGGCCTAACTTTTCTTCTGATGATTCTTCAATGTTGGAAATATTGAGTATCTCGAAAAGGCTACTAAAAGAAGAAGAATTTGAATGCAATAAGCAGCCCATCAATATAGGCCTCAAGTCTTCAATTATCCTTGGTGTAACGGAAGTGTTTAAAAGGCACGAGCAAGCTATAATTCTTGAAGATGATTTAGAAGTTAGGCCCGGATTTGGTGAGTTCTTTGTTAACGCTTTTGAAAAATATAAAGATGAAAAAATCGTTGTTCAGATTTCTGCGTACTCACATGTTTCTACAGGAAGTGACTCGGCCTATTCTTTGCCTTTTATTAACTCTTGGGGCTGGGGAACCTGGAAAGATCGATGGGACGAGTTCGTTTCATTGACTCTCAATACTGATTTAACTAGTGATCTTACTGCATTGGATTTATATCTTTTTGATTACAATAATTCTTACTCATTCAGCAGAATATTAAAGAAGCAAATAAAAGGAAAAGTTAGCTCATGGGCTATTCTGTTTTATTTACATACTTTCAAATTTCAAAAAATCGCAGTATATCCTCCTGAGTCCTTGGTTGTGAATAAAGGGTTTGACGGAAGCGGTACTCATGGTTCATTAGGTCTTAATTCCTTACAAAAAAGAAATTTACTTACCAGTGTTAATAGAATTGTACTTCCTCCTATTGAATCTCTTACTTTAAGTTCAGAAACACGTATTAAAGTCGAAACAGCATTAAAAAAGATGTCAAGAAAAGCTAGAGCTATTAAATATATAAAAGGTCTATTGTATGAATTATATGGTTCGTCACGCTCGCATTTCAATTGATTCGAAAACTAAGGTTCAGTGAAATGATTAAAAAACTGATTCTGCATCTGTCAACACAAGACTTTGGTGGGGCTGGCATAGCGGCAAATCGGATCCATGAGAGTATGCTGAAGTCAGGTTTAAATTCTGTTTTTCTAACACGCTTTTCTGACCTTAAAAGTAACAAGACACATGCTCTAGAGCCTAGGCCTACTAAATTAAAATTCTCCAAAGTAGTTAAAGTTATTCAAAGAAAACTTAATTACAGGGAAAAATATAATATGTTTAGTGTATCAGATAGATCATATTATAATATCGTTAATGAGATCGAGGCCTTAGGTTTAAATCCAGACATAGTTATCTTTCATTGGGTTGCCGACTTTATATCGCTCAAAGATATGGTAGCTATAAAAAAGCGGTTTCACTGCAAGGTATATTGGTATGCTATGGATATGGCTTTATTAACTGGAGGGTGTCACTTTGCTTGGGAATGTCGGGAATATAAGTGTGGTTGTGTAAAATGTCCTGCTGAATATTTACATCGTGGCTCTGCTGCTAACTATTTTCGAAGAAAATGCGATGTTGTTGAAACATTGGGGATTGAAGCAATAGCGTCTAACGACTGGGTTAGAAAACAAATACAATCTAGTGCTATACCATTTCAAGCAATTCATTCAGCATGTCTCCCAATAGATAGTGATGTTTTCAAGCCTTTCTTTAGAAATAAGGACGATTCAGATGCTGTGCCGATCAGAATATTATTTGGTGCTGTTAATATTAACGATGAACGAAAAGGGTTCAAGTATTTTGTAAAAGCATTGTTTAAACTGAAAGTTCTGATACGAAGTTCCAAAGAGCAGCTTTTGGATCCAATTGTAGTTCTACCTGGCCCATATACAGACCATGTAGATTCATTAATACCATTTAAGATTGAAAGACTGGATTATGCAAACTCTGACGCAGAGTTAAATATGATGTATCAATCTTCAGATGTTTATGTTTCAACATCAATTGAGGATACAGGCCCAATGATGGTTAGTGAGTCATTGATGTCAGGAATTCCAGTCATTGCATTTAATATGGGGATTTGCTCCGAGCTTATTTCAAATGGAATAAATGGTTATGTTGTTGATAACAAGGATAGTGATGCGTTAGCACATAAATTGTTTTATTTTGCTGGTAAATCGAGTGATGAGATTAAGATGTTGAAAGATCAGACGAGGTCTTCAGTGATAGACAAAATTTCTGTCGAGGCTCACATCATACAAATTAAGCGATCTCTAGGTATAAGGTAATCACGCGTAACACTATTACGAACCTGTCGACGAATTTGTTGAGAATATTCAATTTAGGCAGACTGATCATAATTTGAGCTAATATAAAACGGTTATAATACACGTGAATGTAAACGATCGCTAATTGATGATTATTGTTTATTTAAAACCGTTCAAACGCATCTCAGTAAGTGGAAATTTCAATCTTAATCTTCATAGTTTGGTGTAATAAAAGAATCCTCTAAATGTTACGTATTTAAAATACTGTATATATATTTATAATTGTAAAAAAGGTAGTGAAATGGTACAAAAGAAAGCGCTAATTACCGGTATAACCGGCCAGGACGGGTCCTATCTTGCCGAGTTCCTCATAGAAAAAGGGTATGAAGTACACGGCATTAAACGCCGCTCGTCGTCCTTTAACACCGATCGTATTGATCATTTATTTGAAGATGCGGGTATAGGCAATAAAACCCTTTATTTACACTATGGTGACTTGTCAGACTCCTCTAACCTTACTCGTATTATCAAGGAAGTGCAGCCAGATGAGGTGTATAACTTGGCGGCTCAGTCTCACGTAGCGGTTTCTTTTGAATCGCCAGAATACACAGCTGATGTGGATGCCTTGGGTACTTTGCGCATTCTGGAAGCGATTCGCTTTTTGGGTCTAGAGAAGAAAACTCGTTTCTATCAGGCTTCTACCTCTGAATTGTATGGTTTAGTGCAGGAAGTACCGCAAAAAGAAACCACGCCTTTTTATCCCCGCTCGCCTTATGCCGTTGCTAAGCTGTATGCTTATTGGATTACGGTGAACTACCGTGAGTCTTATGGCATGTATGCTTGTAATGGTATCTTGTTTAACCACGAGTCCGAACGCCGTGGTGAAACCTTTGTTACTCGTAAGATTACCCGTGGTTTGGCCAATATTGCCCAGGGTTTAGACCCATGCTTATATTTAGGTAACATGGATGCCCTTCGGGATTGGGGCCATGCCAAAGACTATGTGCGCATGCAGTGGATGATGCTACAGCAAGATGAAGCTGAAGATTTTGTTATTGCCACGGGCAAGCAGATTTCCGTGCGGGATTTTGTGCGTTTATCTGCCCAAGAATTGGGCGTGGAGCTAGAGTTCTCTGGTGAGGGTGTAGAAGAAATCGCCACAGTCGCTGCCATTGAGGGTGATAAAGCGCCAGCCTTGAAAGTAGGCGATGTTATTGTACGAGTGAACCCACGTTATTTCCGCCCTGCGGAGGTGGAAACCCTATTAGGCGATCCTGTCAAGGCAAAAGCTAAGTTGGGCTGGGTGCCAGAAATCACCGTAGAAGAAATGTGTGCTGAAATGGTGGCCAACGATTTAGATCAAGCCCGCCAAAAGGCCTTACTGAAAGCCCACGGCTATAAAGTGCCTGTGGCTCGTGAAAACTAAGGTTAAGTCATGAACAAAGTGTTTGTTGCAGGCCACCGGGGTATGGTGGGCTCTGCTATAGTGCGGCAGCTACAGAAGTGTGACGGTGTTGAATTGTTAATGGCTTCGCGCAATGAGCTAGACTTAACCGATGCTCACGCTGTAGAGCAGTGGTTTGCCAAAAATAAACCCAACCAGGTTTATTTGGCAGCAGCTAAGGTGGGTGGCATTCATGCCAATAACACTTACCCCTCTGAGTTTATTGCTGTGAATCTGCAGATTCAAAATAATGTTATTACCTCGGCTTACAACAATGGCGTTAAGAAGTTACTTTTTTTGGGTAGCTCGTGTATTTACCCTAAGTTGGCTTCGCAGCCCATTCAAGAAACTTCGTTGTTGACAGGGCAGCTAGAGCCCACCAATGAGCCTTACGCTATTGCAAAAATAGCGGGGATTAAGTTGTGTGAGTCTTATAACCGTCAATATGGTGTGGACTATCGCTCTGTGATGCCTACTAATCTTTACGGCCCTAATGATAACTTTCACCCGCAAAACTCCCATGTGATTCCTGCCATGATGCGGCGCTTTCATGAAGCAAAAGTCAATCAGGATAAGCAGGTGGTAGTGTGGGGTACAGGTAAACCTATGCGTGAGTTTTTGCACGTTAATGATATGGCAGCCGCTTGTGTACACGTTATGAGTTTACCTAAGGATGAATTTGATAGAGCCATACCCGATGCAATGTGTTCACACATTAACGTGGGCACGGGTGTCGATTGCACGATACGTGAGCTGGCTGAAACCATGGCGCAGGTGGTAGGCTTTGAGGGCCAGTTAGTATTTGATACCACCAAGCCAGATGGTACGCCACGCAAACTGCTGTCGGTTGAACGTTTAAAGCATATAGGTTGGCAGTATTCTGTTAGCTTGGCAGATGGTTTGGCAAATACCTATGCTTGGTTCCTTGAAAATGAACAGCAGCTTCGCCAGGCATAATTAGTAAGAGAAGCTAGTTGTATAGTTGGCAAAGTGCTGTTCTTATAGTTAAGTAAACTAGACTAGACTTAAAGTTTTTAACATCTGATCACCTAGTGGGGTTAGATTTAGCAATGGTTAAATCATCTTATGGAAAAGCAAATTTTTAACCCAGTTATTATGGCAGGTGGTGTAGGCAGCCGTTTATGGCCTCTTTCACGAGCGTCTATGCCTAAGCAGTTCCAGGCCTTGCTTGGCAACGAAGCGGGCCATTCTATGTTGCAGCAGACCAGCCTGCGCCTTGTAAACCTGGACCTTGCTAGTGGCCAGATTATCTGCAATCAGGATCATCGCTTTTTAGCCGCCGAACAGATGCGAGCTATTGAAGTGCAGGTTGGTGAGTTTGATGTGGTGCTGGAGCCCTGTGGGCGTAACACGGCACCAGCCGTGTTGGTAGCCGCTTTGCGTTTGTTAGCCAAAGGTGATGACCACCCTATGTTGTTGTTAGCAGCCGATCATGCTATTGCTAATGAAGCAGCATTTACCGAAGCTTTGCTAAAAGCTCATGCGCTAGCTTGCAGCGGTATGGTCGTGACACTAGGCATTACGCCCACCTTCGCTTGCACGGGCTATGGATATATTCGTCAAGGTACTGAACTGTCCCAAGGTTATCTGGTGGCCGATTTTGTAGAGAAACCCAACTTAGCCGTGGCCAACAAATACCTAAGCAGTGGCGATTACCTGTGGAATAGTGGCATGTTTATCGCCAAGCCTAGTGTATTGGTAGAAGAGGCAAGACAGTTTTGCCCTGGGCTGTTAGTCCAGTGCGAAAAGGTGGTAGACAACAGCTTTAGCGATTTAGATTTTGTGCGTTTACCTGAAGCTGAGTTTAACCTATGCCAGGATATATCCATTGATTATGCCATTATGGAGCACACCAAAAAAGCAGCGGTGGTGCCAATGGACTGTGGTTGGAGTGATGTGGGCGACTTGGCTGCTTTAAAAGAAGCTAACCGCGCCGATGCCAATGGCAATGTTTTTTTGGGGGATGTTGAAGCCATTAACACCCAAAACTGCTTGGTGCAGGCCGATAATAAACTGGTGGCTACCCTTGGTGTGACAAACTTGGCAATAGTCGAAACAAAGGATGCTCTGCTGGTGGCTGATTTGTCCCATTCTCAACATGTGAAAGACATTGTTGGCCGCTTAAAAGACCGGGAAGAAATAGAGCATCACCGCGAAGTGTTTCGCCCCTGGGGTTGCTATGACAGCATTGATATAGGTAATAACTATCAGGTGAAGCGCATTACCGTGAAACCAGGGGCTAAGCTAAGCCTGCAGCGTCATAAGCAAAGAGCTGAGCATTGGGTAGTAGTAGCAGGGATTGCCACCGTTCACCTAGATGGAGCAGAGTATGTTCTGGAAGCTAATAGCTCTATTTATATCCCGAAAACTTCCGTGCACAGTTTAGCTAATAACACCGATACCATGTTGCATTTGATAGAAGTACAATCAGGTAGCTATTTAGGTGAGGACGACATAGAGCGTTTGGAAGACTTATATGGAAGAAGCTAAAAAAGAACCATTGAAGGTATCTATTATTACGGCTGTTTATAATCGTCAAGATACTATTGGGTCGTGTATTAAAAGCTATAACCAACAGACTTATATAAATAAAGAGCAGGTTTTTATTGATGGCGCATCTACTGATTCTACTCAGGATATTATTGTCGGATTAATGAGTAGTAATGATAGATTAATATCTGAACCAGATTCTGGGATTTATGATGCGATTAATAAAGGAATAAGAGCTTGTTCGGGAGACGTTATTGGCTTACTTCACTCTGATGACTGGTTTTATGATTCGGATGTATTACAAAGGGTAATGGATGAGTTCTTAGATGAGTCAGTAGAATTTGTTTATGGTGATTTAAACTATGTTGCTAAAGATTCACAAAATGTCGTAAGAAAATGGATCTCAGGGGAGTACAAACCTTCTAAACTGAAATACGGTTGGATGCCTCCTCACCCAACCGTATTTGTTAGAAAGTCTTTAATTGATAAATTAGGAATCTATAATATTGGCTATAGAATCTCTGCAGATTATGATTTTTTGTTACGTTGCTTTATAGCTGAAACACAACCTGTTTATATAAACAAACCACTTGTTAATATGCAGACTGGAGGAATAAGTAACTCCAAGCTAAGTAATATAATAATTAAATCTAGTGAAGACTATGAGATAGTAAAGGCTAATCATGTTGGCGGAATCTTAACTATCATTTTCAAAAATATTAGAAAGGTTACACAGTTTTTTAACTAATTGTAATTGAGGTGCTTCAATGTTTTGGAAGACATAGTTAAGCATGCTTGTTACGAGGGGACTAAACAAGTGGGAATAGACTTATGGAGTTATCTGAGGAAGATTTTTGTAATGCTGTAGCTTCACTGCCACTAGTTTCTGTAGATTTTTGTATACAAAGCGGATCAAAGATCCTGCTAGGCAAACGCTCAAACTCACCTGCCAAAGGGTACTGGTTTACACCTGGAGGACGTATTCGCAAAAATGAAAAAATTCATGAAGCAATTAAACGAATTTTTCTAACTGAAATAGGGCAAGACCTTCTAGACTCAACCGACTTGGTATTAATGGGAATTTGGGATCACATTTATGAGGATAGTGCTTTTTCTGATGCAATTGGTACGCATTATGTGAATTTGCCACATTGTATAGCAATCGATAATGTTGAGGAATTGTCTTCGCTCCCAAATGGGCCCAGCCACCAGCACTCAAAGTGGAGGTGGTTTGAATTAGAGGAAGCGGTAACGTCCAAATTAGTGCACCTCAACGCACAAGAATATGCCATGTGGTTACTCAAAAAGAATACAACAATATACTGATAGGCCATGTATTTGAGGTGAAGCTAACATTGCCAGGTTCTAAGATAGCGGATAGCAGTAGATTCGCTCTTCCAGCCACCTTTTAGCATTATGCGTTCTAGTGAATAACCATCGTTGAGCATGTCTAACGCAGCTCCTACGCGAAATGAATGGCCAGAAAAATCGTGGGGAAGCCTGATTTTGGCTGTGTGCTGAAGGTCTCTTAGGATACGGTTTATGCTTGCAGGAGACAGGCTGCTAGATATAGAAAAGTCTTTGTAAACTCCTCTCAGGATATAGCCGTTGTCATTTGTTATTGCTTGCCACTTTGTTAATAGGTTATGTAAGTTCCCTGAGATTGAGATAAGCTTTCCTTGGCCAAATTGATCAGTTTTTGAAAAGTTTAGTCTAATGGATGACTTTCCGTTGGGTAATAATGAAATGTCACTGAACCTGAAGGAACAAAGTTCTGAACGGCGACGCATAGTTTCATATCCTAGCAAGAGGAGTACTTGGTCGCGAATCCCTTTAACGTTATTGGGGCAAGTTAAAAGCATCTTGTCTAGCAGCTCTCTCGTTAAGGGTTCTGCTTGGCGTTGGACATTGCCTTTTTGCCGATGCATGCGTTTGATCGCTAAAGTCACTTCAGGCTTAATAAAGGGGTTATTAAGTTCGAGTAAGTTGAATATGCTGGTTAGGCTGGCTATCCGGCGGCGAATGGTCGCGGGTGATTTGTATAGAGCAAGATGGTTAACGTAGTCACCAGCCTGTTTGTCTGTGCACTTAAGTTCATTTAATCCCTCTGAGGAGCACCAGTTTTGAAAATCATTGAAATCTGATCTGTATGCTCGAATGGTGTTAGGAGCGAATGCACCATTAAACTTTTCGAAAAGTTCTTCAATCATGATAGTCTTCCTAGGTAGATTAATTTACTTTAATAAATGATTCAAAAAGAATCATATAGGATTCAAATGGTATCGTCAAGCCAAATGCGCGCTGCAAGATCTCTGTTGGGTTGGTCTGCTTTAGAGTTAGCTGCAGCTGCTTCTATTGGGAGTGCAACAGTTAAAAGATACGAAGTGCAAGAGGGAGTACCGGAAGGAAGTATCAAGACACTTTCTGCAATAAAGAGAGCTTTAGAATCAGCGGGTATTGAGTTTTTGGGTGATCCTGAAAAGAATCCCGGTGTGATGCTGCATATTAAGCAGGAGGATTAATTGCTTCTTGCCTTTTTCGCTCTGTGATGACATGGCGCAGCTCGCCAAGGGCTTTGGAAAACTGCCTGTCTGCATTGGTTAAATGCCGATTTATTTTATCCAAATCTCCAGCAAGGGCTGGCCCAAGGTGCTCGCTGAGTTGTTCTAGCTTTCTTACATACGGATGGATTTGTCTTGCAATCACCAGCTCACCTATCTCCTTTTGCAAGTCCTCAAGTAGCAAATGAGGTTTTATTTTTTTACCTCTATGATTTGCGTTGCCTGGGTAGTGGCCTGGTGATTCTTTTCCGAAGTTAAGTACTGATTGAATAAGTTGTTCAGGTGAGAAGCGACCGTCAAAAAGTTCTTCAATCGAGCATTCGCCGTTGTTAGCCATGCTTGTGAAGACTATGCCTAAAGCACGTTCTGTATTGTGTAGAATTTCTATGTCGTGAAGCCCTCCTTGTGAGATAACATTGATTATGTCGCGGAAAACTGTTTCGGCTGCTAGTTGCTTATCTTTATCCAATTCATTATTACAATTTAATTGGCCTTTTGAAAAAGCGATGGCATAGGCTGCTGTCTGATCATCAGATAAGCCAAAGGTCTCTTGAATAGGTAAGTTATTGATTAAGGCGATGCCTTCGCGCTCTATGCATGCTGCTTCAGCATTGGTGGCACGAATAAGTCGAACGTAGTGGGTTGCGGCTCTTTCGACTAGAATTTTCTCAGTGAAGGTTTGCGGCTTGTATTCATCGTTGAGTGATTCTACAGTTTGGTCGTATAAAGCTTTTTCATCGTCTGAGATAAGACGAGTTGAACTCAGGCCGTGAGTTATGGCGTTCTTTGAGGATTTGGTTTTCCCGCGTTTTGTAACTGGTCCGGTTTGCATATATTTACCTACGCCTCTGTAAGTAGGCACAGTGTATCATATTGGGTTGTGGATATATTAATATAGAGCTGAATTGTATATGAATTGCCGAAATTACGCTTAATATCATAATTATCAATATATATGTATTTTTGCAGAACGAAATATCTTAACTAACAGTAAAATAGGCAGTTTTTGTATTCGATAAGTGCTCTTATCGCCCGCTACGCTTGTATACCAAGTGGCTTGTTAAGTTTTAGCTTGTATCAACTAACCCTGCTAGGAAGTCAGTAAAAGGAATAATGTTTTGATTTACGCTGGCTTCTTCCAGTGTGGCC
>CALKMW010000037.1 GCA_938092205.1 uncultured Pseudomonadales bacterium
AGCCTATAAAGATTCTAGTAATAAAATAGGTGTTACAAATAGTAGTGACGGCGCACAAGCAATTGACGATGCGCAAGACCAAGACGGCGCGACAGATTCTGGTGCGGTGTATATCTATAAGCGCAAGGAAGATAATAGCTGGGAGATACAGGCCTATATTAAGGCGGATAATGCAGACGCAGGTGATTATTTTGGCAGGTCAGTTAGCCTAAGTACTGACGGCAATATTCTAGCGGTGGGTGCTTATATGGAAGACGCTTCTAATGTAGGTATTTCTGAACAACCTAGTATCAATAATAGTTCAAAAAACTCAGGTGCGGTGTATATCTATAAACGCGACAATAATGACTGGTCACTACAGGCTTATATCAAGGCTGGCAATACAGGCAAAGACGATAATTTTGGTTATCAGGTTAGTTTAAATGCAGACGGCACTTACCTAGCAGTAGGCGCTCATAAAGAAGACAGTTATGCAGCGGGTGTTTATCACAATACCATCTCTAATGATCTTGCGCTAGATTCTGGTGCAGTGTATCTATATACATTTGGTTCTACTGACGATGTTACAGAACAATGGTCGCAACAAGCCTTCGTTAAGCCCTTTAATACAGATGCAGGCTATCATTTTGGCCATTCAATTAGCCTAGGCGATGACAAAACCCTAGCGGTAGGAGCGCCTGATTTCGGGGATACTATCGGAGCTTCAACAGGCGCGGTGTATGTATATACTCGTGACGATGGCAACAAATGGTCCCTACAGAAATATTTAAAGGCTTATGATGCGGCAGAACAAAATGTATTTGGCACGAAAGTTGACCTAAGCAATGATGGTAATACCTTAGCTGTGGGCGCTGTAGGAAGGAACAGTTCGACTGGTGCTGTTTATGTATTTAGTCGTAACGAGTCATCCTGGGGGCAGCAAAATAATCAACCTATTACGGCTAGTAATGCAGGTTCTTCCGATTGGTTTGGCAATAGACTCAGCCTAAGCGGCGATGGCAATACTTTGGCAGTGAGTGCCAAGAACGAGGATAATACTTTAAAAGGTATTATTAGCGGTAATGATTTTGCTGAGGATAATGATCTTAATTGTTGCTCAAATTCCGGTGCGGTGTATATATTTACGCGTGATGATAGTATTTGGCTAGAAAAAACTTATATTAAGGCCAAAAATCCGGTTTCAAACGATCAGTTTGGCGAATCTGTTGCTCTAAGCGGCAATGGTAATACCCTAGTGGTGGGTAGCGCCGCTACTGCGTCAAGTGACAGTTTCGATAAGGTGTATATCTATTAGTTGGTGATTAAGGGCTACGCAGTGAAGATAGCCCTGCCTGCATAAGTTGTAGGTGTTCTTCCAGCTTGGGCCCTTTCTTTTGCGCCACGCCAATGGCGAGCACATCAATCATCACCAGATGTGCAATGCGTGAGGAAAGCGGCGTGTAGATTTGCGTATCTTCGGTGGCATTCACTTCAATGGCTATGCTCGCTTGTTGCGCCACTGGCGTACCACTGGGGGCAAGAGCAATGACTATGCCGCCTGATTGTTTTGCCAGTGCCATAGAGTCTAATAGGGTTTGAGTGCGGCCTGACTGGGATATAGCGATCACCACATCTTGGGGCTTTAGCGAGCTGGCGGACATATTTTGCAGGTGAGGGTCTGAATAAGCCGCTGAGGTAATCTGAAGGCGAAAAAATTTATGCTGCGCATCAAAGGCAACGGCGGCGGATGAGCCAAAGCCATAAAACTCTACTCGATTTGCCTTATAGATGGCTTCTACAGCGGCATCGAGATTATGCATCACCAAGCTTTCCCGCACTTTTAGCAAGGTATCTACGGTTGAATCAAAAACTTTATGAGTATACTCGCGGGTTGAGTCACTATCGGTAACAGCAATTTTGCCGAAGCTAGGGCTTGAGGCTAGTTGCTGTGCCAGTACTAGCTTAAAATCTTGAAATCCATGGCAGCCTACCGCGCGGCAAAAACGCACCACCGTTGGCTCGCTGACCTCTGCCTTTTTAGCTAGATCAACGATGCGCATATTGATAATACTTAAGGGTTCCTTAAGTACTAAATCGGCTACTTTGCGCTCAGATTTGCGCAATGTTGATAAGGTGTCACTGATGGTTTGTGTAATTTCGGCTGGTTTCATGATTGAATTTCTAAGTGTTATTTGTAAAAAATTTACAAGAAATCGGCGAAAATTGCTAGTTTTGTAGTAAAAAATGCCTCTTAGCAGTTAAATTACAGCAATAAAGGTTAAAAAATAAGCGCTAAATTGATTAACAAAAACGCTATCTATGCCATTTACTTGCTAAACTAGGGCCATGGATGTTACCTCAGTTTTAGACCAATTAAATACCGCTCAAGAGCAGGCCGTCACTAGCGACAAAAAACATCTGCTGGTGCTGGCGGGTGCCGGTAGTGGTAAAACTCGCGTACTTGTTCACCGTATTGCGTGGAAGATTCAAGTCGACAATGTATCGCCCTACGGTATCTTAGCGGTGACCTTTACCAATAAGGCCGCCCGCGAAATGCGGGAGCGTATTGATAACCTCTTGGGCATTTCATTGCGCGGTATGTGGGTAGGCACTTTTCATGGTCTGGCCCATAGGCTGCTTAAAGCCCATTGGCGCGATGCTAAATTACCCGAAAACTTTCAAATTCTTGATTCAGATGATCAGTTGCGATTAGTTAAGCGGGTGATGCGCGCGATGGATTTAGATGAGCAGCGCTGGCCGCCGAAGCAGGCTCAGTGGTGGATTAATGGGCAAAAAGATGAGGGTTTACGCGCCGCGCATATTCAAGAGAGTGGCGACCCCTTTATGGCGACTATGCTCAGAATCTATCGCGAATATGAACGGCTTTGTGAGCAATTAGGCGTTATTGATTTTGCTGAATTACTGTTGCGGGTCTTAGAACTATGGCGCAATAACCCCGAGGTATTGGCCCATTACCAACAGCGGTTTGGTCATATTTTGGTCGACGAATTCCAAGATACCAATGCCGTGCAGTATGCCTGGTTGCGACTACTTGCTGGTAACAATAGTGATGTTACTGCTGTGGGCGATGACGATCAGTCTATCTATGGTTGGCGTGGTGCTAAGGTAGAAAATATTTTAAGTTTTGAGCGTGACTTTACTGACACTGAAACCATTAAGTTAGAGCAAAATTACCGCTCTACATCAAATATTCTAAAAGCTGCCAATGCGGTGATTGCCAAAAATGCCGATCGTTTGGGTAAGAATTTATGGACCGAGTCAGGTGATGGTGAGCCCATTGCGCTGTATGCGGCGTTTAATGAACATGATGAGGCGCGCTATATTGCAGATCGCTTGGCAGCATGGGCCTCGGAGGGTAATCGGCGTGAGGATTCTGCAATTCTTTATCGCTCCAATGCCCAGTCACGCGTTCTTGAAGCGGCACTGTTGCAGGCGGAAATTCCTTATCGCATCTATGGCGGGCAGCGTTTTTATGAGCGCCTAGAAATTAAAAATGCCCTCTGTTATTTACGCATGATGCTTAACTGCAACGATGATGTGGCTTTTGAGCGGGTGGTGAATGTGCCGCCACGTGGTATTGGCGATCGAACCTTAGAGCAAATTCGCGAGCTTAGCCGAGAGTCGGGATGCTCATTGTGGGATGCTTCTAAGCGGATGGTCGAAGAAAAGCGCCTAACGGCCAGAGCGGCGAATGCAGTGGTTGGTTTTATGGTGTTGATCAATGAAATGAGTGGCGGTTCGGATGAATTGCCGCTATCAGAGCAGGCCGAAAACGCGATTCAGCACAGTGGTTTGGTGGATATGCACCGCCGTGAAAAAGGTGAGCGCGGGCAAGCGCGAGTGGAAAACCTTGAAGAACTGGTCAATGCCTGCAAAAACTTTGAGCCTGAGGATAGCGGAGCAGCGGTATTGCCGCAGTTTTTAGATCAAGTCGCCCTAGATGCGGGCGATCGGCAGGCCGATCAAGATGAAGACGCGGTACAACTGATGACGCTTCACAGCGCTAAGGGCCTAGAGTTCCCCTTGGTGTTTTTAGCCGGTATGGAAGAAAACCTTTTCCCCCATAAAATGTCGATTGATGAGCCGGGTCGTTTAGAAGAGGAGCGCAGATTGGCTTATGTGGGCATCACCCGCGCTATGCAAAAACTCTATATGACCTTCGCAGAAACGCGCTCTACCTATGGTACAGAGTCGTTTAATTCGGTGTCGCGCTTTATTCGTGATATTCCAAAAGATGTGGTGGAAGAGGTACGATTACATAACAGTATATCTCGCCCTACAACCTATGCCGGCGTTAGCCATAGCGACGAGGGCAGTGAAACTGGGTTCCAGTTAGGGCAACAGATTCGGCATAACGTTTATGGCGATGGCATTATCCTCAACTTTGAGGGTAATGGGCCGCGAGCGCGAGTGCATATTGCCTTTGATGAGGTAGGGACTAAAATTCTAATATTGGCATCGGCCAATATAGTTGCTATTTAAGACGAAAATACAGTGATAAATTGAGGGTTAACAGATGCGAATTTTATTGTGTGCAGTACTGATTTTTTCCATAGCAGGCTGCGGTGATAATGATAATAATCAGGTTCAGGGGGACAATGTTGCGCCTCAGCAGGTCTACAAATGGAAGCTAGTCACCTCATGGCCTAAAAATTATCCTGGTCTAGGTACGGCGCCGGAAAATTTTGCCAAAAAAGTTGAAGCCATGAGTAATGGCCGACTCAAAATAAAGGTTTATGGCGCAGGTCAGCTAGTACCAGCACTACAGGTATTTGATGCAGTTTCTCAAGGCACAGCACAAATAGGTCACAGTGGCGCTTACTATTGGACCGGTAAAAATAAGGCAACTGCATTCTTTACCTCTATTCCTTTTGGCTTAAATGCCCAAGAAATGAACGCATGGCTACATTATGGTGGCGGCCTTGAGTTATGGCGCGAGCTTTATGCGCCATTTAACTTGGTGCCCTTTGCCGGTGGCAGTACTGGCGTGCAGATGGCCGGTTGGTTTAATCGCGAAATTAACTCTATGGCAGATATTAAGGGTTTAAAAATGCGCATCCCAGGCTTAGGTGGCGATGTGATTACCCGCGCTGGTGGTGAGTCGGTGAATATTCCCGGCGGTGAACTCTATACCGCCATGCAAACCGGCGTTATCGATGCCACCGAGTGGGTGGGGCCCTATAATGACCTTGCTTTTGGCTTTCATCAGGTGGCTAAATATTACTATTATCCCGGCTGGCATGAGCCAGGCCCTACCCTTGAATTTACAGTGAATAAGCCCGCCTATGAATCATTGCCTGCCGACTTACAGGCGATTATTGAAACGGCCGCCCGTGCGGTGAATCAAGACATGTTGGATGAATATACCGCACGTAATAATATGGCCCTTGAAGAGCTAGTCAATGTGCATGGCGTCGAAGTAAGAAAGTTGCCGGACGAGGTTATTCAGGGTCTGCGACAACTTTCAGCTGAGGCGGTTAATGAATTAACCAAAGATAATGCGTTCGCTCAGCGCGTGGCGCAGTCTATAGAACAATTTAAACGCCAAGCGACGGCTTATCATGGGATCTCAGAAGAAGCATTTTATAAGGCAAGGCAGCAGTAATTTATTTGCGCCAAAATGTTGGGGTAAATAAAACTAACAGGGTAAAGATTTCTAGTCGGCCCAACAGCATGCCCCAGCATAGTACCCATTTAGCAAAGCCGCCAATCTCACCATAGTTGGTGGCAACTGCGCCTAAACCTGGGCCAAGATTATTGAGTGATGCTGCTGTCGCAGACCAAGCGGTATCGTAGTCTAGGCCAGTGGCTAACAGTAACAGCACCATCAGATAAAAGATCGCTAAATACACCCCCATAAAGGCCCAAATAGCATCTACCACTCGGGTGGGTACGGTTCGGTTGCGAATTTTTATTGGCAGCAAGGCATTTGGGTGTACCAGACGATAAATTTCTCTTAGCCCCTGCTTAGCTAGTATTAGCATGCGACCAATTTTTATTCCGCCACCAGTAGAGCCGGCACAGGCGCCAAAGAACGATAAAAATATTAAAAAGAAGGGCAAAAAGCTTGGCCACGTATGAAATTCACTGGTGGTAAAGCCGGTGGTTGTCATAATGGAGATTAGCTGAAAGGCTCCCTGACGAATACTTTCATCGCGATCAAAGGTGCCGCTGTAATATAAATAGCAACAGGTAATAATTGCGCCCACCAGCAATAGTAATAAATACAGTCTTGCTTCTGGATCAGCCCAATACATGCTAGGGCGGCGGCTATGCCAGGCGTGAAAATGCAGCGCAAAGTTCAGGCCCGCAATAATCATAAAGAAACTACAAATGGCCATAATGGCGCTATTATCAAAAAACCCAATACTGGCATCATGGGTAGAAAAGCCGCCAATGGATACCGTGGAAAAACTATGGCTAATAGCATCAAAGCCGCTCATTCCGGCAGCCCAGTAAGCTAAGGCGCAGGCAATGGTAAGGCACAGATAAATTTTAAATAACACATTAGCGGTTTCGGTAATGCGTGGGGTTAGTTTTGAATCTTTCATAGGGCCCGGGGTTTCAGCGCGATATATTTGCATGCCGCCCACGCCCAGCATCGGTAAAATAGCTACGGCAATAACTACGATACCAATGCCGCCAAGCCACTGCAGCTGTTGGCGATAGTAGAGTATCGATTTGGGCAGATTGTCCAAGCCGGCTATAACCGTGGCGCCGGTGGTGGTCAGCCCAGAGACTGACTCAAATAAGGCGTCCATAAAGCTTAGGTGTAGCGCTTCAGATAGCATCAGTGGCAATGCCCCAAAGGAACTGAGGACTAGCCAGAAAAACACCGTAACCACAAAGCCATCTCTGGTTCTAAGCTCACCGCGAGCCTGCCTTGAGGGTAGCCAAAAGATCATGCCAACAATCAGCGTAATAGCAAAAGCTAGCACAAACGTAGGACTAGTATTTTCAGCATAGATAAACGCCACTACAACAGGGGTTAGCATGGTGAGGCTAAAGATCACCAGTAGCATGCCGAGGACCCGAGCAATAATGGCAAAATGCATCTTTGGTTAATCTCCTAAAAGAAACTAAAGCCAACCGAGAACAGCTTCTCGACCGCTTTAGTTTTTTCTTTGTCCACCAAAAATACAATCACATGGTCGCCGTTTTGAATGACCGTGTCATGGTGGGCGATAATCACTTCGCCATCGCGAACAAGCGCTGCCAGTGTTGCGCCAGGGGGTGATTTAATATCCTCAATAGCGCGCCCAACAACCTTGGAGTTTTTTTCGTCGCCATGGACAACAAATTCTAGAGCTTCTGCTGCTCCACGGCGTAGTGAATGCACACTTTCAGTGTCCCCTTTGCGCACATGAGCAAGCAGGGAGCTAATCGTTGACTGCTGGGGCGATATGGCAATATCAATTTCACCACCCTGCATAAGATCAGCATATACAGGGTTGCTAATCAGCGTCATTACTTTGCGCGCCCCCAAGCGTTTAGCTAACAATGACGCCATAATATTGGTCTCGTCATCATTGGTCAGGGCGATAAAGACGTCGGTTTTATCAATATTTTCATCAAGTAGTAACTCTTGATCAGTTGCTGAGCCTCTAAGCACCACTGTTTTATTCAATTGCTCCGATAGTAATTCTGCTCGGGTATCGGAAAATTCGATAATTTTTATATTGTAGTCATTTTCTAGCGCCTTACTAAGGCGGAAGCCAATATTGCCACCGCCCGCAATCACTAGCTGACGATAGGGCTTTTCTAAGCGGCGAAGTTCACTCATTACTTTGCGAATATTTTTCTTAGCGGCGATAAAGAATACTTCATCGCCATCTTCAATAATGGTGTCGCCCGTAGGGAAAATAGCACCATCTTTACGATATATAGCAGCAACGCGGGCATCGATATCTGGCATATGTTCTTTTAGTGCACGCAATCTTTGGCCGACTAAGGGGCCGTCTTCAACCGCACGTAAGCCAACCAGCTGAATAACGCCATCAGCAAAATCCAAAACCTGCAAGGCTCCGGGCTGTTCAATCAGTTTTTGGATGTAATTAGTGACCACCTGCTCGGGCGTAATCATTACGTCGACCGGCATATGCTTGTCGTTAAACAGTTTATTTTTATACTCAGGGTTGCTGTAATTGCGCGATCTTACGCGGGCGATTTTGGTTGGTGTGTGAAACAGTGAGTATGCTACCTGGCAGGCAACAATATTAATTTCATCGCTACGGGTTACAGCAACAATCATATCGGCATCTTCTATGCCGGCATTCACCAAAACATCTGGGTAGCAGCCGGTGCCTACAACCGTACGCACATCGAGTCTGTCTTGCAGTGCCCTTAAGACGTTCGCATCGATATCCACGATGGTGATATCGTTATTTTCTCGTGCTAAATTTTCAGCCAGCGTAGCGCCGACCTGCCCCGCTCCTACTATCACTATTTTCATGATTGCTCTGCACTTTTAGGCTGTCTTCAGCCATTATCAGCTATTTTTTGTAGCCACGAGTAGTAAAAACCATCGCCGCCTTTTGCCGAGGGGAATATCTGCCTGCCGTAATCAGTGGCCTTCCCCCAATCTGCCTCAATTTTAATTAGCGAGGCATCATTATTTGCTGCCAAAAACTTTGCTACCACTTGGTCATTTTCCTGCGGTAGCACTGAACAGGTTGCATATATAAGCATGCTCCCTTTACGCAAAGTTTTCCACACCTTTTCGAGTAATTCAGCCTGAATTTTTGATAAGTTTTTAATATCGCTATCTTTGCGCAGTAATTTAATATCGGGATGACGGCGAATAACCCCAGAAGCAGAGCATGGCGCATCGAGTAAAATACGGTCAAAACTAACGTTATCCCACCACTGATCTATGGCGCCCACATCAGCGGCAATTAGGTTGGCCTGTAAATTTAAGCGCTGAAGATTTTCCTTACAGCGTTCTAGGCGGGGCTGTTCAAGGTCAATGGCAGTTAGTTTGGCTAACTCGGGCTCAGATTCAAGAATATGGCAGGTTTTACCACCAGGGGCACAGCAGGCGTCAAGCACTACATGCCCCGGCTGAACATCCAATAGTGAGGCCGCTAGCTGGGCTGATTCATCCTGCACACTTACTAGGCCATCGGCAAAGCCAGGAAGATCGGTTACTTCCTGTGGCTTGTCGAGCCAAATGCCCCAGTCACTATATTGGGTGGCAGAGGCGCCAATATTTGTATCTTCTAGCAGTTTTAAATAGTCGTCCCGCGAGCAGCGGCTAGCATTGACCCGCAGGCACATTGGCGCTTGCAGGTTATTCGCCCTTAGGATTTCTTCAGCTTGATCGGGCCAAGCCTTTTTCAGGCGGCTCACAAACCACTCGGGGTGAGCGGTGGCATAGTCAGAACGTTTCGATAGTTTTTCGACGATCTGTTCCTGCTGACGCTGAAAATTTCTTAGTACCGCATTAACTAAGCCCTTAGCCCACAGCCGTTTTAATTTGACCGTTGCCGCTACTGTCTCGTTGATGGCGGCATGATCGGCAACTCGCATATGCATTAACTGATAAATACCACAGGCTAATAAAGCCTGAATTTCGCGCTCTTTATCTTTGATTGGCTTAGACATTAGGTGGTTCACAATGGCTTGTAACTGCGGATACCAGCGCAGAGTGCCAAAACACATTTCCTTGAATAGCGCCTGATCGTTATCTGCAACTTTTTGGCTATATTTGGGCAATACCGCCGTTAGCGAACGACCGCGCAAAACTTGGCCAATAGCTTCGGCAGCAACCACGCGAACATTGGCCATCTATTGATCAAAACTCTGGCCTGCAGCAAATAGCTCGGCCTTAGATTTTAATAGCTCAGATGCCGGCATTTTGGACTTGCCGGCCAATTGAATTTCAGTGATCAGTAGCTGACCTGCCCCTGCCTGAACCAAGATGCCTGCGGTGCTTGCATCAATAATAGTGCCAGCCGCCTTGCCCGATTCTGCGTCAACGGGGCTTGCATCCCAAACTTTAACTCTGTCGCCAGCGATATGGCTAAAGGTTGCGGGGAATGGGTTAAAAGCGCGAACCTTGCGAGCCAAGACCTCGGCTGGTGAAGACCAGTCGATTAATGCCTCAGCTTTATCGATTTTGCGTGCATAGGTACTTAGGGCATCGTCTTGTTGCTCTGCTATGGCAACCCCATTGGCCATTTTATCTAGGGCGACTAATAGCGTTGACGCACCAAGCGCAGAGAGCTTTTGATAAACCGAACCACTGGTATCTGTGGCTTCAATGATGCAGCGTGCTGTCGAAATTACTGGGCCCGTATCCAGACCAGCATCCATCTGCATAATACAGACGCCGGTTTCCTCATCGCCCGCCTCAACCGCACGCTGGATGGGTGCCGCACCGCGCCATTTAGGTAGCAGTGAGCCATGCACATTAATACAGCCAAGTCTTGGCGTGTCTAGTATTGCCTGAGGCAAAATAAGCCCATAGGCTACCACGATCATTAAATCTGCTTCAAAACTAGCAAGCTGTTGCTGTGCTTTTGAGTCTTTTAGGGAAGGAGGCTGCAAAACAGTTAGCCCCTGATCACAGGCTAGTTGCTTTACCGCACTGGCAGTGAGTTTTTTGCCTCGTCCTGCCGGGCGATCAGGCTGGGTATAAACCGCAACAATTTCATGTTGGTCGCAATCAATCAACGCTCGAAGATGAGCGGCGGCAAAATCTGGAGTGCCGGCGAAGATAATCTTCACGCTAAATAGTTCCTATGCACGCTGTTTCTTAAGTTTTTTACGAATACGGTCTCTTTTTAATGACGATAAGTAATCGACAAATAATTTACCTTTTAGATGGTCCATTTCATGCTGAATACATACTGCTAACAAGCCATGGGCTTCTTCTTCAAATGCATTGCCATCGCGATCAATTGCTCGAATCATAACGTGCTTCGGCCGATCTACGGTTTCATTAAAGCCTGGCACAGAAAGACAGCCCTCGTCGAATGGCACCGTATCTGGCTCCAGCACTTCGACCTGTGGGTTAATAAATACCCGCGGCTCGTTGCGCTCTTCTGAAAGGTCCATAACGATGACCTGCTGATGCACATCAACCTGCGTGGCCGCTAGGCCAATGCCGTCAGCATCTATCATAGTTTCAAACATATCATCAATCAGGCTACGAATAGTGTCGTTCACCTCAGCAACAGGCTCTGCAACAATGCGCAAGCGTGGATTGGGATACTCAAGAATGGTTAATATCGCCATAGTAAATCGTTATCTTTCTCTATCATATTCAAAAAAGCCTAGGCCGACCTGTCTACAATCAAGCTAAGCCCCATTGTTAAATATTATACACAGTTGCTTGAAAGGACGCACCGCATGAACGCAATACGCCATATACAAGATGAAGCGCAGTGGGCACTTATTGCCCAAATTTTAAAGCCCTTCACTCCGAAATTACAGTTAGCACTGATTGAGCATTTGGGTAGCTTTCGCCAAATATTTGAGGGTCGCGAACAGCTTGATCAGCCAGTCCTCAATCAGCAGCTTCAAATTGCTCGAAAGGCCTATCACAAAGGTCAGTGGCAGGGTAAGGCCGAGAAAACAACCAAAGCCCTCGAGCATCTTCAGGCGCAAATAATACCTATTACAACCACCGACTATCCGTCGCAACTACAGCAAATCGCTAAGCCGCCACCCTTGCTCTATGTCCGTGGCGACCCTGCTTGCTTGCATCTGCCGCAGATAGCCATCGTCGGCAGTCGTCGCATGACTAGAGGCGCTGAAAAGATCGCTAAATCCTGGGCAAAAAGTCTCGCCGCAGGCGGCTTTACCATTACTAGCGGCATGGCAATAGGAATAGATAGCTGCGCTCATCGCGGTGCGCTTGAGGCGCCTCAGGGAGTATGTATTGGCGTTGTTGCCACAGGCATAGATCGTAGTTACCCCAGCCGTAATGCTTCGCTAGCCGATCATATTGTCGAAGGCGGCGGCGCCCTAGTCACCGAGTTTGCCCTTGGCACCCCGCCGCTTCCGGCCCATTTTCCCCAGCGCAACCGTATTATTAGCGGTCTAAGTCTAGGCGTGTTAGTGGTAGAGGCAGCGATAAATAGCGGCTCACTGATCACCGCCAAATATGCGCTCGAACAAAATCGCGAAGTATTTGCCATTCCTGGCTCGATCAATAGTCCCCAGAGCAAAGGCTGTCATCAGCTCATTAAACAGGGTGCCTGTCTAGTAGAAACCACTGCCGAACTAGTTGAGGAAATTGCTGGCCCCCTGGCGCGCTATGGAGAAAAATATAAAGATTTAGCTAAGATGCTGCCTGCAGACTTGCCCTGCGAAATACTCAATAATGAGGAATCTCTGTTGCTAAAGATATTGGGTTATGAGCCAGTGTTTATCGACGAGCTAGACACCCCCTGGCAAATGGACAAGCTATTGCAGCTATTAATTGCCCTAGAATTAAAGGGCTTAATAGTCAGTGAGCAAGGCTGTTACACGCGCATTTGAGCTAGTTTGTGTAAATTCTTTTTTATGCGGCTAATACTGCTAGGCTTAGACCATTTATTTCGGTTAAAATGCAGCATTGCGCGCAGGGCAAAGTTTCGGTAATCTGCGCGCCTTTTACGGAGATAGATAAAATTATGAGTAAGCCTTTTGTAGCCATCCTTATGGGTTCCGATTCTGATTTGCCAGTAATGGAAGCCAGCTTTGATATTCTAAAGAAATTTGATAGTCCTTTTGAGGTGAAGGTGACTTCTGCGCACCGCACCCCAGCAGCCACTCACAGCTATGTTACCGATGCCGATAAGCGCGGTTGTGCGGCCTTTATCTGCGCGGCAGGTATGGCGGCTCATTTAGCCGGCGCTGTGTCTGCAACAACTCTAAAGCCAGTGATCGGCGTGCCCATTAACGGCTCATTGGACGGTCTTGATGCGTTGCTTTCTACTGTGCAAATGCCGGGTGGTATTCCTGTAGCTACAGTAGCTATCGGCAAAGCCGGCGCTAAAAATGCAGCGTATCTGGCGGCACAAATTATTGGTGTTGCCGATGCTGATATGCATCAAAAGCTTGTTGCTGAGCGTGCGGCCAATGCAGAAGCAATTATTGCTAAAGACGCTGCCTTGCAGGAACGTCTAAAAAATAGCTGAGTCAATTTGTGATCAACTGGAGCAGGCAAACTAACACTAGCCTTGCAGTGCATCAGTTGCATTCTCAGGGGGTGATAGCCTACCCGACCGAAGCGGTCTGGGGCTTGGGCTGTGACCCCTTCAGCTACTCAGCGGTAGCCAAAATTCTCCAATTAAAAAGTCGCCCTGAAAGCAAAGGGGTGATTCTAATCGCCTGCGATTGGCAACAGCTCGCTCCTTTTACCAAGGGCTTAACTGATGTGCAGATGGCACCGTTGCAGCAACCCGCTGATAAACCTACTACCTGGTTGATTCCGCACAATGGGGCGGCGCCGGATTGGATTGTGGGCGAACATGATACACTGGCGGTTAGAGTGACTATGCATCCACTGGCGGCGAGCCTTTGTCGATTATATGGCGGCCCGATTGTCTCCACTTCGGCCAACCCTCAGGGCTTGCCCGAAGCGACTAATTCGCTCAAGGTTAGAACCTACTTTGGGCGCAAGCTAGATGCAATTGCGTCGGGTAATATTGGCTCTGCTAGTGCACCCAGTGAAATTCGGCACTTACTAAGCGGCGAGGTCATCCGTAAAGGATAATATGCAAACTGTTGATAAAGAACTGGTTAAAAGCTACCTACTTGGCCTGCAAGATAGTATCTGCGACGCCCTGCAACAGGAAGACGGCAGCGCATGGCAAGAAGATAACTGGACCCGTCCTGAAGGTGGCGGTGGGCGCAGTCGTGTTATTGCCAATGGCTCGGTCATTGAGAAAGGTGGGGTTAATTTTTCTCATGTCTCTGGCGACCGATTGCCTGCATCAGCTACCCAAAGTAGACCCGAATTAGCCGGTCGTAGTTTTGAGGCTATGGGGGTGTCACTTGTGGTTCATCCGCATAATCCCTACATGCCAACCTCCCATGCCAACGTGCGCTTTTTTATTGCTGAAAAAGAAGGCGAGGATCCCGTATGGTGGTTTGGCGGCGGCTATGATTTAACCCCCTACTATGGCAATCAGCAAGACTGTGAGCACTGGCATCAAACCGCTAAAGATGCCTGTGATGGCTTTGGTGAGGAAGTGTATCCGCGCCTTAAGCAGCAATGTGATAAGTATTTTTACCTGCGCCATCGCGATGAGCCGCGAGGTGTGGGAGGCGTTTTCTTCGATGATTTAAATGACTTGGGCTTTGACCAGAGTTTTGCCTTTATGCGCGCTATAGGTGATAGTTATATCAAGGCCTATTTACCGATTATGCAGCGTCGTCGCGAGCAACCCTTTGGTGAGCGCGAGCGCAGCTTTCAGTTATATCGTCGCGGTCGTTATGTGGAATTTAATTTAGTTTATGATCGCGGCACATTGTTTGGTCTGCAGACCGGTGGGCGAACGGAGTCTATCTTGATGTCTATGCCACCAATGGTGCGCTGGGACTATGATTGGCAGCCACAGCCAGGCAGTGCCGAAGATGAGCTTTATACTAAGTACTTGATTGATCGGGACTGGGCCTAATGACAGATAAATATGCCGTATTTGGTAATCCTATAGCGCATAGTAAGTCGCCGGATATTCATCGTCAGTTTGCTGAGCAAACTGGGCAAGATTTAAGTTACAGCAAGCAGCTTGTAGCAGATGATGGATTTGAGTCAGCGGCTGACGCGTTTTTTGCCGCTGGCGGCAAGGGCTTAAATATTACTGTGCCGTTTAAGCAGGATGCCTATGCCTATGTGGCACGCACTACGCCGAGGGCTCGACGCGCTGGCGCGGTTAATACGCTGTCATTAGAGGCTGACGGAACTATCTTGGGCGACACTACCGATGGCGTCGGCCTGGTGAGCGATATAATCAACAATTTAGGTTGGGAAGTTCGTCATAAGCGGGTTTTGGTGTTGGGTGCCGGCGGAGCAGTGCGTGGGGTTTTAGAGCCGCTTTTGGCGCAGCAGCCTCAGCATATTGTGATTGCTAATCGCACTGTCGACAAAGCATTACAGCTGTCCAAGGGCTTTGCAGAATTTGGTTATTTGCTAGGCTGCGGCTTTGACATGCTGGATGAGCAGCAGTTCGATCTGATTATTAATGGCACCAGTGCAGGCTTGCAGGGCGATTTGCCTCCCTTGCCCGACAGCTTAATTGACGCCAATGGCGCCACAGCCTGTTATGACATGCTATATGGTGCAAAGCCAACGCCCTTTATGCAGTGGGCGGCGCAACGGGGCGCAAAAGTGAGCGATGGCTTGGGCATGTTGGTTGGACAAGCGGCTGAGTCTTTTGCGCTCTGGCGCGGCATACGGCCAGAAACGGCAGCTGTTATCGCCAGTTTAAGAGCTCAGCTTGGCGATTAGTCCTGCTCTGATAAATACTGATCTTTTAGCTTAATGTAACTTGCGGCTGAATAGCTAAAAAACTGCTTTTCCTCTTCACTTAATGGGCGCAGTTTCTTGCAAGGATTGCCGACGTAAATATAGCCGCTTTCAAGAGTTTTTCGGGGCGGTACCATGCAACCCGCACCTACAATCACCTGATCTTCTACCACGGCCCCATCATTAATCACCGCACCATTGCCGACTAATATCTGATTGCCCAGGGTGCAGCCATGCAGAATGGCGCGATGACCAATAATCACCCCTTCGCCAATAACTAGCGGGTAGCCCTTGGGGTTAAAGTCTGACGCATGGGTTACGTGCAGTACGGCATTATCTTGTACATTGCATCTTGCGCCTACTTTTATAGAGTGCATGTCGCCACGAATTACCGCGCCGGGCCAGACGGATACATCGTCGCCCAAAACAACATCGCCAATTACAGTAGATTGAGGGTCGACGTAAACGCGTTGGCCGAGATCGGGGAATTTTCCTTTAAAAGAGCGAATTGAGTGATCCATATGGCTGTCCTAAGGTTATAATATAAAGCCTATTGTGGTGAGTTTTGTATGACTTTTTCAACTAAAAAACAATTTATTGCCGGTGTAGTCTGCCCTAAATGCTCCAAAATGGACAAAATTAGGGCGTTTACTAAGGATGGCACAAACTATCGTGAATGCGTTAGCTGTGGGTTTTTAGATGAAATTCGTATCGCTTCAGCGCCTAAAGAGTTAATTACTCGAGTGACCCATAGCGTTGATGTGCTTTCAGAGCCCGCGCAAAAAGTTAAATTAGTTGATCCCAGCAAGCCGAATCAATAATTTCAAGAAAAAACGACTTCTGCCAAACCCACAGTTGAGATTTACATAACATACCCATATGAACTTGTTCTGGGTGAAAGTTGCTGTTTGTAATTTAAAGGTAAAAAAATGCTAGTAGATTGGCTAGAGAAATATACATTTATTTGGTACAATACCGCGCCTCAATTGGTCCCCCATATTTATGCAGGGGGTGTCATCACGAAGCAAAGTAGTAAATTTCCACAGTTACCACGGAGAAATAAGCGATGTTGAAAAGAGCGCAAGCGCTTTTCTTGAGTTCCCTCGGCGCAGTTTTGGCCTTGGTTTATGTTGGCGGAGCAAATGCAGAATCTGCACCTAGCCAGCTTAATATGCCTCAAGGAGTCACAGAAGTTAGTCAGGCTGCCTATGATATTCACATGATCATGATGTGGATTTGTACGGTAATCGGCATAGCCGTTTTTGGTTTTATGTTCTACGTTATGTATGCACACCGCAAATCACGCGGCGCAGTAGCAGAGAATTTCCATGAAAATGTTTTGGTCGAATTGCTGTGGACTATTGTTCCTGCAATCATTTTGATTGTAATGGCTATTCCTGCAACCACAGCCCTTCTTAAAGTTTACGATACTGAAAACGCAGATATCGATATTAAGGTAACGGGTTATCAGTGGAAGTGGCAATACGAATATCTGGGTGAAGACGTTAAGTTCATGAGCGAACTGCGCACACCTCAAGACGAAATCTATGGCAGAGAGCCTAAGGGCGAGCACTATCTTCGTGAAGTGACTGAGCCATTAGTGCTTCCTGCAGGCAAAAAAGTACGCTTTTTGATTACTGGTAATGACGTAATCCACAGCTGGTGGGTTCCAGACTTTGGTGTAAAACGCGATGCCGTACCAGGATTATTTACTTCTGCTTGGGCCAAAACTGACAAGCCAGGCACCTACGTGGGCGAATGTACAGAACTATGTGGTTCTGGTCACGCCTTTATGCCTGTTGTGGTTGAAGTTAAAGAGCAGGCTGAATATGACCAGTGGCTTGCTGACAAGAAAGCGGCAGCGGCAGAATATGCTTCTACAATCGGTAAGCAGTGGACATTTGACGAGCTGATGGTTAAGGGCGAAGAGGTTTATAACCGTTCTTGCGCTGGCTGTCATGCGGTCAATGGTGAAGGGATTCCAGGCGTATTCCCAGCCCTTAAAAATAGTGTGATTGCGCTGGGCCCGGTTGTTGAGCACTTACGTGTTGTTGTCGACGGCATTCCTGGCACAGCAATGCAGTCCTTTGCGGATCAGCTTTCAGAAGTTGATATAGCCGCGGTTATTCATTACGAGCGTAATGCTTGGGGCAACGATGTGGGTGATATTACTCAGCCAATCGACGTTCTTAACTACAAACAAGCTAAATAGGGAGTTTTCGATATGGCACATGGTCCCGCAACATTAGCAGACGGCTGGGTAAAATACGCAAGCCGTTGGTTATTTACCACAAACCACAAAGATATCGGCACGCTATACCTATGGTTTAGCTTTGCCATGTTTATTTTGGGTGGATCTTTCGCGATGATTATTCGCGCGGAATTATTCCAGCCAGGTATGCAGTTAATTAAGCCAGAATTCTTTAACCAAATGACCACAATGCATGGTTTGGTCATGGTGTTTGGCGCCATTATGCCGGCCTTTGTTGGTCTGGCTAACTGGTTGATTCCAATGATGATCGGTGCGCCTGATATGGCATTGCCGCGCATGAATAACCTAAGTTTTTGGATTCTACCCTTTGCATTTGCAATTCTAGTAGCTACTTTGTTTATGGAAGGTGGTGGCCCTAACTTCGGTTGGACATTCTATGCGCCGCTTTCAACCACCTACGCGCCAGATACAGTGAACTACTTTATCTTTGGTGTGCATATTATGGGTGCATCATCGATTATGGGTTCAATTAACATTATCGCTACGGTAATGAATATGCGCGCACCAGGCATGACCTACATGAAAATGCCTATGTTCGTATGGACTTGGTTGATCACTGCATTCTTGCTTGTAGCTGTAATGCCAGTATTGGCAGGTGCTGTGACTATGATGTTGATGGATATCAACTTTGGCACTAGCTTCTTTGATGCTGCCGGTGGTGGTGACCCAGTCTTGTTCCAGCACATTTTCTGGTTCTTTGGACACCCGGAGGTATACATCATTATTTTACCTGCCTTTGGTGTGGTATCTCAGATTATTCCTACCTTTAGTCGCAAGCCATTGTTCGGTTATTCTTCAATGGTATATGCGACGGCATCGATTGCCTTTATGTCGTTTATCGTTTGGGCACACCATATGTTTACCGTAGGTATGCCGATTGCCGGTGAGCTATACTTTATGTATGCCACCATGTTGATTGCGGTTCCAACCGGGGTGAAGGTATTTAACTGGATCACTACTATGTACAAGGGGTCATTAACATTTGAAACCCCGATGCTGTTTAGTATTGCCTTCGTTATTCTCTTTACCTTTGGTGGATTTACCGGTCTGATGCTGTCAATTGCAGCGGCAGATATTCAGTATCATGATACCTACTTTGTTGTTGCTCACTTCCACTATGTAATGGTGGCAGGTGCGGTATTTAGTGGTACGGCAGCGGTTTATTACTGGCTGCCAAAGTGGTGCGGTAAAATGTATGACGAAACCATGGGTAAGGTTCAGTTTTGGATTGCCTTTATCGGCTTTAACATCACCTTTATGCCACAGCATTTCTTGGGGCTAGCAGGTATGCCACGACGCTATGCTGACTATGGATTGCAGTTTGCCGACTGGAATATGGTTTCAAGTATTGGTGCATTTATGTACGGTGCTGCGCAAATATTATTCTTATTCAATGTTGTGCGTACTATTACTCATGGCAAGCCAGTGGATAAGCCAGAGGTTTGGGAAGGTGCGGAAGGTTTGGAATGGACAGTTCCAACACCAGCGCCCTATCACACCTTTGAGAAGCCACCACAGGTAAAGTAGATTGGTTATGCAAACTAGCCATCGCACACTGCTCGCCAAATTATTGGCATTGGCGGTGGCTATGTTTTTATTTGCGGTGTTTGTGTTACCGCCGCTCTATGATCTCTTCTGTGAGATCACGGGTATTGGCGGTAGAACAGACGGTAAATATGAAGCTGTTGAGGTGCGAGTAGATACCTCACGGCAGGTGGAAGTGCAGTTTGTGGCGGCCAATAACGCAGAAATGCCATGGGAGTTTTACCCAATGGAATACAGCGTTGTTGTCCACCCAGGTGAATCTAGAGCGGTTAACTTTTTCGCTCATAACACCACCGGTGAAGATATGGTTGCACAGGCGATACCTAATGTATTGCCCAATAATGCAGCGGATTATTTTCATAAGACAGCCTGCTTTTGTTTTGACAACCAGCCGCTGGCGGCAGGTGAACAGGCTGAGTTGGGGTTAGTATTTATACTGGACCCAGATTTACCGGATAGTGTGAATACGGTTACATTATCTTATACATTATTTGATATAACAGATCGTACAGGCTTGTCGATCTCACAAATACAGTAACTTATTCGCCAGATTCGGCAATAGGTTAAGAAATGGAGAACATTGATGTCTACAGAAGGTAATTATTACGTACCAGAGCAAAGCAAGTTGCCAATTGTTACCGCAACCGGTATGGGTATTTTGGCGTTTGGTGCTGCTAGTTGGGTGATTGAGGGCGGTTCGCCAACGATTTTCCTAGTCGGGTTATTGATTATGGCTCTAGTAATGTACAAGTGGTGGAGCATAGTTATTGATGAAAATATGCGTGGCTTAGCCAATGACCAGCTCAAAAAGTCTTATGTATTGGGTATGCTTTGGTTTATTTTCTCTGAAGTTATGTTCTTTGCCGCATTCTTTGGCGCGCTATTCTATGTTCGTGTGTTTGCAAATTCTTGGTTAGGTGGTGAAGCCGCCGTTGGTATTTTTGACGATACCCCAACTGATGCCGCGGCAGCTAACAATGAAATTCTATGGCCGGGCTATCAGGCAGAATGGCCAGTAATGGTAACGCCTGATCAGGCAGCCAACGGTGATGCGGCAATGTTTAAAGGCCCTGAACAAAATATGAACTTCCCCGGTTGGAGCAACCTTTTAAGCTGGCTGCCACTGTGGAATACCATTGTTCTAATGACCTCAAGTGTGACTGTGCATATTGCCCATACCGCACTTAAGAATGATAACCGCAAGAAGTTTAATACCTGGTTAGGTATCACCGTTGCCCTTGGTATTTTCTTCTTGTTCTTACAGGCTGAAGAATATATCCATGCATATCAGCATATGGGTTTAACTCTTGAGACTGGTATCTATGGCACAACCTTTTTCTTGCTTACAGGCTTCCACGGTGCTCACGTAACCCTTGGAACCTGTATGTTATTAGTGCAGTGGATTCGTGGACTTAAAGGTCACTTTAGTCATGAAGACCAGTTTGGTTTTGAAGCTTCATCTTGGTATTGGCACTTTGTAGATGTGGTCTGGGTTGGGCTATTCTTGTTTGTTTACGTTTTGGCGTAAAAAAGTACAGCTTGACTAAAACGGCCGGGCATTGCCTGGCCGTTTTTGGTTTAACTGATTAATTTTGTGGTGTAGCTTGATAGGGTGCGGTATTTTCTGGATGTAGTTGCCGATCCCAGGGTGCGGTGCTGTTTAGTTGGCCACTGTAGGTGCCATAGACAACACAGGCAATAAGTAGGGCGGCAAGGCCAATTCTTATGCCTAATGCGTAAAGTACTCGCTTGTTGGCGTTTCCCATATCTTTAACTAGAAAATTGAGCCCGCCAAATAAGCTGGCGACGACACCGATAAATAAGATGATAATGATTACTTTTAATAACATGATTTAATCCATTGTTGTGATAGGAACATTTAACCACAGATGACTGGCTCGGCTCAAAAAACAAATGGCTTTAAATGGCAGCCCAACGCTAAATTATTGGTGTTTTCACTATTAATGATGCCTTTATTATTGAGTCTTGGTCTGTGGCAATTAGAGCGTGGTGAGGAAAAGCAACAGATTGTTGATCATCATAAATACAATCAGCAGTTACCCCCAATTATCAGCCCTAATCAGTTAACCACTGGCGAGGATCATCAGTATAGATTGGCATGGATACGGGGTGCGGTGGACAATCAGCGGGTTATTATTCTCGACAACAAGGTTAGGAACGGGCGCCCGGGTTATGAAATATTACAGCCAGTTACAGTATCTGGGCTGACAGAGAAGTTATTGATTAATCGAGGTTGGATAGCGGCCTCGTTAGACCGTGATATATTGCCGTTAATTCCTCCGGTAGACGACAACGTTCAATTACGTGGTTATCTCTATCAAGCTTTAAAAGGCGGATACCGTTTAGATGACGGTATTAGGCAAGTACAGCAGTGGCCCAGCCGTGTTGGCTGGATTACCTTACAGCGAGCAGAAGAGTTGTTTGGAGAGTCTTTTTTGCCCTATCAGTTGCGCCTAGACCAAGATTCGCCGGGTGCGCTTAAAACCGGCTGGACCACGGTAGCGGTTAAGCCAGAAAAGCACGTCGGTTATGCAGTGCAGTGGTTTGCTATGGCGATCACATTACTAATAATGACCATTATTGCTAACTCTAATGTGGTCAGTTGGCTTAGAAAAACTCATAAATAATATCAGCGATTAAGATTACAGGAATAAATTATGTCAGATCAGAAGTCATTACAAGCCAAGCAAAAAAGCTTCAGGTATCAAATTTGGTTAATGTTGATCATTGTCTTTGGTGTTATCGCATTTGGCTTCCTTATGGTGCCGAAATCTGAGGAACAGCGACAAAAGATGATCGAATTATTTGGCACCACTAATCAGGGCCAATTAGTCAAGCCAGCCCTGGATGTCAGCGCAGCACTAGCCGCGGTTCCAGCGCCTGAAAAGCATAAGTGGAAAATAGTTATCGTCGGTGGTAATTTTTGTGATCAGACGTGCGAGGATCTTCTGCTAAATACTCGTCAGATTCATATGTTATTGGGTAAATACACAGGTCGCGTACAGCGAATCTTTCTTCAGGGTCCCAATCAGGTAATGGATGAGCAGTGGTTAACTGAACAGCATCCATTTTTGCAGTTAGCGGATCTTGATGGTGACCAGTTTAAACAGCTCTTGGTGAATAATTCTGCTGATTGGGATATGGCAAGCATCCGATATTTTGTGGTAACCCCAGATAACAAGGCAATTCTGTACTTTACTGCAGACAATGATGCGAATGGACTGCTTGATGACCTTAAACATCTGTTAAAATACTCCCCTGATCGTTAATTTAGCGATTTAAATCGTTTATTCGGAGAATATGTTGGAGTCCAAAATAGATAATCAAACTAGAGTCAGTTGGCGTGACTACTTAGAGCTGTGTAAGCCCAATGTGGTAGCGCTGATGTTGCTTACTTCAGTCATAGGCATGCTATTGGCCACCCCGCATGCAGTGCCGCTAGATATTTTAATCTTCGGCAACCTCGGTATTGCTCTGTGTGCCGGCGCTGCCGCGGCAGTCAATCATGTGGTCGATCGACATATTGACGAAAAGATGGCGCGCACAGCAAACCGACCTATTGCTAAGGGTCGACTTAGCCCTAATCAAGCCATTACTTTTGCGCTGCTAACAGGGCTTCTTGGTGTATTGATATTAGTGCTGTTTACTAACCTATTGACCGCATGGTTGACGCTGGCATCTTCAATTGGTTATGCCTTTATTTACACCATGTACTTAAAGCGCGCTACACCGCAAAATATTGTGATTGGTGGCCTCGCTGGCGCTGCTCCCCCGCTATTGGGTTGGGTGGCAGTAACGGGAGAGATCCACTACAACGCTCTGTTATTGGTTTTGATTATCTTTGCTTGGACGCCGCCGCATTTTTGGGCGCTGGCACTGCACCGCAAAGAAGAATATGCCAAGGCAGATATCCCGATGTTGCCAGTGACCCACGGCGACAGGTATACCAAAATTAATATTGTGCTATATACCCTTATGCTAATCGTGGTAACAGTTATGCCGTATTTAACGGGACTGTTTGGCTGGTTGTATTTAGCCGGATGCTTAATCCTAGGGGCCGGGTTTTTGTTCTATTCCGCACTGATGTGGCTGAATAAGGACTCAGGAATGAGAACCTTTAAATACTCCATTATTTATTTGATGGTGTTATTTGCCATTATGCTGCTTGACCACTATCTAGTGCCATCGGTTGCTATTTAATTTTACTTGCTCGGTTTGATCAATATGGAACAAAAAAACAGAATTAGACTAACCATTGTGGCCGTCATTGCCTTTATATTATTGGTTGTTTATGGCTTTACATGGCGTATTAGTCAGCCAGTGATTATGTCTAAAGAAGAGCTGCAAATTAATGGCGCAATTGTTTTAGATAAGCCGAGAATTTTCAGTGATTTTGAATTACAGGATCATCGTGGAGATCTGTTTAATATTGCCCGTATGCAAGGGGTTTGGACCATAGTCTTTTTTGGCTTCACACATTGCCCTGATATCTGCCCTACAACTTTGGCCATGTTAAACGATACCTACAGCAAGCTTAAAGACAGCGAGAAGGAGCTACTGCAAGTGGTTATGATTTCTCTCGACCCTGAGCGCGATACGGTCGAAAAGCTAGCAGAATATGTGCCCTACTTTAATTCAGAGTTTACCGGGGTCACGGGTAATAAGCATTTGATTCGCCGTCTAACGGCCGAGCTTAATGTAGCTTACAACCAGGTGCCTCTAAGCGGTGATGACTACACGGTTGATCACAGTACTCAATTAATTTTGATCAACCCTAAGGGGCATTACCACGGCTTCTTTAAGGCGCCGCACACAGAGATTACTATGCGCAGAACTTGGCGTTCTATCAATGGAACTAGTAAGTTTTAAGTCTACTTAGACAGGTGTGGTTCCAGCATACTAAGTGTTTTCTCAATAGCGCCTGAATTGCCTTGCACAATCTTTAATGCCTGTTCGCCATCAAGCCTAGCTTGTTTTGGC
Organism: uncultured Pseudomonadales bacterium; assembly: GCA_938092205.1. Classification (GTDB taxonomy): domain Bacteria; phylum Pseudomonadota; class Gammaproteobacteria; order Pseudomonadales; family Porticoccaceae; genus HTCC2207. Next base: position 24,279 of record CALKMW010000037.1, read on the forward strand.
GAGTTGGCATACACAGTCAATTGATTACACAATGCCGAAGAGTCATTAACTTTAGTACAGGCATTATTGGCGATTAGCTGTGGAAAAATATGCTGAAAATTATAATAGCTTGGACCGGTCAGCACGGGTATCCCCAAAGCTGCAGCCTCCAGTGGGTTATGCCCGCCGCGGTCGATTAGACTGCCACCAATAAATGCGCAATTTGCCGCGCCAAAAAAGGTCAACATCTCGCCCATAGTATCGGCAAGTAAAACTGGCTGATCGACTAAATTCTGTGCGCTCCATCGAGTGAAGGCGATGTTTTCATCTTTAAGCAGTTCAGCGACATTGTTGAATTGTTCGGGATGACGCGGTGCAATGATTAATAAGCTTTTAGCATATTGACTGCAAAGTAGTTTATGCGCCGCAATAGTTTGCTCATGTTCGCCCGGGTGTGTGGAGCCGGCAACCCAAACAAAGTCATAGTTGTTTAGTGCGTGTTTTAACTGTTGCGCGCTATCTTTTGCCTGTGTAGATAGTTGTATATCAAATTTAATCGAGCCGACAACAGTAGACTGTGAATCTTTTAGCCCTAAAAGTTTAAAACGCGCAACATCTGCTTGGTTATGTCCTGCCAGTGCAGTAATCGAATGCATTATCTGGCGACTTAGGGGGGCGAAAAACTGGTAGCCTTTAAGCGATTTTTCAGACAGTCTTGCATTAACGACCAGCACCGGTATTTGCCGTTGCTTAGCCTGCAGAAGCAGATTTGGCCACAACTCAGTCTCTAGGATAATGATTGCCGCAGGCTGAAGTTTATTCAAAAAGCGCTTTACACTACCGTGAAAATCAATGGGCAAATACAGATTTTGTACCGAATGGCCAAAGATTTTAGCAACCTGCTCAGATCCAGTTGGGGTATTGCAGGTAATAGTAATCTGATGCTCTGAAAATCTAGCCATGAGCTGCTTTATTAATGGGCTGGCAGCTATAATTTCACCCACTGAAGCACAGTGAATTACTAGATTCCCCGCCTGTACGGGCGTTTGGTAACACCCTAGGCGTTCATTCCAACGTTTTCTATAGGCGCTAGCCTTTCGCCCTCTCAGCCATAGCTGTAAAAAGATAAGCGGGCTCAAAACATATAAAAATAACGAGTATGCTACGCGCACCATTTAAGATTCCTGATTAAACCGCCATATCTTATCATCTCGCCCAACAGCTTAGATAGAAAAACACATCGCAATTTCTCGTCTACAATTTTTATATGGCATTAAATTTACAGGGAGGTAAATTTTTGAAAGCAAGCCTAATGGTATTATTGGTGTGTTTTAGTTCTTTAGCTGTGGCTTCCCCAACAGCCTATTTGCCCATTGGTATAGATAGTCATCTACAACTTCAAATTCACCGCTTATTTGCTCTAACTAGCGGCAACCCTATGCGTCTTCCTTATGCGATTAAGGATATTGAACAGGCTTTGGGCAGGATAAAGCAGCGCCAGCCAGCGCTGTATCAATCGATAAATAGTCAGTTGAATAGATACCGCGGCCATAGAAAGCTCAGTCGCACCGGGACAACTACTCGCTTATCGGCAAAAGAAGACCAGCTTATTGGTAATCAAAGGGGGCTTTCATCCGATCAATATTTGCAGGTTGAGCTTGAAGCTATATGGCGGCCCAGGGCTAACATATTAGTTCAGGCAGGCATGGAGTATCGTGAAGATAGCGCACATTTAGTGCCATTTAACAGCTTTATCGCTACAATTGGCGGCAATTTTCAGCTTGATGTCGGCTATCGTGAGCACTGGTATTCGCCGTTTAAGTTTTCTTCGCAGTTAATTTCATCAAATGTGAAATTAAATCCAAGCCTTTCCCTAAGCGCTATTAAGCCAATCAAAAAATGGTGGCATTTAAATTTTGATCTTTTTTATACACGACTTGATCAAGTTAACAAAGGCATTAGTTATTTAGGGGAATGGCATGATGGTAAACCCCATTTACTAGGAACCCATGTAAGTATTGAGCCTATTAATGGCTGGAAGTTGGGTTTTAATCGTATGCTGCAGTTTGGCGGCGGCCCCAGAAATGTTTCCTTTAGCGATATTTTAAAAGCATTTATTGATCCTGCGACTAAGGATAATTCATACACGCAAGACCAACGAAAAACTGAATTTGGCGACCAAATAGCCTCGGTGACCTCAAGCTATCGTTTTACAACAGGGGTGCCGATGGAGGTCTATGCCGAGTTGGCGGGTGAGGATACCCAGGGAGGAAGTAATTTTAGTCTGGGTAATCAGGCGACAAGCTTTGGCGTTTATTGGCCAAAAGTTAATCAAAATATCGATTTAAGGTATGAATATAACCGCTTCAAAACAGCCTGGTATACCAATCATATGTTCGCCTATGGTAATACTAATAATGGCAGGGTGATTGGCCATTATGCAGGGGATCAAAGAAAGTTTGGTCACGGCGTCCCCACAGAAATACATAAGGTATCTATCGATCTTTTTACCACTATGGCAACAAGTTGGGGATTATCCGCGGCTTCAATCAACAATAAAGATAAGACGCTTTACCGCAAGGGCAAAGAGCTCGAGCTAATAGGGCGTCATTATTGGCGAAAAAAGAGAATTGAATCTAAGCTCACATATGGTTCGTCGGTATTTTCAAAAGATTATTTGCATTTCTCAACAGCACTTTTTTGGTAAATTTTAGTTTTCTGCACGCTAATAGCGGCGTTAAACACCTCATGTGGTGTGATCGAATCGACTCTTTGCTCGCCCTTTAAGATATGGCTTTTGTTAAGTGGACGCCAATGTTTTGCCGATTGCCTAATCAGTGCAATTTGCTGAATATTAAGACTGCTAGCCAAATGCATAATAGCGGTTTCAACCGAGATCACTAGACTGCAATGTGACATCAAAGCAGGCAATTCAAAAAAATTGTCTTTTGCGGTATATGCCTCAATAGCCAAATGCTTAATTAGCGGATTGCTGGCTGCCCAGTAATTAAGAGATTCAAAATCGTTGGGGGGTGCATTAAGAATAAATAGGCACTGCGGGCGTCTTTCGCCCAATAGAAGTAATAATTCTTCAAGTTGGGATAGTTTCCAGTCACGCTTTTTGCAGGTCGATAAATGATTTATAAAAATAATTTGGGGATCTTGCAGATGGTGTTTATTGGCCCAAGACTCTAGATATAACAAGCAATGCTGTTTAAGCTTTAGAGAAATGTCTAATTTCAGTAAACGCTGATTTTTATCAATACTTATAGCGAAAAGTTGCCGGAAAATATGCTGATAAAAGTCACTGATATGATTGAAAGCGCTTACTTTCTTTAAATTTATCTTGCCGTCAAGTTTGTTGTAGGCGGCATAGTTAACCAGACTGCTCAATCTGTTCATTGGAACAGTGCCAAACACCTTGCCGTGATTAATTATTTTTACGGCGGTTTTAGCAAATGCAGCTGGGCGGTTGGTTGCAACAAAGACAACGACGTCATAGTCTTTAAGGTGCGCCTTTTGTATCTGCAGGTCTAGTTCTGACGAGCTATTGGGAATGGGGTAAACATAATTTATATGCTGTTCATTAGATAACCATTGAACAAGAGACTTGCTGCGCCCCCTATGCCAAGGCTTCTTTTTTTTGCGGCAGTCATCAATCCAAATATCAAGCTCGATACATGGATGGCTTTCGACTAATTCCTTCAAAAAAGGCCCTTGATAGATATAGTCACCCAGTGCTAAATGTGACATATAAAGAATTTTTAGGCTGTTTAAATTTGAAAAAGAGGAACCATCCTGTGGTTCACCAAATGCTGGTATAGTGCGCATGAGTTAATCCTTTAATCTCGCCGCAAGCTTATACGGGTGTTTTATTTGTAAACTTAATTTGCCCGTTTTTTTAAGTATAGGTGTACAATTACTTATCTTCCATTTTAAATTTTGAAGTGAATAATATGATCTCTAAAGACATTCAAAATAGTTATTTGGCCAGTTTAGAGCGCCACAAAAAAGCCTTTGAGCTAATGGATTCATATCAGGCTCAAGCGTTGGCTCTTGCGGAAAAATGCTATGCCGCGCTTCAAGCGGGCGGCAAGGTAATCTGGATGGGTAATGGCGGCAGCGCGGCGGATGCGCAGCACCTAGCGGCTGAGTTTATGGTTCGTTACAAAAATGAGCGCGGGCCTCTAGCCTCGATTGCGTTGACCACAGATACCTCTATTTTGACTGCTCACTCCAACGATTATCACTTTGACTCAGTATTTGAGCGTCAAATTAAGGGCCTGTGTAAGCCAGAAGATATGGTTATAGGCCTTACCACTTCAGGCACAAGCCCAAATATAAATTTAGCCCTGAGCGCGGCTAATGATATTGGTGCTTACACCGTCGCGCTTACCGGCCGTGATGGCGGATTAGTCAAAGATATTGCCAGCCTACCAATCATTATTGCTAATGATGAAACAGCGCGTATTCAAGAAGCACATATGTTTATTGGCCACTGGTTGTGTGAGGCGATTGATGCGCTAGTTGCGGGAAACGGCTAATGGATTTATCTTATTTTCAAACACTAAGCGACGTCAAAATACTGGTTGTAGGCGATGTAATGCTCGACCGCTATTGGCATGGTGATACGGCGCGGATTTCGCCTGAGGCCCCAGTGCCGGTGGTAAAAGTATCGGATTTTGAAGATAAGGCTGGCGGAGCGGCTAATGTTGCGAAAAACATCGTTCATTTAGGCGCTCAGGCTAGCTTGCTGGGCATTATAGGCGACGATGATAATGGTCGCAGCTTGCAGGCCTCTCTGGAAAAAGAAGGAATTAGCTCATTACTGGTAAAGCAGAAGCAAGCCCCAACAATTACCAAAATTCGTATTTTAAGTCGCAGTCAACAGGTGGTTCGCTTAGATATAGAGCAGTCATTTTCTCAGCAGCATGCCGATACATTGAGTGCAGAGTTCGAGAGCCTTATTGATCAATTTGAAATGGTGTTGTTTTCAGATTACAGCAAAGGGTCATTGGCCAATATTGGCACCATGATCGATGTGGCCAAAAAAGCCGGAAAGACTGTACTAGTAGACCCCAAATCCAAAGACCTGGCTGTTTATGCCGGTGCGGACTTTGTGACGCCTAATTTAGCAGAATACCATGCCGCAGGCGGCGTTTCTGGCGATGAACAGCAGATTGCGCAATCGGCTAAAAAGATTATTGCAGACTTTAAAATAGGCGCAATGTTATTGACCCGATCGGAACAGGGCATGTCGTTAATAACGCCAACAGAAAAGTTCGATTATCCTGCGCAAACTCTTGAGGTTGCTGATGTAACTGGCGCTGGTGATACGGTTATCGCGACGCTTGCAGTGATGCTAGGCACCCAAATGCCGGCGTCTCAAGCAGTAGAGATAGCTAATATTGCCGCGGGCATAACCGTGACCAGGCTGGGTGCGGCTACGCTGTCTCCAGAAGAGCTATCAACACAGCTTACAGCTTACCTTGAGCGCACCGGCGAGCACTATCATCCCTCAGCAGATGAGGTATTTGAGCGCATTGAACAGGCGCGCCGTCGCGGCGATAAAATTGTGTTTACCAATGGTTGCTTTGATATTTTACATGCTGGCCATGTGCGCTATTTGGCCCAAGCGAAAACACGCGGGGATAAATTAGTGGTTGGGTTAAATAATGATGACTCCATTACTCGGCTGAAAGGCGCTGATCGACCGGTTAATACGCTGGAAGAGCGTGCCACTGTCCTTACAGCACTGGCCGCAGTTGATTGGGTTATCCCATTTGGTTCAGTGGAACACAACGACACCCCAGCTAATTTAATACAGAAGCTAAAGCCCGATGTCTTGGTTAAAGGCGGCGATTATAAAATTGATGAGATTGCTGGGGCAGATTTTGTCTTGGCTAATGGTGGAAATGTTGAGGTGCTTGAGTTTGTTAATGACTGCTCAACATCCAATGTAATCAGTAAAATAAAAGCAACCTAATTGTTTTGGTAGGCATCAATAAGCGACTGCCACTGGGCTGAGTCCCAGAAAAAGCGATTGTTACGCCCTTCTTCTTTGATAAAAGACCGCTGTAATCGTTGCATATTGCGCTTAAGGCATGGGTGCATAGGTTTAACCAAGCGCCCGCGATCAAAATCAATGATATAAACCCTACCGCTATTATCTAGCATAATATTGTTTATATTTAGATCTGCATGAAATACACCCTGCTGATGAAAATTGGCAATTGTTTTACCAATAGCTATAACTTCATCATCGCTAAGAGCGCGAGTTTTTAACAGATCTAGCAGGCTTGCAGCGTCAGGAATCGCTTGAGTAATGAGATCGCCGCGGTAGATAAGACCACCATGATCAACCTTTGCTGCCAGCGGCTTGGGAACATTGAGACCTCTAGCCTCTAGCTCAACCAGTAATAGATATTCTTTATAGGTTCTGGTGTTTTTTAGTCCAGTATACAAATACTGATCGCTCAATAAACGGCCAACTAGGCCGCCGCGCCAATAGTGACGCAATACACCTATACCATTTGAGTAATCAAAAAACCATGTACTAGAGCGCCCTTTTTTTTCCGCTATAATGGCATCCATAGCTTGCCAATAATCGGGTAAAAACCAATCCAGGGTAACATTTAGGGGATTGTCGACTGCGGTAAGAAGGGTATGATTACCACGATGAATGATATCGAGCATAAGCGACCTGCTGTGATTTTTTGCAGTATAACAAGCTTGCTCAATCAGATACACAGGATCAATTAGCCGATATGGCTGGGCTATTGTTGGCTGGTATAAATTTACTTAACCATTTTATTAAGGCGCGCTGTGGTTTTATCCGAGCAACCTAATGATATTTGTATTCTCAGATTGTCCGCAATTGGCGACGTATGCCATGCGGTCACTGCTGTGCAAGCGATTCAGCGACACTATCCTGCGGCCAGTATTACTTGGGTGATTGGCAAGGTGGAGGCCGCATTGCTAGAAGGCTTGCCAGGGGTTAAATTTGTTATTTTTGATAAAACACTCGGCAAAGTAGCCTATAGGCAATTAAAGCAGGCTTTTAAAGGTGAGCAATTTGATGTGTTATTACACATGCAGGTGGCGCTAAGAGCTAACCTTGCTGCTCGCTGTATTTCCGCTAAGGTAAAAATTGGTTTTGATTGGCATCGCGCTAAAGAAGGCCATTCGTTGTTTATAAACCGTCGAATTGAAAAGCAACAGTTTGCCCATGTGCTAGAAGGCTTTATGGGCTTTGCTCAGGCGATTGGCGTGCCTAGCAGTGAGCCACAATGGCAGTTGCCTGTTTCCGATTTAGATAAAAAGGCGGCACAGCAACATTTAGAAAGTTTGAGCAAAGTTGTGGTCATCGCTCCCGCAGCTAGTGGACCAGAGCGTAATTGGTTGCCTGAGCGCTATGCTGAGGTGGCAAGGCATGCGCATAATCAAGGATTTTCAATTGTACTAACCGGCGGTCCTACAGCGCTAGAACAGCGTTTGGTCAGCGATATTATGCAGCATATAGATTTCCCAGTTTTAAACCTAGTCGCTAAGACGTCGTTAAAACAACTCCTTTGTGTACTTGAGCAGGCCTTGTTGGTGATAGCTCCAGATACAGGCCCTGCTCATATGGCAGTTACTGTAGGCACGCCAGTGATTGGTCTTTATGCTCACTCCAACCCGGCGCGCACTGGGCCCTATCTGTATCAAGATTACATCGTTGAGGTCTATCATCAAAACCTACAACAACAGTATGGTAAGCCAGCAGCCCAATTGCCCTGGGGGCGACGTGTTAAAGGTAATCAGCTAATGGCACAAATAACTACCGAGGCAGTGATTGCGATGTTTGAGCGAGTTGTAGCGGAGCAAAAATTGATATGAACAACAAAGCAGTGTTTTTAGATAGAGACGGCGTGATTAATGTCGATCGCTCTTATGTGCATAGGGTCGAAGATTTTGAGTTTATAGAGGGTATTTTTGATTTTTGCCGTCATGCTAAGAAGCTCGGCTATAAATTAGTTGTAGTTACCAATCAATCGGGAATTGGTCGCGGCTATTATTCAGAGAACGATTTTACTAAGCTAACACAGTGGATGGAGCAGCAGTTTATTGCCAATCAGTGTGATATTGATGCCGTCTATTTTTGTCCCTATCATCCTGAAAAAGCCCTGCCGCCCTATCTAAAAGACAGTGACTGGCGTAAGCCGGCGCCAGGTATGTTGCTGCAGGCTATTAAAGATTTTGATCTGGATGCCAAGCAATCGGTTATGATTGGCGATAGAGAAACAGATATGCAGGCCGCTGAGGCCGCAGGGGTCGGTAGAAAAATTCTTTTAGATGTGGATCAATTTAACGCTGATCAGCACACAAGCTGCGCAGATGAGTTATGGCCAAATATGGTGACGGGCCTTAAAGCTCTGTAGCAAGCGCTTACAGGTAAATCTAAGCCTTTTGCTTAAAACTAAGTGAAAAACAAAATAATAAAGCGGCACTGATAACAATTGATGGTCCCGCAGGGGTATCTATATACCATGAGGCCGCCAATCCTGAAATAACCGATGCCATTGCTACTAGGCTAGCTGTAACGGCCATTAACTCTGGTGTGGCGCAAACTCTTCGAGCTGCCGCCGCTGGAATTATTAATAGTGCTGTAATTAACAGTACCCCAACAATTTTCATTGCAACGGCAATGACCAAGGCGGTAATTAGCATTAAAGCAGTTCTTATGCGCGCCACATTGATCCCTTCCACTGCCGCCAGATCTGGCTCTACAGTTATGCTGATAAGGGGTTTCCACAATGTGGTTAGTAAAATAATAGCCACAGCCGCCCCTGTATAGATAACCCATAAGTCTGAAGCAGTGACTGATAATAAGTCGCCAAATAAAAGCGACATCAGGTCGACTCGTATATCGGATAATAATGAAATAACCACTAGACCCGCGGCTAGAGCTGAGTGGGATAGTATTCCCAGCAATGTATCCAGCGCTAAAACTCCCTGCTGCTCGAGAGCTACCAGCCCTAGTGCCATGATTAGGCAGACCGCAGCTACAGCGATACCAAGGTCTATATTTAATAAAACGCCAAGAGCAACGCCCAAAAGTGCACTATGAGCAAGTGTGTCACCAAAATAGGCCATGCGACGCCAGACCACAAAGCAGCCCAAAGGCCCTGCTACTGCTGCTAAGCCGAGCCCGGCAAGAAGCGCATAGATAAGAAAATCAATCATGTTGGCACCCCTCCCCATGGCGATGGGTGCCGTCGCTATCTAGCACTTCGCCTTTTAAGCTGTGCTGATGGTTATGCTTATGATTATAAAATGCAGTTTCACCAAATATATCCAGATATGCTGGGTCTTGTGTGACTTGCTCAGGTTTGCCTTGGCAGCAAATATGATGATTAAGGCAAATAACATGATCAGTGGCCGACATCACTAGGTGTAAATCATGAGAAACCATAACAATACCGCAATTAAGCGAAGATCTTAGCTTGCCAATCAGGCCATATAGTTCATTTTGGCCGTTAAAATCCACACCCTGGACCGGTTCATCAAGAACCAATAAGTTTGGCTTACGCAAAATAGACCGCGCCAGAAGTACTCGCTGCATTTCGCCGCCAGAAAGCTTGTGAAATGGAGTGTTTTTGACCTCGGGGATTCCCGCTAATTCGAGTGCATTGTGGCATTCCTCATGAGACGTATTGGCCAGCTGTAAAAACCGACAGGTAGAAATAGGCAGCGTCGGATCAATGTTAACTTTTTGCGGCATATAGCCAACAGTTAAATTAGGAGTCTTCTCTATGGTCCCTTTGTCTGGGGTTATAAGTCCAAGAATCAGTCTAATTAGCGAGGACTTCCCGGCACCATTTGGGCCAATAAGGGTCGTAATTTCACCTTGATTAATTTCCATCGATATATTTTGCAAAATGGGCTTATCAGCAAAGGTTTTGCTCACCGATTTTAGGCGTACTAGGCTGTTATTCATTAGCGCCTCCAGGCTCACAGTTTGGGCACAGGCCAAATAGCTCAATAGTTTGCGAATGCAGCTTAAAGCCAGCCTTTTTGGTAATAGCCTCTATTAAATTATTGGCCTTATTATCTGCCACCTCAGCTACAGTGTTACATTTTTCACAAATCATAAATATATTACTGTGTTCGCTGCTAGGGAAAGGGCAGCCAATATAGGCATTTAATGAATGAATGCGATGGACCAAGCCTAAATCTATAAGAAACTCAATAGCTCGATAGATAGTGGGGGGTGCGATAGGTTTTTCCGATACTTTGGCAAGTTGCTGTTGAAGCTGATAAGCCCCCATGGGCTTATGGCCTTGCCATAGCAGCTTTAATATGGCTTCTCTGGTGGGCGTTAAGCGCACATTGGCGGCTTCACAAATTTCGTGGGCGCGAGCAATTGCCGCATTAAGGATGCGAACCTGGTCGTGTGGTTGGTATACTAAGCGCGCATTGGTTAACATATTATGGCCACAGTTTATTGTGATATGTTATAATATTACATCTATATTGGGGCAGTATACAGTAAAAATTTGAAGTATTTCACTAAAAGGCGGTCTGAAACTCCATAATGAAACATTATAACATAACATTTAAGTCTCTTTGGCCAATAGTTCTATGTGCGCTATTTTGCTTTCCTGCCTATGCTAACAGTGCCGTTGGGGACAAACCTTTGGTGGTGACCAGTATTAAGCCGCTCGCCATTATTGCTAAATCGGCGCTGCAAGATAGAGCGCGAGTGGAATATATAATGCCCTCAGGGCTGTCCCCGCATGATGTGGTTCTTAAGGTGTCAGATATGCGCGTGCTGGCCAAGGCCGATTTAGTTCTGTGGATTGGCTCAGACTTTGAAATTCGAGCAGCCAAGCAATTCGCTTCTTTGCCGGCATCAAAATTAATGACGGCTATAGATGTTATTTTCCCAGAGCATAGATCAGTTGATGCTGAAGATATGAGTATGCATACGGAACATACAGAACACACAGAACACACAGAACACACAGAACATGACGAGCATAACCATGATATTGATCCACATATCTGGTTATCGCCAACAATAGCCAGTCAATTGGCCAAAACCTTATCACTTCGCCTCGATATGCCTGTTAAGGATATATTTAGCGAGCGGGTAAAAAAAGAAACGGTTAGTCTTTTGGCGCCAGTAACAGAGCGAAACTACATGGTGCACCACCAGGGGCATGGATATTTTGTGGATGAGTTTAATCTACAGGCTGGCTTATCCATACGTGATATGTTGGGTAAGCAGAAGGGGGCCAAAACACAATTTAATTTACGCCTAGAAGGGGAAAAGCTAGGTGTAAGCTGTGTATTTGTCGAGCCTCAGCACGGTTATAAGGATGCCGCGGCTATAGCTAAGGATCTATCAGTCCCAACCACAAAAATAGATATACTAGCGGTTGACTATGGCGATCAATTGCCGAGTTATGAGTCCTATATTTACGGTCTGGCTACGCAATTTTCCGCCTGTTTTAAATAAATAATGTATCCTGATGAGATTGATACAATTAAAAATAAGATAACTATGACTGACAAAGCACCGCTAATACTTGTTGACGGCTCTTCCTATCTTTACAGGGCCTTTCATGCGCTACCGCCACTGACAAATAGCAAAGGGCTGCCAACTGGCGCAGTTAAGGGCGTTGTCAATATGATGCGACGCCTGCAAAAGGATTATCCAAATAGCACTACTGCGGTGATTTTTGATGCCAAGGGTAAAACCTTTCGCGATGAAATATACAGTGAATATAAGGCTAATCGCCCGCCGATGCCCGATGAGCTTCGCTCTCAAATTGAGCCAATTCATAATATTATTCGCGCTATGGGCATGCCTTTGATCAGTGTTGAGGGGGTTGAGGCAGATGATGTAATCGGTACCTACGCAGTTCAGGCTACAGAAAAACAACAGCCAGTAATTATCTCAACCGGCGACAAAGATATCGCGCAGCTGGTTAATCAGCATATTAGTTTGGTAAACACTATGACCGATACCTTTCTGGACAGGGAAGGGGTGATAGACAAGTTTGGTATACCGCCTGAATTAATTATTGATTACTTAGCTCTCTTAGGGGACAAATCGGACAATATCCCCGGCGTTCCCGGCGTTGGTGAAAAAACAGCATTGGGATTGCTTCAGGGTTTGGGTGGGCTGGAGTCTATTTATGAGCGTCTTGATGAGGTCGCCGGGCTTAGTTTTCGCGGGGCAAAAACCCTAGCGTCTAAGCTCGAAGAGCACAAAGATTTGGCCTTCCTTTCCTATACCTTGGCGACCATTAAGACCGATGTAGTGGTTGATTTAAGTGTTGATCAGTTGGCTAATCAGGCGCCTGATAAAGCGGAATTATTAAAGCAATTTCAAGACATGGAGTTTAAAACTTGGATTAATGAGCTCAGTGATTCGACGATAAATACTAGTTCAACAAATGATACACAAAAAGCGCAGGCAGAAACTAAGATTGAGGTTGCAGTGCCCGCTTCAGTTGAGTATGAAACCATCCTAGATACGCAGCATTTTGAGCTATGGCTAAAAAAGCTTCAGTCGAGTGCACTTTTTGCAGTAGATACAGAAACCACCAGTCTTGATTATATGGTTGCCGATTTGGTCGGTATTAGCGTTGCCATCGAGCCCGGCAGTGCCGCCTATATACCCTTTGGGCATGATTATTTAGGCGCACCACAGCAGTTATCAAGGGATACTGTTCTCGCTGCGCTTAAGCCGATCCTTGAAAGCGCACAGATTAAAAAAGTAGGTCAGAATTTAAAATACGATATGAGCGTATTAGCTGAGCATGGCATTCAACTACAGGGTGTTGCCTTTGATGCCATGCTGGAATCCTATGTTTTAAATAGTGTTGCCACGCGGCACGATATGGATAGTTTAGCCCAGTACTATTTGGACAAACAAACCATAAGTTTTACAGATATTGCTGGCAAAGGTGCTTCTCAGCTGACGTTTAATCAAATTGCATTGGAAGAGGCAGGCCCCTATGCGGCAGAAGATGCAGATATTACTCTGCGGTTGCATCAGGCTTTATGGCCTCAGATTGAAGAGCAATTGCCACTCAAAACCCTTTTTAAAGAGATCGAGTTACCGCTGGTCAAAGTTTTATCGCGTATAGAGCGCAACGGTGCGCTTGTGGACGATACCTTGTTGTTTCAGCAGAGCCAAGAGCTGGCAGAACGCCTAGCGGAGCTAGAAACTCAGGCGTGGGATTTGGCAGGCCAGCAGTTTAATTTGGCCTCACCAAAACAGCTGGCTGAAATCCTATTCGAAAAATTAGAAATACCGGTATTAAAGAAAACTGCAAAAGGCGCGCCTTCAACTAAGGAAGAAGTGCTACAAGAATTAGCTTTGGACTATCCACTGCCCAAAGTGCTTCTAGAGCATCGTAGTCTAGCCAAGCTGAAATCCACCTATACTGACAAATTACCCATGATGATTAACCCTACCACTAAGAGAATTCATACCTCTTATCATCAGGCGGGAACAGCTACCGGTAGGCTTTCATCCTCAGATCCCAATTTGCAAAACATCCCTATTCGAACGGCTGAGGGGCGCCGAGTTAGGCAGGCATTTATTGCATCCCCCGGTCATCGTTTGATTGCCGCAGACTACTCTCAAATTGAGCTACGTATTATGGCGCATTTGTCGGGAGACGAAAATCTGCTTAAAGCATTTGATCAGGGGCAGGATGTTCATAGCGCAACAGCGGCTGAGGTGTTTGGGGTTGATTTGGCGCAGGTCACAATTGAGCAGAGGCGCAGCGCTAAAGCGATTAATTTTGGTCTAATTTATGGTATGTCCGCCTTTGGCCTAGCCAAGCAATTAAATATTGGCCGCAAGCAGGCGGCGGAATATATTGATCTGTACTTTGAGCGCTATCCGGGTGTTCAGCAGTATATGGATCAGGTGCGCCACAGCGCTGCTGAAAAGGGTTATGTCGAAACGCACTTTGGCAGAAGGCTTTATTTGCCAGAGATTAACAGCAGAAATGGCATGCGCCGTCAGGCTGCAGAGCGCACTGCGATTAATGCACCTATGCAGGGGACTGCGGCGGATATCATTAAGCTTGCCATGATCAATGTTGATCAATGGTTGCAAGCTAATCAGCTCAAAAGCCGAATGATTATGCAAGTCCATGATGAGCTGGTACTTGAAGTTCCAGAGCATGAGTTTGAGCAAGTGGTTGTTGGTGTGACAGAGTGCATGGAGTCAGCCGCAAGCTTGCAGGTTAAATTAGTGGTTGATGTAGGGGATGGAAATAATTGGGATGAGGCGCATTAAATTTTTTTTAAATAAAATTGAACTTACTGAAAAGTTGCTGTCTATATCTATGTAAGTTGCAAAAAATGAATTCTCTTCCCCTAGTGAGAATGGCACGTAATCTCTCCGAGTAGCAACAGACCCTGAATCAATTTGATCAGGGTCTTTTTTTTTGCGTGCTAATCTTCTAGCCAGCTAATCAGTTTTTGCTCTAATTCGGGTAATCCAGTTTTTTTCAAAGAAGAAAAAATTTGTGCACTTAATAGAGTAAACCCTGGGTCCATATCACGAAGTAATTTTTCTACGCCTAATAGGGAGCTCATAGCTGGGCCGCGCTTAAGCTTATCTGCTTTGGTCAGCAATATATGCACTGGCAGGCCTGCTTGTGCAGCCCAATTTAACATTTGTCGATCGTAGTCTTGCAGAGGGTGTCTAATATCCATCAAAAGTACTAAGCCAGAAAGACTGGTGCGATTTTGCAGGTACTCAGCTAGGTTTCTATCCCATTTTGCCTTGATAGCCTTTGGCACCTTGGCATAACCATAGCCAGGAAGGTCAACCAGTCGTTTTCCGGTCTCAATTTCAAAGTGATTGATTAGCTGGGTTCGCCCAGGGGTCTTGCTTGTGCGGGCTAACCCTTTGTTGCGGGTCAGGGTGTTTATAGCACTTGATTTGCCCGCATTAGAGCGCCCTGCAAAGGCAACCTCACAGCCAATGTCGTCCGGACATTGTTGCAGAGTTTGGGCGCTAATTAAAAATTGTACTGTATTAAAGTTCACTTTTATTTAATCCGTAAAAAGACATTGTAATTTGCTTAAGAAAACTTACTTATTAGTATATAATGCGCGCGCTGAGCTCATTGAGCTAACTACCTTTTAAAGTTTCGCGCGTATTTACCAATAAATATGTTCGACCATTCTAACGTATAGTGAGATTTGGAATAACCATGAAAAGAATCTTTTTTGTTTGCGGCCTTACAGCTTTGTTTTTAACCACGCCTGTCTGGGCTGGCGGAGATGCCGCAGCGGGCAAGCTACTGACCACTAGCTGTGCCGGTTGTCACGCTCAAGATGGCAATAGCGCTATCCCCTCTTTTCCTAAATTGGCAGGACTAGGAGAGAAATATTTAACCGCACAATTGCGCCATATTAAAGCGGGCGAACGCGTTATTGTTGAAATGACGGGCTTGCTAGATTACATGTCTGACCAAGATCTTCAGGATATGGCGGCCTATTACAACAGCAAAAAAATCCAAATTTCAGGGGCAAAAGAAATTACCCTTATTGGTATTAAAGACTCCAAGAAAGCTCTCGAACTTGGTGAAAATCTTTACCGCGCGGGTAATCTAAAAACTGGCGTTGCTGCCTGTATCGCCTGCCACTCGCCCTCAGGCAAAGGCAATGGGCCTGCCGGTTATCCTGCACTAGGCGGGCAGTATGCTGAATACACTGAAAAGCAATTATTGGCTTATCGTAATGGCGAGCGCAATTCTGGCGCTAACGCAAAAATCATGCAGGGCGTTGCCAAAGCGCTAAGTGATAAAGAAATTAAGGCTCTAGCCAATTATATTTCTGGATTGAACTAGTCTAAACATAGTTTAATTTAACAAGGAGACTAACAATGTTGTTGATCAAGCGTATTATTTTTATTTTAGCCCTGTTGCCACTGGCAATGTGTCAGGCCGCAGACGAAAAATACAAAGCGGGTGAGCATTACGATATCTTAAAGCAGCAGGTTAGAACCGCTAACTCTGACAAAATTGAAGTTAACGAGGTTTTCTCCTACACCTGCGGACATTGTTATAACTTTCAATCGAAGCTTCACCCGTGGGTTGATAAACTACCCGCTGATGTTGATTTTCAAAGTACACCGGTAATTTGGCAGCCAAAATTAGAGCCCTTTGCTCGCGCATACTACACGGCCAAAATTTTAAACCTGCTGGATCAGGTTCACACGCCAATTTTTGAATCTATCCATTTGCAAAAAAAGTCGATTAAGTCTGAAGCTGATTTCGCTGAAATTTTTGCCGCTAAGGGCATTGATGCCAAAAAATTCAGCAGTGTGTTTAATTCCTTTGGCACTACAAGCATGATTACTCAAGCGAAATCTAGAGTTCGCGCCTATAAAGTTCGCGGAACACCAGAAGTGATTATTAATGGTAAATACCGCGTAAGTACAACCAAGGCGGGCGGCTTTGCTGGAATGCTAAATGTGGCAGAATTCTTAATTGATAAAGAGCGCGCACTAATCACAAAGTGAGTAGAACCCATAACCGGGGATTGCTTAACCAATATATTATTGAAGATAAATATATAGCCTCAAAGGTATTAACAAAATTTAAACTATGAAACCAACAACAAAACCGAATAATCCAAATTTCTCTTCAGGCCCCTGCTCCAAAAGGCCTGGTTACAGTGTCGAAAATTTACAGCTGGATACGCTAGGGCGATCGCATCGCTCATCCATTGGCAAGCAAGCTCTAGGCAAAGCCTGTGAGCAGACTGCTAAAGTTCTTGGATTGCCTGAAGGGTACAGGGTAGGTGTTGTTCCGGCATCTGATACAGGTGCGGTAGAGATGATCATGTGGTCAGTGCTTGGGGCCCGTCCAGTAGATATTTTTGCCTGGGAATCGTTTGGACGTGGTTGGTTGACCGATGCGGTCAAACAACTAAAGCTAGATGATTTGAACAGTTATACTGCTGACTATGGTTTGCTGCCAGATTTAACCCAGGCTAACCCAGATCATGATTGTGTTTTTACTTGGAATGGCACTACCTCTGGGGTAAAAGTTCCCAATGCAGACTGGATCAGCGACGATAGAACGGGATTGACTATCTGTGATGCTACCTCTGCAGTTTTTGCTATGGATATGCCATGGGAAAAGCTGGACGTTGTTACCTATAGTTGGCAAAAAGTGCTAGGTGGTGAAGGCGCTCACGGTATGTTGATACTCAGCCCTAGAGCAGTTGAAAGACTTGAAAGCTACAACCCGCCATGGCCATTACCAAAAATTTTCCGTCTTACCAAAGCGGGTAAACTAATTGAGGGTATCTTCCGCGGTGCTACCATTAATACCCCGTCTATGCTCTGTGTTGCGGATTATCTAGACGCTCTAGATTGGGTTGAATCCATTGGTGGATTGTCTGCGGCCATTGCTAAATCCGAATCAAATCTAGCCACTATTAAAGGCTTTGTTGATTCACATTCTTGGATCGATTTTCTTGCTCAAGAGCCACAGCAGGTTTCAAACACCAGCGTATGTTTGAGCTTAGACTTAGAAGCTGATCAAGTTAAGCAAATGGTTTCACTGCTTGCACAGGAATCGGTTGCCTTTGATATAGGTGCCTATCGTGATGCGCCTGCAGGATTGCGAATCTGGTGTGGCGCTACCGTTGAGCAATCCGACTTAGAAGCTTTGCTACCATGGCTTGAATGGGCCTATAACCAAGTAGCCCAATAATTGAAAAGAACTTATTAGAGAATTAACTATGCACAAAATTCGTACCTACAACGCAATTTCTTCTAAAGGCCTGAGCCGTTTTTCAGCCGATAAATATGAGGTTGGCAGTGACCTGTCTGATCCTCAAGGCTTTATTCTACGAAGCCAAAAATTGCATGAGGAGCAGGTTCCGGAAAGCCTCTTGGCAGTAGCCAGAGCCGGTGCGGGCGTCAATAACGTGCCTGTGGCAGATTACACCGATCAGGGTATTGTTGTATTCAACACCCCTGGTGCAAATGCTAATGCGGTTAAAGAATTAATTGTTGCTGGCCTCCTTTTAGCCTCTCGCGATATCTATGGCGGCATGAACTATGTTCAAGAGCTAACACATATGGATGATGGCGGTGAGATGGGCAAGCTGCTTGAAAAAGAGAAAAAGCGTTTTGCTGGCTCTGAAATTATGGGTAAAACGCTAGGCGTGGTTGGCTTGGGTGCTATCGGATCAATTATTGCTAACCTAGCGCTAGATCTTGGAATGGACGTTGTCGGCTATGATCCTGCTATTTCAGTTGAGGCTGCATGGCAGCTTTCAAGTCAGGTTGAGCGAATGGACAGTCTAGAAGCATTGCTGGCAAAGTCTGACTTTGTCACGCTTCATGTGCCGGCTATTCCTGCTACAAAGCACCTTATTAACAGTGAAACTCTAAGCGTGATGAAGAGTACGGCGAAGATTCTTAACTTTGCGCGTGAAGAAATTGTCAGCACTGAGGATATGGTTAAGGCTTTAGAAAGTGGCGTAATCGCAGGTTATATTTGTGATTTCCCTACCCCGGAATTCTTAGGCAATCCCAAAATAATTGCTATGCCGCACATTGGCGCTAGTACGGCTGAAGCAGAGGAAAACTGTGCAGTTATGGCAGCTAACCAGTTAATGGACTATATCGAAAATGGCAATATCCATAATTCGGTAAACTTCCCGCCGACCAAACTGGCGCGCAATGGTGGCGCTCGTTTAACCTTTGCTAACCAAAATGTGCCTAAGGTGCTTGGCAGCGTGCTTTCAATACTTGCCGACTTCGATCTTAATGTCTTGGATATGGTTAATAAGAGCCGTAATGAGGTGGCTTATAACATTATCGATGTTGAGGGTGATATTTCTGATGAAATACTGCAGAAAGTTGGCCAGGTTGAAGGTGTTATTCGCGTTAGAGCGGTCTAGATTTTAGGCCTAGTTAAATAACTTTGCTCTAACCGTTTGGCGGTACGCCTTGGGCGTATCGCCAGACCATTGGCGAAAACGCGACGAAAACCATGTCGCATCTTTAAACCCGCTGAATCCAGCAATTTCTAAAATCGACAAATCAGTATTCTTTAATAAATCACAGGCGAAAGTCATTCGCACGTGGGTTATATAATCAACCGGTGTTTGCCCTGTAGCGGTTTTAAAGCGACGATTAAAGGTGCGCGTTGTCATGCCAAATTGAGCGGCTAAATTCGGTACGCTAAGCAGTTTAGATTGATTGTCCTGAATCCAAATTTGCGCCTGCGCTATAGCCTCATCGCTGTGCTTATTTTGTGATTGCCCCGCGTGGTTTGCCGATTCAGTGAGATTGCGAATCTCGTGGAAAAAATTTCTTTGAGCCTGACGTGCAATAATGCGCCCAAAAATACGCTCTACCTGATGCATAATTAGCTCTGCCATAGCATTAACACTGGCCGCGCAATATATATTCCCCGCTTTAGTTGTGAACTGCTCTCGCTCAAGCTGTATTCTTGGATAGCGACGCTGTAATTGATCAAAATAGTGCCAATGGGTTGTAGCGGGTTTGTTATCTAGCAGGCCTGCCTCAGCAAGAAAACAGACGCCAGTGCCTACCGCAGTAAAATTGGCATTTTTTCTATGTTGCTCTTGTAGCCAAGGAATATAAGTTTGGTATTTATCGACAATTGGGCGAGGGTTTCGCCACATGGCAGGAATATGGACTAAATCACTATCAAACAGATCACTAAGAGAGTGAGTGGGATGTAATTCAAAGCCGGCAGATGTTTTAACTGCTTTGCCGTCTGGGCTAAGCCAGCGAATATGGATCTCTTTAGTATTTTCGCGATTGGCGCGAGCAGCCGTTTGTGCAAAGTTAAAAATCTCAGCCGCTAGGGTGGTGCTTGAAACCAGCATATTGTCGCAAAGCAAAAGTGTTAAATTAAAAATCATAGGTAAAAATATAGCATAAAAGTCTTAATAATTAACTAATATGGCTAAATAATTAAATATATATCCCAATAATCCGATTAAACTAATACAAAGCACATTAAATAATTGAGGGAAAGGGAATGTCAGTTTCACTGCCACTTATTGTTGGTTATGGCGGCTACAATGCCGCTGGTCGCAGCTCTTCAGATCAAGGGTTTAGGCGTATGATCTTAGAGTCCCTACCCCAAAATCAGCAGCAGCAAACGATTGTTAGTCTTGCCTGCCTTATGGGCTTAGTAAAGCCCGCCGGTCAGGCTTTTGAGGCTGCAGACGGACAGATTATTGAGGCCTCTGAAGTAGACAATCAATTTCGCAGTACGGTTTTAAGTGGCACCCTAGTTCGAAAAATCAGCTCTTTTGATCCAACTGCAGTGTCGGGCAATAAAAAGGTCAATCTCAGTGCAAGCGCTGAGTCGCAGCCGGTATTTACTATTGCTAAACGGGATTTACCTACAGTGACGCCCAAGCATTGGCAGTTAACTGACCTAGAGGATGGTACATTTGAAGTTAAGCTCAGCGAAGACAGCGATCTGTTAGTTGGCTCTGACTATGAACTTGCGGCCAAGGCTGCTGGTGAATTGCCTCAAGGGTTTGATCCTGCTAATCACTATAACGCGCGTTTTCATCCGCGCACATTGCAGATGGCACTAATGGGGGCAAGCGATGCCCTACATTCTGTCGGTGTTGCTTGGCAAACCATTGCCGATGCCGTAAAGCCTGATCAGATAGGCGTTTATTCGTCCAGTGGCTTTAGCCAAATGGCTGATGAGGGTTTTGGCGGCCTATTTCAGGCGCGCTTAAAAGGTGGGCGAACCACCGCCAAGCAGGTTCCTATGGGCTTAAATTCCATGCCCGCCGATTTTATTAATGCCTATGTTCTGGGAAGCGTGGGACATACCGAGGCTATTACCGGAGCCTGTGCCACCTTTCTTTATTGCTTGCAGGCGGCGGTAAGAGATATTCGTAGCGGTGTACGTCGAGTTGCCATTGTTGGTAATGCAGAATCAGTCATCATGCCTGAGGTTTCCGAAGGTTTTTCTAATATGAGCGCTCTAGGTAGCGATGAGAATTTAGCTAAATTAGATGGTACAGACAAACCAGACTGGCGTCGTGCCAGTCGCCCCTTTGGTGAAAACTGTGGCTTTACCTTGGCTGAGGGCACCCAGTACGTGGTGTTGATGGACGATGCATTGACGGTTGAATTAGGCGCAGATATTCACGGTGCAGTACCGGATATCTTTATTAATGCTGACGGGGTTAAAAAGTCTATTTCTGCTCCAGGCGTCGGCAATACTATTTCGTTTGCCAAGGCAGTCGCTTCGGCGGCTAATATTGTAGGTAAGGAAACCGTGCAAAAGCACAGCTTTGTTCATGCGCACGGTTCAAGTACGCCGGCAAATCGCACCACAGAATCCAATTTAATCAATCGAGTTGCTGAAGCTTTTGAGATCGAAGATTGGCCAGTAACAGCGGTTAAATCCTATGTTGGCCACACTATCTCAACCGCCAGTGGCGATCAGCTAATGTCCGCACTTGGCACATTTAAATACCAAATCATCCCGGGCATTAAAACCATTACTGCAGTGGCGGATGATGTTAATCAGCAACACACAGTATTTCCGCTACAAGATATGGATATGAGCAACAACAATATGCATGTGGCCTTTATTAATTCCAAAGGCTTTGGTGGTAATAATGCAACCGCCGTAGTGCTATCGCCTCAACAGGCAGAAAAAATGATGGTGGCTCGTTATGGCGAGCAATTAGAGGCCTATTTTGCTAAGCGTGAAATTACAAGAAATAACGCTGAAGCCTATGCTAATCGAGCTGATATGGCAGAGTTGGACGTTGTTTATCGTTTTGGTGAAACACTTATCGATGAAAACAGAGTTAGCATTACTAAAGACGGCATAAGTATCCCAGGGTTTGCCCATGATATTGCTTTTGACGTGGAAAACCCCTACTCAGATATGTAATGCCTAGTTTATTTTTTCGCTAGTTAGGCGATTGAGAAGGCTAAGTGCTATCAAATCAATTCGCCTAGCCTGTCCAATCCACGGTGTATTTTCGTCTCTATTATTTGCTTTTTGAACAGTAAACCTACCGCCATGCACGGCAATTATCTCACCACTTTTAATATCTATAACAGGACTTCCCGAAGTGCCTTTTTCGGCAGGACAGTTATGCAGTAGTAGTTTTTCATTAGTCAGGTAAGGGTGGTCAATTTTTTGACATCCAGTCTGTTTAAAGCCATCTAGGATAGGATTTATAAAAGAAAACTCTGACACTTTGCTAAACAAATCTTCCGATAGCTTAAGTGCAGGTTGATGGGCTCTATTTTTTAATCGTATAAAAATCAGGTCGTTTACGGCTTGAGCAACCTTATCCTTATTTTTCACCGAGTAGTTATGCTTTGATATGGCTTCAAAAGCAATGCCGCTCAGCCGTTTATTGTGAGGTCGGTAATGGCATTGGTTAAACAGTTGGTCCCTTAGTGGGTTATAGAGCACATGGGCCGCTGTAACAATAATGGATTGATTGGCATTAAAAGCATCGGGTAATTGAATATGCGTGGCTATTCCGCGAATAGCGCCATCACAGACAACAGCTCCCACCGCTTGGGTGTAATCTTTGGCCTGAGATGAAAGTGAGCAAAGCATTAATAGGGCAGTGATAAGTGGTAAATAACTAGTCTTTGTTCTGCCGTGCCTGTATGCCACTACCCCATATCTCCCCACAACGATTGCAGAATGGCTATTGCAGCTAGGGGTGCAGTTTCGGTTCGAAGTACGCGTGGGCCGAGCGCAAGGGGTTGAAAATTTAAGACTATTGCCTGTTCAATTTCACGCTCACTAAGGCCACCTTCGGGGCCAATTAATAATGCAACCTCTGCGCTGGGTCGAGGCGTGTCGATAAGGCTTGATTTGGTGCGATGATGAAGTACTAGCTTAAGTGAGGCATCGCAACTAGCTTGCCACTGTTCTAGTTTCTTGGGTTTATTAACTAATGGCACTGTATTGCGTTGGCTTTGTTCGCAGGCGCTAATAGCTACCTGTTGCCAGTGCCCAACCTTTTTTTCTAGCCGATCACCGCTGAGCTTTACTTCACAGCGCTCGGTAAAAAGGGGAGTGATTTCACTAACGCCGAGTTCAGTGGCTTTTTGCATAATCCAATCCATACGTTCACCGCGAGAAATACCAATGGCTAAGTGAATGGATAGTGATGATTCGCGACTGACTTGATCAAAGTTCGTTATGCTGACTTTAGCTTTACCCTTTTTAGCTTCGATTAATTCGGCTGTATATTCGCCGCCTTGACCATTAAACAGGGTAATAACCTGACCGGGGCTCATTCGCAATGCAGAGGTCAAATGACGTGCTGCACCGGCTTCAAGCTCGATGCAGTCGCCAATGGCCATAGTTTGCGGCGAATAAACTCTGGGGATACGCATACCTTAGCCGTTGCTTTTCAGCCCGATATTTTGACAGAGCTTATCGGATATTTGCCATTGATTCATAGTATAAAAATGCAACCCTGGCGCACCACCTGCAAGCAGTGTTTCGCATAAATTGGATACTATTTCGATACCATAGTTGATTAAATCTTCCTGATTATCTTTGCGCTCTTTCAGCTGCCACTGCAACCAGCGTGGAATTTCTGCACCACAGTTTTCAGAAAATCGTAAAAGATTTTGGAAGTTAGTTAATGGCATGATCCCTGGCACTATAGGTTTATCGATGCCCGCTTTTTGACAATTTTCTACAAATTGAAAGTAGGCATCGGGATTGTAAAAATACTGTGTAATGGCTCGGTCGGCACCTGCTTTAAACTTTTCCCCTAACCAGTATATATCTTTACTGTAACTTTCGGCCTCAGGGTGAATTTCTGGATAGGCGGCGACATTGATATCAAAGTGGTCGCCAGTTTTTTCCCGAATCAATGCTACTAGCTCATTGGCGTGAACTAATTGCGTGGTGCCACCAATACCTGAGGGTAGGTCGCCACGCAGGGCAACTAGATTTGAAATCCCCGCTTGTTGGTACTCACTAATTAACCCCAGAACAGTGTCTTCGCTGTCGCCACCAAAAGACAGGTGGGGGGCCGCTTGATAACCCTGTTGCTGAAGATCTAGTACCAGTTGCTTAGTGGTATCACGCGTCGATCCTCCCGCGCCATAGGTTACCGAGTAAAATTCTGGGTTATAGCGATTGAGTTTTTCACAGGTGAGCTGCAATTTTTGCCGCCCCTGTTCTGTTTTTGCGGCGAAAAACTCAAAGCTAATATGTGGTTGTGTGGCCATAAAAAATCCGTTTTATTTAGTACTTGTAGCTATCGTTTTTGAACGGGCCATCAACAGTGACATTGATGTAGTCCGCCTGTGCCTGAGTTAGCTTGGTAATTACGCCGCCAAAACCGCTGACCATATGGGCAGCAACTTCTTCATCAAGATGTTTTGGCAATACTTCAACACCCAATAACTCTGCCTGAGTAGCCTTATCTTGATTGGCAAAGCCTCGGCCATAAAGCTCAATTTGCGCGAGTACCTGATTGGCAAACGAACCATCCATAATTCTGCTTGGATGCCCTGTTGCGTTGCCAAGGTTTACTAAGCGGCCTTCTGCCAGAAGAAGAAGATGATCATTGCTTTCCTGATCGCGGTAAACCTTGTGTACCTGCGGTTTAATTTCTTCCCAGTGCCAGGTTTCGCGCATATAGGCAGTATCAATCTCATTATCAAAGTGACCAATATTACAGACTACACAGCCACTTTTAAGTGCAGCTAGCACGCTAGAGTCACATACGTTGTAGTTACCGGTTGTGGTAACCAATAAGTCAGTAGTGTCGAGTAAGCCGACATTCACACCTTGATTGATATCGCCATTATTGTAGGTTGAAACAACCTCGAAGCCGTCCATACAAGCTTGCATGGCGCAGATTGGATCCACTTCAGTAACCTTAACAATCATACCTTCTTGGCGCAGTGACTGGGCCGAGCCCTTGCCGACATCACCATAGCCAATGACTAGAGCTTTTTTACCGGACAAAAGGTGGTCGGTGGCGCGCTTAATGGCATCATTCAGGCTGTGACGACAGCCGTATTTATTGTCATTTTTTGACTTGGTTACTGAGTCATTGACATTAATAGCCGGTACTTTTAATTCACCCGCTTCAAGCATTTCATATAAACGATGAACGCCCGTGGTAGTCTCCTCGGTGACACCATGAACATGCTCTAAGACTTGGGGGTATTTTTGATGCAACAAAGAAGTAAGATCACCACCATCGTCTAGGATCATATTGGCATTCCATGGTTGACCGTCCTTTAATACTTGCTGCTCTAGGCACCAGTCATACTCTTCTTCAGTTTCACCTTTCCAGGCAAACACTGGCGTGCCGTTAGCTGCGATAGCGGCTGCAGCATGATCCTGAGTCGAGAAAATATTACATGAAGTCCAGCGAACCTCTGCACCTAAAGACTCTAGGGTCTCAATAAGCACTGCAGTTTGGATGGTCATATGGATACAGCCCAATATTCTTGCGCCAGCCAGGGGTTGCTCGCTGCTGTATTTGCTGCGAAGCGCCATCAATGCAGGCATTTCTGATTCAGCAATGGAGATTTCTTTTCTGCCCCACTCGGCTAAATTGATGTCAGCCACCTTATAATCAGTGAATGGCGCGCTATTTTTTACGGATTTTAATACGGTCATATTGGTTACCTTTAAATATGTCTATTAGCTACAGTGCTTTTTTTAGCGCTGCTGCTCGATCAGTTTTTTCCCAGGTGAAGCTTGATTCAGTGCGGCCAAAATGCCCATAAGAGGCAGTTTTACGATAGATTGGCTTGCGTAGATCGAGCATCTCGATTAATCCTCTCGGGCGCAAATCAAATTGTTCGCGAACGAGCTCTACAATTTTTTCATCAGATAGCTTGCCGGTGCCAAAGGTATTGATACTGATAGAGGTAGGCTCTGATACACCAATGGCATAGGAGATTTGAATCTCACAACGATCAGCTAGGCCAGCGGCAACAATATTCTTTGCCACATAGCGTCCGGCGTAAGCGGCTGAGCGGTCAACCTTGGTGGGATCCTTGCCAGAAAAAGCACCGCCACCGTGGTGGGCCATGCCGCCATAGGTGTCGACAATAATTTTACGCCCAGTAAGTCCGCAGTCGCCCATTGGGCCGCCGATTTCAAAGTTCCCGGTTGGGTTAATATGGTATTGAGTCCCATCGTGAAGCCATTCAGCAGGCAAAACATGATCAACAATCTCTGCGCGAACTGCATTTTGCAGATCTTTCTGCGAAATATTAGGCGAGTGTTGCGTAGAGAGCACTACGGCATCTACCGCAACGGGCACGCCCTGATCATATCTCAGGGTTACCTGGCTTTTAGCATCGGGACGAAGCCAAGGCAATGCACCGCTCTTTCTTAGTTGGGCTTGACGCTCGACTAAGCGGTGAGAATAAAAAATCGGTGCGGGCATCAGCACCTCGGTTTCATTGCTGGCATAACCAAACATTAGGCCCTGATCACCAGCGCCTATGTCTTTATCTTCAGCCTCATCAACTCCCTGAGCGATATCCGAAGATTGCTTGCCAATGGCGTTGATTACAGCACAAGAATTACCGTCAAAACCTTTGTCTGAATGGTCATAACCAATATCAGTAATTACATCGCGAACAATTTGCTCTAAATCTACATAGGTTTTAGTGCGCACCTCGCCGGCAATAATCGCCATGCCAGTTTTGACCATAGTTTCAACGGCAACCCGTGAATGGGGGTCGTCGGCAATAATGGCATCTAAAACAGCATCAGAAATTTGATCGGCCATCTTATCTGGATGTCCCTCAGATACTGATTCAGATGTAAAAAGGTTATAAGTTGACATAGGGTTCCTTTAATTAGTCGTCGCGGCTTTCTTAAACTGCCGAAGCTGAATGCGAAATCCATTGCGTTGTGTAAGAAATAAACTATTGCCTTCTGAAAGCCCAGCATTCTCGGCCCAGTCAGTGATTTCGCTAGGGTCGAAACCTAACCAAAGATCGCCGCATGCCTGCTTTACCCAGTCTTGATCATGGGCGCAAAGGTCGGTGATAAGCAAAATGCCGTTATCTGTTAAAAGATCGGCGCAGTGTTTGATGATATCCCCTGGGATAGGGTTGTGATGTAACACCATGTTGAGTGAAATAAAATCAGCGCTTATGTTTTTATCAAGCGCCGTAAAGGTGTCTCCATGCAGAAAACTTATATTATTAAGACTTTGCTTTTTAACCCGCTGGGCGCATTGATCGAGCATTTCTTCACTGTTATCCAGGGCGATAACCTGTTCAAATTTAGCGCAGAGTTTTTTTAGAAACTGTCCATAACCAGGCCCAACTTCAAGCGCTTTTTTTGTTGTCGAAATAGAGCTGTCTAAGAGGCTTTCGACACTATCACCGTAGTCTGACCAGCTAGCGATAAGGTCTTGGTTCTCTTCAAACAGTGAAACATTGCGGTTAAAAAATTCTACTGAAGCACTGGATCGCTCGGCATTTATATCAGCTAATCGTGCAGCAACATCCGCGTCAACCACCGCCTTATCTATCGCTTGAAATAGGGATTTTTGCATGATTTGCAAGTCGATATCAGGGTTAAGCGGATTGCGACGGTAAAAAATAGTTGTACCCTCGCGTCGTGACGATACTAAGCCGGCATTGGAGAGAATCTTAAGATGGTGGCTCATCGCCGATTGACGAATATCGAACACTTGGCAAAGCTCTAATACACCGTAGGCATTTTGCTGCAGAACTTTGAGAATCTGGATGCGCAAAGGGTCGCCGGCCGCTTTACACAGGATGCCGATAGCGCCAACCGCTTGAGGGGCGGTTTGGTCAAAAGTACTTGTAACGCTGGAATTTGCTGTCATGCGGGCGATTTTAGCACAGCTGCTATTATCCATCAAAATATTTTTATATAAAAATATTTTGATGTGTATAAGCCAGTTAAAATTAATTGCAATTTCAGTGGCTTAAATAAGGAATTCTAGTTTACTGATGCGGTCTTCTAAGAGACAATACGCAGACTAAATTTTTCCGTTTCAGGAGTTATATTTCATGGCCTCACGTCGCGAGCTCGCTAATGCTATTCGTGCCCTAAGTATGGATGCTGTTCAACAAGCCAATAGTGGCCATCCTGGCGCCCCAATGGGTATGGCAGATATTGCCGAAGTACTGTGGAGAGACTATCTAAAGCATAATCCAGCAGATCCAACATGGGCCAATAGAGATCGTTTTGTGCTTTCAAATGGTCATGGCTCAATGCTGCTATATTCTCTTTTGCATCTATCGGGTTATGACTTGCCAATTGAAGAAATTAAAAATTTCCGTCAGTTGCATTCGAAAACACCCGGCCACCCTGAATATGGCTATGCTCCTGGGGTAGAAACAACCACCGGCCCACTGGGTCAGGGCATTAGTAATGCCGTTGGTATGGCATTGGCAGAAAAAGTACTTGCAGCGCAATTTAACAAGCCTGGGCATAATCTGGTCGATCATCACACCTATACCTTTTTAGGCGACGGTTGCTTAATGGAGGGTATTTCCCATGAGGTTTGCTCGCTTGCTGGGACACTTAAGCTGGGCAAGCTGATTGCCTTCTACGATGATAACGGCATTTCGATTGATGGTGATGTTGCCGGCGTTGATGGCGATGGTGGCTGGTTTACTGATGATACGCCAGCGCGCTTTGAATCCTACGGTTGGCAGGTAATTCCTGCGGTTGATGGGCATGATTCTAATGCCATTGATGCTGCTATCAAACAGGCCCATGCTTCTGATAAGCCAACGCTAATCTGCTGTAAAACCATTATTGGTTTTGGTTCGCCCAATAAGCAAGGCAAAGAAGACTGTCATGGCGCCCCCTTAGGTGCAGACGAAATTGCCCTTACTCGCGAGCAGCTCGGCTGGAAATATGGCGCCTTTGAAATTCCCGAAGATTATTACTCTGCATGGAATGGTGTAGCCAAAGGCCAGGCAGATCAGGCTGAATGGAATAAACAGTTTGCCGCTTATCAATCTGAATACCCAGAGTTAGCGGCTGAATTTGAACGTCGAGCTAATGGTGACCTACCGGCTGACTTTAGTGATAAAGCAGATGCTTATATTCGTGACTGCCAAGACAAAATGGAAAAAGTGGCTTCGCGTAAGGCGTCTCAGAATTGCCTAAATGCGTTTGGCCCACTTCTTCCAGAATTGTTAGGCGGCTCAGCTGATTTGGCTGGATCAAACCTTACCATTTGGTCGGGTTGTAAAGATATTAGTGGCGATAATGCCAACGGCAACTATCTCTATTATGGTGTGCGTGAATTTGGTATGAGCGCCATTATGAATGGTATTGCTCTTCATGGCGGCTTTATCAATTATGGTGCTACCTTCCTGATGTTTATGGAATATGCGCGTAATGCGGTGCGCATGGCTGCGCTAATGAAGCAACAAAGCATTTTTGTTTATACCCATGATTCGATTGGTCTGGGTGAAGATGGCCCAACCCACCAACCGGTTGAGCAGCTAAGTGCTCTGCGAGCAACGCCTAACCTGCATACCTGGCGTCCCTGTGACACTGTGGAATCTGCAGTAAGCTGGAAAAGTGCTATCGAGCGCAATGATGGCCCTAGTGCCTTAGTGTTCAGCCGGCAGGGTCTGGCGCCTATGGCGCGTTCTGATGAGCAGTTAAGCAATGTAGGCCGAGGCGGCTATACTTTACGTAAAGCTACTGATGCACAGGCCATTTTAATTGCTACTGGTTCAGAGGTTGAGCTTGCAATCAATGCTGCAGACCAGCTAGCGGAAAAAGGCATAGCGGTTAGCGTAGTGTCTATGCCCTGTGCAGAAATATTCTGTGAGCAAGATAAAGCCTATCAAGATTCTGTGTTACCGCCATCAATTAGAGCTCGAGTAGCTGTTGAGGCCTTGCATGCAGACTATTGGCATAAATTTGTCGGCTTAGATGGTCGCGTTGTAGGCATGACCAGCTTTGGCGAGTCAGCCCCGGGGAACGTATTAATGGAAGAGTTTGGTTTTACCGTAGACAATGTTGTATCTAAGGTTATGGAGAGCCTAGGCTAATGATTCGCGTAGCCATTAATGGCTATGGACGTATAGGCCGCTCTGTTTTGAGAGCGGTCTATGAATCTAAGCTGCAAGATCAGATAAAAGTTGTGGCGATCAATGAGCCTGCAGATAATAAAACCATTGCCCACCTCACCCGTTACGATTCAACCCACGGTCGCTTCGCTGGTGAGGTTAGCTGTGATCAGCAAACCCTCAATGTATGTGGTGATTCAATTGCCATTGTTCATCAAGATAATCTAGAACAACTCCCCTGGTCGGCATTAAATGTTGATGTGGTCCTAGAGTGTAGTGGTAGTTTTAGCGATCGTCACACAGCTGAACAGCACCTAAAAAGTGGCGCTAAGCGGGTTTTATTTTCTCAGCCGGCAGAATCTGATGTCGATGCCACAATTGTGTATGGCTATAATCATCAACAGCTATCTGGTGATGAAAAAATTATTTCTAGCGCCTCCTGTTCAACAAACTGTGTTGTGCCTGTTATTCAGACTCTCGATGATAATTTTTCGGTTGAAGGCGGGGTGATTACCACTATTCACTCAGCAATGAATGATCAGCCAGTGTTAGATGCCTATCATCATACAGATTTGCGCAAAACCCGTGCCGCAATGAACTCAATTATCCCGGTCGATACAGGTCTTGCGCTGGGCATTGATCGTTTGATGCCGCATATGGCCGGGCGATTTCAAGCTCAGGCAATGCGTGTCCCTACAATCAATGTATCGGCCATCGATTTATCGGTACTAGTTAATCAGGCGGTTGATACTGCGGCGGTCAATCGTGCATTGGCTACAGCAGCCCAAGGTTCTCTTAAAAACATACTGGGTTACACTGAGGAGCCGTTGGCATCCTGTGATTTTAATCACGACCCAAGAAGCGGCATCGTTGATGCTAGCCAGACTAGAGTTAGCCAGCAAAAATTAGTTAAGGTGCTAATCTGGTTTGACAACGAATGGGGCTATGCCAATAGAATGTTGGATGTATTAAAAAGCTGGTAAACCCTGACTATTAGTGGCAACCAAATCAATTAAATACTAGGAAAAATAATGACAATTAAATTAATGACTGATTTAGACCTCAGTCAAAAACGTGTGTTAATTCGTGAAGATCTCAATGTTCCCGTTAAAAATGGCGTGGTAACCAGTGATGCCAGAATTAATGCGGCATTACCTAGTATTAAGCAGGCACTAGGTCAGGGTGCTGAAGTTATTTTAATGTCTCATTTGGGTCGACCAACCGAAGGGCAGTTTGAAGAACAGTTCAGCTTGCAGCCAGTGGCCGACGATTTGAGCAAGAAATTAGGCACTCAGGTGCAATTAGTTTCTGATTGGTCTCAGGGTGTTGATGTGCCCCGGGATCAGGTGGTTTTACTGGAAAATGTTCGCTTTAACGCGGGTGAAAAAGCCAATGATGATAAGCTTTCTCAGGCCTATGCCAGTCTTTGCGATATCTTTGTGATGGATGCCTTTGGCACCGCCCACCGCGCTCAAGCATCGACTCATGGTGTGGCAAAGTTTGCACCCATTGCCTGCGCCGGCCCCCTGTTAGCTCAAGAGCTAGACGCTTTGGAAAAAGCCATTGCCACTCCGGCAGCGCCGGTTGGAGCCATTGTTGGCGGCTCTAAGGTTTCAACTAAACTCATGGTTTTGGAAACTCTTGCGGACAAAGTTGACCAGTTAATCGTTGGCGGTGGCATTGCCAATACATTTTTGGCGGCAGCGGGCTATCCAGTGGGTAAGTCACTGTATGAGCCAGACTTAATTCCTGCGGCCAAAGCTCTGATGGAAAAGGTGCAAATTCCGATGCCAACCGATGTAGTGGTGGGCAAAGAATTTTCAGAAAATGCTAAGGCACGAGTGGTTGCGGTAGAAGATGTTGAAGCAGACGATATGATTTTTGATATAGGCCCAGAATCTTCACTGCAGCTAGCGCAGATTATCAAAACCCTCGGCACGATTATATGGAATGGTCCAGTCGGTGTATTTGAGTTTGATCAATTTGCTGAGGGTACCAAAACATTGTCCCTAGCCATTGCTGCAAGCGATGGTTTTTCAATTGCCGGCGGTGGGGATACCTTAGCAGCAGTCGATAAATATGAAATTGCCGATCAGGTGTCCTATATTTCTACAGGCGGGGGTGCATTTTTAGAATATGTAGAAGGTAAAGAATTACCCGCCGTTGCCCTACTAAAAGCACGAGCAGCTAGCGACTAAATTAGTTTTTAATGGCAAAGTTGCAAGGAACGCAATTTATACACAAAGCTTACAAGGAAAGAAGCGATGTCACTTATTTCAATGAGACAGTTGCTGGATCACGCCGCAGAAAATAACTACGGTGTGCCAGCATTCAATGTTAATAATTTAGAACAGATGCGCGCAATTATGCTCGCCGCTGACCAAACTCAGAGCCCTGTTATCGTTCAGGCATCTGCTGGCGCGCGTAAATATGCCGGCGCGCCATTTCTGCGTCATTTAATTCAAGCAGCCATGGAAGAGTGGCCGCATATACCTGTATGCATGCACCAAGACCACGGAACCAGTGCCGCTGTTTGTCAGCGCTCAATTCAGTTGGGTTTTAGCTCGGTGATGATGGATGGCTCATTGATGGAAGATGGTAAAACCCCTTCCAGTTACCAATATAACGTGGAAGTGACTCGTCAAGTGGTAACCATGGCACATGCCTGCGGGGTATCGGTTGAGGGAGAGCTAGGCTGCTTGGGTTCTCTCGAAACCGGACAGGCAGGTGAGGAAGATGGTGTTGGCGCTGAGGGTGTTCTCAGTCAGGAGCAGATGTTAACCGACCCCAAAGAGGCAGTCGATTTTGTCGATCAAACTGGGGTTGATGCACTGGCTATAGCTTGTGGCACCTCTCATGGCGCTTACAAATTTAGTCGCCCACCCACAGGTGATATATTAGCCATTGATCGCATCAAGCAAATTCATCAAAAAATCCCCGATACTCATTTGGTCATGCACGGCTCATCTTCAGTACCTCAAGAATGGCTGACAATTATTAATCAGCATGGAGGTGAAATCCCCGAAACCTACGGTGTTCCTGTAGAGCAGATTTGTGAGGGTATTAAACACGGAGTACGCAAGGTTAATATAGATACCGATTTGCGACTGGCATCTACAGGTATTATTCGTCAATATTTAGCCAAAAACCCAGCGGCATTTGATCCGCGCGCCTACTTAAAAGAATCCATAGCTGCTATGAAAGATATCGCAGTGGCGCGTTACAAAGCCTTTGGCACAGAAGGGAATGCTTCTAAAATTAAACCTCTTGGGCTAGAGGGCATGGCAGGCTATTACAGTGATGGGGCGTAAGTTTAAAGAAACAGCTAAAACTTTATGCAGATGCTCCTTAGAGGGAGCATCTGCACATAGATTAAAAGACTTTAAAGAAAAACACCCTTAAAGAAAAAGAAGAATAGGATTGATAATGCCGCACCTGCCGGCAATGTCACTACCCAAGATAAGAAGATAGATCCAACCATGCGCAAGTTAAGCGCGCCAATTCCGCGAGCCATACCCACGCCGAGAACAGCGCCCACTAAGGTATGAGTTGTAGAAATTGGCAGACCAGTACCCGACGCGAATACCACAGTTGCGGCAGCACCTAACTCGGCGGCAAAACCACGGCTGGGTGTAAGCTCGGTGATTTTTCGGCCTATGGTTCCCATAACTTTAAAGCCATAGGTGGCAAGACCGACCACAATACCTGCGCCGCCTAATAAGAGTATCCAGCTAGGCATAATACTTTTAGCTGCAATATCGCCTCCTGAGCTAACTACGCTGACAACAGCCGCCAAAGGACCTACTGCGTTTGCTACGTCATTAGAACCATGAGCAAAAGCCATGCTGCAGGCAGTGAAGATCATTAATACGGCAAATACTTTTTCGACATTTGCAAAGCGATCTGTTTTCTCTAGGCTTTCATCACGCTTTACTTTTGATAGCAGGTAAGTTCCAAGAGCCGCCACTAAAATTCCAAATATAGCTGCAACCAAAGCCGTTTCCATAAAGCTAAACTTAATACCTATATCTTTAAATACGTGCTTAAGGCCTTTTAGCATGGTGACCATAGCCATTAACCAGCCGACAGCGAACATGTAATAAGGAACATACTTTTTGGCACGTTCAAACGGATTTTCATGAATTAGGATAAGTCGTTGTACGCTTCGAAAAAGGGCAAATGAAATTGTTCCAGCAAGCACTGGAGATACCACCCAGCTAGCAACGATGGTGCTAACTTTACTCCAATTAACCGCGTCAACAGAAACACCTACTGCGGCAAAGCCTACAATGGCGCCAACGATTGAATGCGTTGTTGATACAGGCCAGCCCATTATACTAGCAACCATCAACCAGGTGCCTGCGGCTAATAGTGCTGATAGCATACCAAACACAAGGTAGTCGGGCTGTTCGGCGAAAATAGCAGAATCAACAATACCTTTTCGTATGGTAGAAGTCACTTCGCCGCCTGCCAAGTAAGCACCAGCAAACTCAAATACCATAGCGATTAAGATTGCTTGCTTAATGGTTAGTGCTTTAGAGCCAACAGAGGTACCCATGGCGTTGGCGACGTCATTTGCGCCTACACCCCATGCCATAAAAAATCCAAACAACCCTGCTAGAAGGATCAGAAGGGTGCCGTATTCAGAGAATAATTCCATGATATTAGTTCCAGAGATTAATTATTTAGCGATTAAAAGTTCTAGGCGGTTACCAACACTTTCGGCGGTATCGGCAATTTCGCCAATATTGTCGATAATGTTGTAAAGAAACATGACATGAATGGGCGGCAAGTCATTTTCTATATTGAAGAGATTGTGTCGAAGCTTACGCTCCTTCTTGTCGACTTTCTGCTCTTTTGCATCCAGCTCTCGGATTAGCTTTTGTACAAATTTAACCTCTTGACCAGCAAATCCCGTTTCCAAAAGTTCATCGAGCTCGTTAATGGCTTTTAGAGCCTGCTCAGATGCTTGAATTGTACTTTTAACAAAGCCTTTAAAGTCAGCCTGTAAGGACTTTGGAATTTCCATTTGCCTGCCTAAAACAATGCCGCATATATCTTTAGATAAGTTAGCAATACGATCTTGATGGCCCAGGATACCGAGTAAGTCAGAACGAGAAACCGGCATAAACAGGTTTTTTGGCATATTCAGACGGAATTCTTTTTTCAGCTCGTCTGCAGTATTTTCGTCTTTGCAAATAGAATCAAAAATCTCTGATGCCTGATCCCATTTGCCTGCAATAGTAGCATCAAAAAAACTGGTTAACTGGGAAGAGCATTTAACAACCAGTGTCATATGTTCTTGTAATGGTTTAATTGGGGATTTTCCGAATAAGTCAGAGATAGGATTACTAAAAGCCATAAGCTAGTTCCTCGACGTTGGGGCAAGATTATAAATGGTTATGCACAAAATTGAACAGAAGATTTTTTAAGCCTGCGCATACTGTTGATTATTGCCCAGCCAGCGATTAATTAGTGCATCTACTGTTTTTGGGTGTTTTTCAATAAGGCATTCAGCATTTAATTTTATTTGTGGAAGTAGATGTGCGTCTCGTTGTAGATCGGCAATTTGCAGTTGCATATCGCCGGTTTGACGGGTGCCGAGCAATTCTCCGGGGCCTCTTAGCTCGAGATCTTTTTCGGCAATCGCAAAACCATCGTTGGTTTGACGCATGGTTTTTAATCGCTCACTGCCATTGGCAGAAATAGGTGAGCTGTAAAGTAAAACGCAATGACTTTTGGCTGAACCCCTGCCTACTCTACCTCTAAGCTGATGTAGTTGGGATAACCCAAGACGCTCGGCATTTTCAATAATCATTAGACTGGCATTAGGCACATCAACTCCTACTTCAATGACCGTGGTTGCTACCAGTAAGTGTATTTCGCCAGACTTGAAGCCATTCATTATATCTAGCTTTTCCCGCGGCTTAAGACGGCCATGCACCAAGCCAATAGAGAGTTCTGGTAGCAAAAGCTGTAATTCGCTAGCGGTCACTTCTGCCGCCTGAGCCTCAAGTACATCTGATTCTTCAATAAGCGTACAGACCCAATAGGCCTGTCGACCCTCGATACAGGATGCGCGCACTCTTTCTATAATATCGTTGCGCCGCAAATTACTTAACACGGCGGTTTCAACCGGTGTTCTGCCTGGTGGTAACTCATCAATAATTGAGCAATCAAGATCGGCATAGGCGCTCATGGCCAATGTTCTGGGTATAGGGGTTGCCGTCATAATTAATTGATGAGGCGCTAAAATTTGCTCATTCGGCTGGTTATCACCAAATCCTTTATTGCGCAGCGCCAGTCGCTGGTGAACGCCAAATCGATGTTGCTCATCGATAATTGTTATTCCTAGATCATTGAAAGTTACGCTTTCTTGAAAAAGTGCATGGGTGCCTATAACCATTTGTGCACTGCCATCGGCAATTCGCTGAAGCTGAACTTCACGTGCTTTACCTTTTACCTTACCGGTTAACCAAGCAACACTGATTTTCATATCTTTGAACCACTGTTCAAAATTTATTCTGTGTTGTTCGGCTAGAATTTCTGTGGGTGCCATCAGTGCGGCCTGCTTGCCATTGGCAATTGCCTGTAGCGCCGCAATAGCCGCAACCACTGTTTTTCCTGAGCCTACATCCCCTTGAACCAGCCTTAACATAGGGAAGCTGTTGTTGATATCGCGATTTATCTCTGCGCATACTTTTTGTTGCGCGCCAGTCAACTCAAACGGCAATTGATCTAAAAAATGAGCTAGCACATTTTTATCTTCAGCTAAGCAGGGTGCTTGCTGGCGCTGAACTTTTTGGCGCATTTTTAATAGACTTAAATTGTGAGCAATTAACTCTTCTGCCGCCAGTCGCTGTTGTGCTGGATGCTCACCAGTGGCGAGCCTGTGCAGCTCAATACCAGGTGGCGGTGAGTGAATAAGTTTTAGCGCCTCTACTAGCGAGTAAGAAAGTACTCCCTTAAACTGCTGCTTTAAGGTTTCTGGAATTAATTCCTCAATCCCATGGGTTTCCAGTCGATCTAAGGCCTGTCGGCAAAGATCCCTAATGCGTATTTGAGTGATACCTTCAGTTAGAGGATATACAGGCGTTAATGTATCTTCTAGGCTTGGAGGGTTATTGCTATCTAGATGCTGATACTCTGGGTGGTTGAGTTCAAGCCCGTATTTACCCTGCCTTACTTCACCATAACAACGTAATTTTGCTCCAGCTTTTAGGCGCTCTTGCTGTGCTCGACTAAAGTGAAAAAATCGTAAAACGGTGGTGCCGGTATCATCTTGTAATTTGCAGACTAGGCTGCGTCGACGGCCAAAAACCACATCACAGGCACGAATTTCGCCTTCAAGGGCAACATCAGTCTGTGGCTGAAGGCTACCTATTGGGGTTATCTTGGTTCTATCTATATAGCGCAACGGCAAATGAAACAGTAAATCTTGAAGATTTTTAAGGCCCAATTTTTCGAGCTTTTTTGCTAATTGAGGGCCAACACCTCGGAGCTCACTAATAGCGATCGCGTCGAGGTTAGTTTTTGTCATTATTCATAGGCCAATTTTGGTAGTTTTTGATGGTCAAAATCTAAGTTATAGCTAGCATAAATTGCATTGCGAACAGCTTCAATAGCTTTATATCGCGGAAATCCAGCGCGCCATGCAATTGCTAGGGTTCGCTTAGGACCATCGACGTCAAACGGAACGGCAACTAAATCAGAGTTGCACGCAGTACAAACACTCGAGCCTTTGACCGCTGTTTGCGGCAAGATAGTAATGCCAAGGCCAGTGGTTACCATGGTGCAGAGAGTTTCTAGGGAATTAGCTTGGGAGTCTACATCAGCAGGCATTTCAGCATAGTGGTATTGATTGATATTGGGGATGGCTTCTATCACCTGATCTCTAAAACAGTGTCCTTCGCCAAGAAGCAGTATATGTTCTTTTTCTAAGTCTTTTGCGTTAACTGAACATTGTTTTGCTAGGCGGTGATTAGGCGGCATAACAGCCATACAGGGCTCTTCAAATAGTGGCTGTACCACCACATCCGGCTCTTCGAAGGGTAAGCATAAGATAGCCACATCAAGCTTTCCTTTACGAAGTTGATTGCGCAATGTATTGGTGTATCCTTCTTCAATAATTAATGGCATCTCCGGTGCGCTTTTTTTAAGGGGTGAAACAAAATTAGGAAACAGATAGGGTCCAATGGTAAAGATAGCGCCAATATGAAGCGGCGAGCTTAATTTTTTTTCGTCATTAACAGCAATATCTTTAATAACCGCAACTTCATCAAGAACTTTATGGCACTGAACAACTATTTTTTTACCCATTGGGGTGAGAAAAACTCGGGTTGCTGATCGTTCAAAAATATCAACGCCTAAGTCAGATTCTAGTTTTTTTATTGCTATACTGAGGGTTGGTTGACTGACATTGCACTGCTCTGCGGCATTGCCAAAGTGCTGAGTCTTGGCTAAAACGGTCACATAGTGCAGTTCGGTGAGAGTCATATTGGTTCCTCCCTGAATTATAGTAAATGATAATTATTCGTGTATGTATGTTACGAAAAAAAAATATAGGAAGATAGCTTGAAAGTACTTTTTATTGGTTGCGGTGATATAGCTCAGCGTGCCGCTGGGCAATTAGGCAGTAAATACTCTTGTTTTGGATTAAGGCGTAACCCCGAGAGTTTACCGCCGACTATCATGCCCATTTTGGCCGATGCAGCGAACGCACAGCAGTTGTTATCGGTGGCGTCGGATAACTTTGATATATGGGTTGCAACCCTCACACCTGCAGAGTTTACTCGGCAAGCATACCAGCAGTCCTATTTGGCTGTGGCGCAAGCAATGGCAGAAACTATCGATACCTTGCCCAAAGCTCCAAAACTAGTCATCTGGGTCTCTAGTACTAGTGTTTATGGTGATAATGATGGCGACTGGGTTGATGAGACTACAAAGCCAAATCCGGTCACATTCTCTGGTGAAATACTACTTCAGGCTGAACAAATTATTCAAAAATTACCCTGTTTGAGTAGCGTAGTGAGATTTTCAGGCATCTATGGCCCCGGAAGAACTCGTCTTCTCGGGCAAGTTAAGGCGGGCAAGGGAAGGCCAAAATCACCAGAGCAATGGAGTAATCGTATTCAAGCAGATGATTGTGGCGCTGTATTGGCACATTTAATGGCGCTGTTGGAGTCAAAAAAACCTATAGAGCCAATCTATTTAGCCTCTGATTGTGAGCCTGTTACCCAGCATAAAATTAGGCAATGGCTTGCACAAAAACTTGATGTCGCCCTTACTCCTGAAGCGGTGAAATTAGGCTCAATAAGACGCTGCAATAATCGCCTTCTCTTAGACAGTGGGTTTAAGTTTAGCTACCCTTCATTTAGAGAGGGATACACTGCACTGATAGACGATCAAACAGGCGCTGATTAGGTAACTACAATGGCGTCCATTTCAATTTCAGCACCCTTTGGTAGCTCTTTTACACCAATAGCGGCCCGAGCGGGATAGGGTTGCTCAAATAACTCTGACATAACCTCATTGACTGCATTGAAATTACTTAGGTCGGTAAGAAATATATTAAGTTTAACAATGCCGCCTAGATCGGTTCCTGCTGCCTCGCATACCGCATTTAGGTTAGCGAATACTTGGCGGGCTTGAACCTGTATATCCCCGCTTACTAGTTCCATAGATTCAGGGTTTAAAGGAATTTGACCCGAAAGATAAACCGTATTGTTCACTTTTACTGCTTGGCTGTAGGGGCCAATGGCAGCAGGGGCTTTTTCTGTAAAAATATGGGCTTTGTTAGACATAAAAGGCGTCCTTAAATAACTATTTGTTTTTTACGCGATAAACTCGTCGCACAGGCGCCAGGCTTCTGACTCTACGAATTATATCTGCTAGGTGTACACGGTTACGCACGGTCATAACCACATCTACAATACTAGTGTAAGCATCTTTTTCCGTGGTGCTAATGGTTTCAATTGTAGCGTCTTCTTCGGTTATTCTTGATGCTAGTGCCGCTATAAACCCGCGTTCGGGGGTTATTTCTACCTTAATCTCAACCGGGAATTCACCTTCCACAACCTTTGACCAGCTAAGTGGCATACATTTTTCAGGGTGGTTGCGAATCTCTTTTAGGTTATGGCAGGACTCTAGGTGAATCACTAGCCCCTTACCTGGAGATACATGGCCCAATATGGGATCTCCCGGAATCGGGTGGCAGCATCGAGCATAATGAAGGATAAGACTCTCCGATGTATCTACTACTACAGGGAGTGAAGGCTTGCGTTTATCCTCGGGAATATTTCGCTTGGATGGCGGAACTAATATATTGGCAACAGCAAAAGGCACCTGATTACCCAATCCGATTTGTTGAAGAACATATTCAAAGGTTGGCGCCGATGTTTCTTTGAGTAATCGCTTTATCTGTGACTTTCTTAGCTTATTATAAGCGGTGCCATAATTAGCCAATGCTTTGTCCAATAAGCGCTTACCTAGGTTTACAGACTCATCATGTTGCTGGTTTTTTAAATAGTGACGAATAGCACTTCGCGCCTTGGCAGTAACGATAAAATTGAGCCAATTGGGGTTTGGTTGAGCCCCCTGGGTGCTAATAATTTCAATCTTTTGCCCGCTTTGCAGCTGTTCTGATAAAGGAGTCAGTTCACCATCGACACGACAGGCGATACAGCTATTACCCAAATCTGTATGGACTGAATAAGCAAAGTCGACTGGTGTTGCGCCGGAGGGGAGTTCAATAATCCTGCCCTTAGGGGTAAATACATAAATTTCATCAGGAAATAGATCGGTTTTAACATGCTCCAAAAATTCCAACGAATCTCCTGCTTGCTTTTGCATCTCAAGCAGTCCTTGGACCCATCGCGTTGCTCGGCGCTGGCTTGCGTCGACAGTTCCTTCGGGTGATTTATATTCCCAGTGAGCGGCGATACCATAGTTAGCCATGGTTTCCATTTCTTGAGTACGAATCTGCACCTCAATCAAAACCCCATGCATGCCAACAAGAACAGTGTGAAGAGACTGATAGCCATTGGCTTTTGGAATTGCCACATAGTCTTTAAATTCGCCGGGAACCGGCTTAAAGATATTGTGCATTATGCCGAGCGTGCGATAACAATCATCAACTGATTCGACAATCAGTCTAAAAGCAAATACATCCATAATGTCGCGAAAAGATTTTTGCTTATCGCGCATTTTTTTATAGATGCTCCATACATGCTTTTCGCGACCTTTGACAATGGCTGGGAAAGACTCTCGCTCAAGTCGAATCTCAATGGCTTGATGGATTTCAGAGACGATTTCCTTGCGATTTTTGCTGGCTGCTTTGAGGGCTTCGCGCAAACGTCTATGACGCAGAGGATACATGGTGGCAAAACCTAGATCTTCGAATTCTATGCGCACATCATTGATGCCCAGGCGCTGTGCAATGGGCGCATAAATTTCCAGCGTCTCCCGTGCAATTCTGCGGCGTTTCTCTGGGGGAAGTACGCCCAGCGTACGCATATTGTGCAGTCGATCGGCAAGCTTAACCAGCACTACTCGTATATCTTTCGACATGGCGAGAGTCATTTTTTGGAAGCTTTCAGCTTGCAACTGAGCTTTGGTTTCGAATTCAATTTCGCTTAGTTTGCTCACACCATCCACCAGGTCGGCTACAGTGCGACCAAAGCGACGGCTTATCTGGCCCTTGGTGACACCAGTATCTTCGATAACATCATGCAAAAGAGCCGCCATTAGACTTTCGTGGTCTAATCGCATATCGGCTAGGATATTAGCAACCGCTAGAGGGTGAGTGATGTAGGGGTCGCCACTCTGACGCAGCTGGCCAGAGTGACATTGCTCGGCGTACCTGTAGGCGCGCTCGATTTTTTTTACCTCTTTTTGATCGAGGTAGTTGGAAAGCTGTTCGGTTAGTACTGAAAGCACCTGTGGTTCGCCCTCCTACCTCGTTTAGAGTGCTGTGCTATACAGCGTCTTGCGGAGTATCTTCAGAATTTTCTTCTGCATCGACAATTTCATAGTCGCGTTCAATTTCTTGAAGAACTTCAGGGCTAATTAGACCCTGTTCAATCTCGCGAAGTGCGATAACAGTGGGCTTATCGTTTTCTACATCGATAAGAGGGGGACGACCGTCAACAGCAATTTGGCGAGCGCGCTTAGAGCCGACCATTACTAATTCAAAACGGTTATCAACAAAATTCAAACAATCTTCTACTGTAATACGAGCCATATTTAATCCGAAGTACATATTTTTTTGGATTTGATGGCTTATTGCCATCGAGAACCTGCAATTTTACCTAATTTAAGCGCTTACGACAATAAATCAATCAATAGTTTTTCGTGCCGTTGACTGTCTGTTTCGCAACGTTTGGCATGAATAATGTTTTCTAGCTGTTTGCAGGCTAGCTCAAATTGATCATTTATTACTAGATAATCAGCGTCAGTATAGTGACTCATCTCTTCTTTTGCAGCGGCAATGCGCTGTTCAATTACCGCGTCTGAATCCTGGCCGCGCCCTTTTAAGCGTTCAAATAAAGCCTGTTTACTTGGCGGCAAGATAAAAATACTCGAGCTGCGTGGAAAGATTTGCCTTACCTGATCGGCGCCCTGCCAATCTATCTCTAGAATAACGTCTACGCCCTTATTTAGAGCGCTATTTACCCACTCCTTAGATGTGCCATAGTAATTGCTATGGACCTTGGCATGCTCAACAAACGCATGATCTTTTACCATCTGTTCAAATTGCTGATGCGAGATAAAGTGATAGTCCACGCCATCAGTTTCACCGGTGCGACTGGGCCTGGTGGTATGAGAAACTGAAACCTGAAGATTGTCGATACGACTAAGTAGCTCAGCGACTAAGCTGGTTTTGCCAGCCCCAGACGGCGCTGAAATAATAAATAATGTGCCCACAGTCATAATAAATCTATAAATATCCAGTTAAGAATAGAGGTTTGAGGAAGTTTACATTAGCAGAAAAATAAATCTATATTCGATTAATTATCTCTAGCGGTAAAGTTTATTCAATATTTTGTATCTGCTCGCGCATTTGCTCAATAAGAACCTTTAGCTCAACAGATGCCTGAGTTGAGATAGTAGAAATAGATTTTGAGCCCAATGTGTTTGCTTCTCGATTAAGTTCCTGCATTAAGAAATCCAGTCTGCGCCCTATTGAAGCGGGTTCATTAAGCACTCGACGAATTTCGATAACATGCGCCTCCAGGCGATCGAGTTCTTCATCGACGTCAGCTCTATTGGCAATTATCACCATTTCTTGTTCTAGTCGTTGCGCATCGAGCTGATCTTTTAGCTCGGAAAGTTTTTCATGCAAGCGATTGCGTTGTTGCTGCAGAATTTCCGGTAAATTTTGACGAACTAGTGTCACCTGAGTTTCTATGCCAGATAAACGCTGTTCAATCATATCTGCTAGCTTTTCACCCTCGCGAGCCCGGCCTTCAAGCATTTGATCAAGCGCTAAATCAAAGGCTTGGATGCCAGCTTTGCTAAGTTGTTTGGTATTCACTGCAGAATCCTTAAGAACACCGGGGAGCTTCATAATATCTACGGCAGAAATGGGGGCGGCTTGTTTTAATTCCGCTGCGATAGATTCGACAGTTTTTATGTGGCCTCGAGCCACGTCAAGGTCGAGTTCTGAGGAATTATCGGAGTGATTAAAGGCAATTTGCATCGAGCAATCAATTTTGCCGCGTCCAAGCTTCTTGCGCGCCATATCTCGCAGCGTGGTCTCTGCTTCACGCAGAGATTCAGGCATTCTAAAGCCAATTTCTAAAAACCGATGGTTGACCGATTTAAGCTCACAGCTAATTGATCCCCAAGAATGTTCTTCGGTTATTCTGGCGTATGCGGTCATACTGCGTGGCATGGGAACTCCATTAAATTTTTATTTGTCTGTATTCTAACAAAGGCAGTTATAGAGAGGGAAGATTTGTTACAATTGTTACTTACATACAAGAAACTGTAATAAGGCATTAATCATGACAAGACCAAGCGGGCGACGCCCAGAGCAATTGCGCCAAGTAAAAATTACCAGAAACTATACT
The DNA here is from genome assembly GCA_938092205.1 of uncultured Pseudomonadales bacterium. Taxonomy (GTDB): domain Bacteria; phylum Pseudomonadota; class Gammaproteobacteria; order Pseudomonadales; family Porticoccaceae; genus HTCC2207. Next base: position 68,430 of record CALKMW010000037.1, read on the forward strand.
CAGCACGCTGAGGGCTCAGTTCTGGTCGAGTTCGGTGACACCAAGGTTATCTGTAATGCCAGTGTCGAAAATACTGTGCCGCGATTTCTACGCGGCAAAGGCCAGGGTTGGGTAACTGCTGAATATGGCATGCTTCCTCGTTCAACCAATAGCCGTATGGGGCGGGAAGCTGCTAGAGGCAAGCAGTCTGGTCGCACGCAAGAAATACAGAGGCTTATCGGTCGCTCGTTGCGCGCTGCGGTCGATCTAAAGCAGTTGGGAGAAAACACCATTTACGTTGATTGTGATGTCATTCAGGCTGATGGCGGAACTCGAACAGCGGCAATTACTGGTGGCTGTGTGGCTCTAGTTGATGCAATTCGTCATTTGCAGCGAGAAAAGCTGATTAAAACCGACCCTTTGCTACATATGATTGCAGCTGTTTCTGTGGGTGTTTATAAGGGAGTGCCGGTGCTAGATTTAGATTATCCTGAGGATTCCAATGCAGAAACTGATATGAATGTGGTTATGGATGCTAATGGTGGCTATATAGAAATTCAGGGCACAGCTGAAGAGGCACCATTTTCCGGTGAAGCTTTAACTGAGATGCTGCAACTTGCTAACCAGGGTCTTGCCGATTTGGTAAGAGTGCAAAATATGGCACTGGCCCAATAGTCTGAAAACTTATCTATTCTTAAATCAATTGAACAAAAGATTTATAGCACATGAAAACATACAAAGTAGATTTTATTGATAATGCAATTTCCAGTGGCGCGTTAAAATTTGGCCAATTTGAGCTTAAATCCGGCCGTATCTCGCCACACTTTTTTAATGCAGGCGAATTTTACACGGGCAGTGCGCTTGCAGCGCTTGGGCGTTGCTATGCGTCGGCTATAGTAGAGTCAGGTGTAGAGTTTGATGTGCTATTTGGCCCCGCTTACAAGGGTATAACATTGGCCGCAGCGACGGCTGTTGCCTTATCAGAGCATCATGGTATCAATGTGCCCTATTGCTTTAATCGCAAGGAAGCAAAAGCCCATGGCGAAGGTGGCACGCTGGTAGGGGCGCCACTGGAGGGCAAAGTATTAATTATTGATGATGTGATTACAGCAGGCACGGCTATCAGAGAGGTGATGTCGATAGTTGAGCAGGTGGGCGCTCAGGCTGCCGGCGTGATTATTGGGTTAGACCGCAAAGAGCGTGGAAAAACAGACAAATCTGCCATTCAAGAGGTGGAGCAGGAGTTTAATATTCCTGTGGCGAGTATTATTGATATTGATGATATTTTGCAGTACCTAAAAGCCAAGCCAGAGCATAGTGGCTTGGTGGCTAAAATAGATCAGTATCGACAGCAGTACGGGGTTTAATTGCTCTGAGGGTCTAGGATCGGCTAAACAGCTGCTCAGCTAATAGCGGCCATTGATCTTGCCAATATTTTGTTGGGCGCTGTTTAAATTCACTGCGAACAAACTGGCTGATCTTTCCTTCTAGCAGATTAATCATTAAATCAACGGCTATAGCAGGGCTTGGATTAGCTATTATGCCTTGATTCAGCTCTGCTTCTCTGACAATTTGTTTAAGCTGTGATTCTAGTCGGCTAAAAAACTGAGCAATTCTCTGGTGTAATCGCTCGGTTTCTCCGGTTAATGCGTCGCCATGTAATAGGCGGCTAATACCGGCATTCTTTTCCGCAAATGTTAGCGTTAGGCCTAGTATTCTTTGGCACTGATTTACCGCGTCTGGCTCATCGTTAATAATATTAGTTACTCGCGCAAAGATGGTTTCTTCAATAAAATCGATCAGTCCTTCATACATCTTGGTCTTGCTGGGGAAGTGTCGATACAGCGCCGCTTCAGAGCAGCCCAGTTCGGCAGCTAGGGCTGCAGTGGTTATACGCGCGCCGCGAGACGACTCCAGCATTAGTGCTAATGCTTGAAGAATATCCTGAGCTTTGGAGTTGCGTTTCGCGACCATCAGTAGTCTCCGCTTACTTCTGGTTGGTAATTAAAGTGCCTACGCCTTCATCGGTAAACAGTTCAAGCATTACCGCATGATCTACCCGACCATCGATTATATGAGCGGCGGCCACGCCAGAATTAACTGCATCAAGTGCGCATTGAATTTTAGGTAACATGCCACCATAAATTGTGCCGTCTTCAATAAGCTCATCGACAAGGTTTACAGTTAGACCAGTTAGTATCTCGCCCTGCTTATCCTGAAGGCCGGCAACATTGGTCAAAAGCATTAACTTTTCTGCATTTAACACTGAAGCTACCCTGCCGGCAACCAGATCGGCATTGATATTGTACGAAGCGCCGTCAGTGCCAACACCTATGGGCGCAATCACTGGGATATAGTCACTTTTTAACAGCATATCGATAACGCTTTTGTCGATTGATTCAACATCACCTACATGGCCAATATCAATAATTTCAGGCGCCGACATCTCGGGGGTCTTTTGCGACACCACAAGTTTTTTAGCTTTGATTAAACGCCCATCTTTACCGGTAACGCCAAAGGCTCTGCCGCCAGCACTGCTGATAAGATTAACAATTTCTTTATTAATCGTGCCGCCAAGAACCATTTCTACGGCATCCATAGTCTTGCTGTCTGTGACTCGCATGCCGTTAACAAATTTAGTTTCAATAGAAAGCTTGTCGAGCAATTGACCAATTTGAGGGCCGCCACCATGAACTACGACAGGGTTGATCCCCACCGCTTTCATTAAAACGATATCGCGGGCAAAGCTTTGTTTTAGTCGGTCGTCCACCATGGCATTGCCGCCATATTTTATGACTACGGTTTTACCGGCAAAGCGCTGTATGTAGGGCAGTGCTCTAGAGATGACTTTGGCTGTGTTTTCTGCTTCTTCTCGATTTAATGACATAATTACAAATATTGATCCACTTGGTTGATAAAAGGCCCTAGCTCTAGACTAAATAGCTCTTTAATATGCGCTAATTGGTCTTCATTGTCGGCCTCAAAGCGCAATGTAAGGTTTGCTGAGGTATTTGACGCTCTGATTAAACCCCAGCCAAAGGGGTATTCTACCCTTAGTCCGTCAATAGTGTTAATTATTGCGCCTTTAAAGCTACAATCCGCCATTAATTGTTCCATTAAAGCAAATTTTTCCGCTTCAGTGACTGGAATTAATATTTCAGGAGTGTAAGCGCTGGGTTTAAAATCAGCCATTATTTTTTCTAGTGCTTGTTTGGGTGCTATATCGTAGTTTGCTAGTATTTCTAGCAGTCTCACGCTGGCATAGAGTCCGTCATCGAAACCATGCCAGCGATCATTAAAGAAAATATGCCCACTAAATTCACCACCAACAACGGCGCCAGTCTGCTGCACTGTACTTCTAACATGAGAATGACCTGTTTTACACATCACTGGGTTTCCGCCAAGCTCGCTAATAAGTTGCTTTAGGCGAAAACTGCTCTTCACATCAAATACAATATCAGTTTTTGGGTGTCGGTTTAAAATGTCACGTGCAAAAATCATCAGTAACTGGTCTGGCCAAAGGATTTCACCCTTACCGGAAATAACCACCAGTCGATCACCATCGCCGTCAAAGGCTAAGCCAAGATCCGCCTGATTCGATAACACTGTGTGTTGAAGGGTTTGTAGGTTAGCCTCGTCAGACGGGTTTGGGTCATGATTTGGGAAATTGCCATCAGGCTGACAAAACAAAGGAATTGACTTATAGCCGAGCTGTTGGAAAAGGCTTACTGCCAATGGCCCCACAATACTATTCGCACAATCAATCACAATTTTGAAATCTTTTTTAGGCCGGCAGCTGGCCATAATAGCTTTTAGATACTGTGGCGTTATCTGCGAATAAATAATCTCTCCAGCCTCGACATTGCTAGGTATAGCGGAGCACATAAGCTGTTTGATTGACTGCAGCATTTCACCTGCAATCACTTGGTTTCGAACAATAATTTTAAAGCCATTGTAGTCTTTAGCGTTGTGGCTAGCGGTTACCATAATGCCACAGTCTGCTTTGCCATCGCAGTGAACGGCATAGTTAAGCGCGGGGGTGCTAACGGCAGCAATATCAATTACATTCATACCCTGCTGGGTAAGCCCCTGTCTCAGGGCGTCCGCTAATTCGGGTGAGCTCAGTCTGCCATCTCGGCCTAAATAAATACTCGAATACTGTTGTTGGATAAGCATGGTGGCCAATGCGGCGCCGAGCTTACAGGCAAATCTAGGGGTAATCTGAGAGTCGGCAAAACCACGAATATCATAGTTGCGAAACACCTCGTCGGGCAGCTCATCAACTGTATAAGAAAAATTAGGGCTTATTACGCTTTTATCATTCAAAATACGTGACTCTCAATCTGCGATGGTTATTGCTGCCGGCTAATGGTTAATTTCGTTAGCAATTAAGACAGCAATTTCTCTGGCAAGTTGCGTTTTGCTTTTTTTGCTTAGGGCTTTACAGTTATTGGCATCTATCCATAGGGCCTCATTATCATCTGAATTGAAGCCAATATCATTGCGAGAAACATCATTAGCAATAATTGCATTCAGATGTTTTTGCTCGAGTTTTTTTCGTGCATAAGCTTCCACGCGATCGGTTTCTGCAGCAAAGCCTACAACAAAAAGTTTAGGGTTATCTTTCGACAATATGGATACAATATCCGGTGTTTTCGACAAATTTAACGACATTTTGTCCGATTTTTTCTTTATCTTCTGGCTCGCTACTTCTGTTACCCTATAGTCTGCAACCGCCGCCGCCGAGATAAAAATATCGGCTTTTGTTACCGCCTGCGCCGTCGCCGCCAGCATATCGTCGGTAGAGACTACGGAGATAAGCTCACAGCGATCTGGGCATTGAAGTGATACTGGCCCAGAAATAAGCGTAACGGATGCCCCAGCATCAAGCATAGCGCTGGCAAGGGCGTATCCCATTTTTCCAGAGCTATGGTTACTAATATAACGCACCGGATCTATCGCTTCTCTAGTCGGACCGGCGGTAATAACAACCTGTTTGCCCGATAGAATGCCAGAGTCAAAAACACTGCCCATATGTTCAATAATGGCCTCAGGTTGTTGTAGTCTGCCGGGTCCAATATCGCCGCAAGCCTGGATACCATTATCTGGTTCTAATATGGCAATGCCTCTTTGCTTAAGGCATTCAATGTTTTCCTGGGACGCTGGTTGAGACCACATGGCTTGATTCATCGCCGGCGCAACAATAATTTTCCCTGAGCTAGCCAAGCAAACCGTTGTTAGTAGGTCGTTGGCAGTTCCTTGGTTTAGGGCTGCCATAAAATTTGCGGTTGCTGGCGCAACTAAGATGGCATCAGCCCAGCGAGCAAGCTCTATGTGCCCCATAGCTGCTTCGGCTTTGGGGTCTAGTAGATCGGTGTGAACCGGCTTGCCGGTTAGGGCTTGAAGCGTTAAAGGGCGAATAAATTCTTGTGCAGAGTCAGTCATAATAACGCGCACCTCGGCACCTTGATCTTGCAGGCGTCGAGCGATTTCAGCACTTTTGTAGGCAGCAATGCCTCCGGTAATGCCAAGAATGATACGTTTTTGTGACAGACTACTCATTAATATCCCGATAACACTTTTGTAAGCGGCTAAGATAACACTTCAGAAAGGAATTCTATAGTGATAAATAAGGACTGACCATGTCTATAAGTCGATGGCCAATGGATGATAGGCCGCGAGAAAAGCTCTTAGCTAAAGGGCCCAAAGCACTGACAGATGCCGAGCTCTTGGCGATTTTTCTTCGTATTGGGCGAAAAGGGGTAAATGCCAAGCAGATGGCGCAAGAGTTGATCGATTGTTTTGGCGGTTTGGCGCCTTTGCTAAAAGCTGATCGTCAGGCATTTTGTGCGGCCAAAGGCTTGGGTCATGCTAAGTTTTGCCAGTTACAGGCGACCCTTGAGCTAGCTCGGCGTTATTTAGATGAGCAGCTTCGATCGCAGGATATATTTACCAGTCCGCAAAAAGTCATAGATTATTTGGCGATTCAAATGCGCGATAATCACCGTGAAGTATTTGCAGTAATGCTGTTAGACGCTCGTCATCGACTAATTGAATTGATAGAGTTATTTTTTGGCACAGTAAACTCTGCCAGCGTTCATCCAAGAGAGGTGGTCAAGGTTGCATTGGAAAAGAATGCAACCTCAGTCATTGTTGCGCACAACCACCCCAGTGGGAGTGCTAGCCCCAGTCGCGCCGATATTTTGATCACCAAGAGGCTGAAGACTGCTCTTGAAATAATTGATATCAAACTTCTAGATCATTTTATTATAGGCAAGGGTGAAATCGTGTCTTTGGCGGAAACAGGCAAGCTATAGTTTGATCGATTAAGTGTGCTATTTTTTGAACCAGTAAATATGGAAGATTTTATCAAATGGGCAACAATGAAAAAAAACCATAGATTTAGGGGTCAATTATTGGTTTTTGTTTGCTTCAAGATAGGGTTTCTGGTATAAAACGCGCCTCCTTGAAAGACGACCTTGTGAAAAGTTGTTGGGGAAACAAAATTCAGTAGGCTATGGGTCAGTTCCCAAAGCACAAATTGCAAATAAGAGGCAGCAATAATGTCTAGAGTATGTCAGGTCACGGGTAAGCGCCCAATGGCTGGAAATAATGTATCCCACGCGAAGAATAGAACTCGTCGTCGTTTTGAGCCTAATCTTCACACACACCGTTTTTGGATTGAATCTGAAAAGCGTTTTGTGAAATTGCGCGTTTCCACTAAAGGAATGCGAATTATTGATAAAAATGGTATTGAAAATGTTCTTGCTAGCCTGCGTGCTAACGGCGAGAAAATCTAGAGGATTAAAAAATGGCTAAGTCAGCTCGAGAAAAAATCCGCTTAGTGTCAAGCGCTGGAACAGGACACTTTTATACGACGGACAAAAACAAGCGCAACACGCCTGAAAAGATGGAGATCAAGAAGTATGATCCTACCATCCGCAAGCATGTGATCTACAAAGAAGCCAAAATTAAGTAGCACTGGTTTTACCGAGCCTACTCTTTTTAAGCTTTACTCTACGCAAAAATAAAGGCCCTGACATTTCTGTCAGGGCCTTACAAGAACTTTTGTCACTACCCTAAGGTAGTCAAATAACCTTAGTCGGCTACTACGTTCTCAGCTTGAAGGCCCTTCTGGCTTTCTGCAACTTCCATAGTTACCGCCTGACCTTCTTTTAAAGATTTAAAGCCTTCAGCTTGAATAGCGCTGTGGTGTACGAATACATCACTACCACCTTCCTGCTCAATAAAACCAAAACCTTTACTATCGTTGAACCACTTTACAGTGCCAGCAACTCTTTCCCCTGACATAACAACCTCACTTAAATACAACAACGCCCATAATGGACACTTAAAACACCAGCCTCTGATTGAGACTGAATTAACACTTTAACCGAATAACATATAAGACTAAAGATCCCCACTGAAATATATGCCTTTAAGGCAAAAATAATAATCCAGAAGGGTGCAGTGTATTGTTTTTTTTTGGGTTTGGCTAATTTTCAGTGAATTTTAGTTGAAATTAATTAGATTTATCGGGTTTTTATGCATTTAAACCGCATAAACGCTAGCCTTTTAGGCTTTTCGAGTGAATCTTGTAATACATTAATTCCTATAATAAATGTCTTTGCGACTTGCTTGCAGTGCCCTGTGTTAATATGACCTCAACCTGTAAAAGGCAATTTACTAAACCCCTAAAAGGGGTATCAAGCGTATCTCTAAGTATATAGAAGGTGAAATAGTGAGCATAGTTCCGGGTGTGTATAAGCATTTTAAGGGTAATAGGTACGAAGTAATTGGGCTGGCCAAGCACAGTGAGGGTGAGCCTGATATGGTGGTGTATCGTCCCTTATATGGCAGTCGAGATCTATGGGTGAGGCCGCTGGATATGTTTACAGAAGTGGTTGAGGTCGATGGTTGTAGCAAGCCTCGATTTGAATTTTTAGAACCGGTCGGCGAATGATTTTTGTAACTCAGACAATTTCAATACCTATTGAAGAGGTAGAGCTGGCTGCTATAAGAGCTAGTGGACCTGGCGGTCAAAACGTCAATAAGGTCTCTTCGGCAGTACATTTAAGATTTAGCATTCTTCAATCGTCGCTGCCAGAGTTTTATCAGCAACGATTGATGGCACTTCGTGACCAGCGAATTACCAAGGAAGGTATTATTATAATCAAGGCCCAACAGTATCGTAGCTGGGATAAAAATCGTGCTGAGGCTATTCAGCGGCTCAAGGTATTGCTGCAGTCTGTGGCAACTTTGCCAAAGGCGCGCAAGGCAACTAAACCATCTAGAAGTTCGCAAAGAAAGCGTTTAGATAAAAAGTCTCTCCACGGACAAAAGAAAGCTTTGCGCTCAAAGCGTTTATTCGATTAAAAATTATAGGAAAAAGGATGACTGACTCTGAAACTCATGAATTTGAGTTGCTAACGCCAGATATGATTATGGATGCGGTTGAAAGCTGCGGCTACATTAGTGATGGTAGATTGCTGGCGCTAAATAGCTATGAAAACCGTGTATACCAAGTTGGAATAGAGGATGAGCAGCCACTGATTGCCAAGTTTTATCGCCCCAATCGCTGGACCAGCGATCAAATACACGAGGAGCACCAGTTTTGTTTTCAGCTGCGAGAGCAAGAGTTGCCGGTGGTATGTCCTTTATTAAATAATGCTAACAATTCATTGCACAGCCATAGCGGATTTCAATTTTCCCTCTATCCTCGACGAGGTGGCCATGCACCTGAGTTAGATAATCTGGATAATCTATTTATTCTTGGTCGCCTTCTGGGGCGATTCCATGGGGTCGGCTCGATCAATGAGTTTACATCGCGACCAAAATTAGATATCCAGACCTTTGGCTGGCAAGCGTACAAATATATCAGTGAGCACTTTATCCCTAGAGAGTTGAGCCCAGCTTATGACAGTCTTTTGCCAGATATTCTAAACAAATGTCAGTCAATCTTGGACGATTTTGGGCAAATTAATTGGATAAGAGTTCACGGAGACTGCCATTCGGGGAATATCCTGTGGCGAGATGACAACCCCCATTTCGTTGATTTCGATGATGCGCGGATGGCCCCGGCAGTGCAAGATTTATGGATGCTCTTGTCCGGCGATCGGCATGAGCAGAAATCTCAGATTGCCGAGTTGGTCGATGGGTATAACGAATTCAATGATTTTGATCCAAGAGAGTTGGCACTAATCGAAGTGTTGCGGACTCTGCGTATAATTCATCATAGCGCCTGGATTGGGAGGCGCTGGAACGACCCGGCATTCCCGCGGGCCTTCCCTTGGTTTGATTCAGCGCGATATTGGAGTGATCAGATACTGACGTTACGTGAACAATTTTCGGCGTTAGATGAAAATCCACTGGAAATATTGCCATAAATTGTCTAATTTTTTATACATAAGTGAGGTTATTGAGTGATGGATGAAAATAGCTTTAACTTTTTACCCGTTGAACAGTAAAATAACCCTTACTGTAAATAAATTATCAAGTCTTAAATAGAGGTGCGGTGTGAGTGATTTTCCCACAGAGTTAAAATATGCAAATAGCCATGAATGGGCAAGAGTAGAGAGTGATGGAACTGTTATTGTTGGGATAACTAACCATGCTCAGGATGCCTTAGGTGATATCGTTTTTATTGAGCTTCCGGAGTCCGGTGCTGACGTTGAGGCAGGTGCTGAAATAGCAGTTGTCGAATCGGTTAAGGCGGCTTCTGATATATACTCTCCAGTGTCTGGAGAGATTATTGCGGTTAATTCTGCCCTTGAAGATGAGCCAGAATTAGTCAATGGTAGCCCTTACGAAGATGGATGGCTATTTAGCGTTAAGATAAGCTCAAGTGAAGACCTTAGTGGTCTGCTAGATGCAGAGGGCTATCAAGCCCTAGTCGAAGAGGAATAAGGTTTAACTAAAATCTAATTTCGTAAGGAAATTATTTTCCAGTTTCTTGATTCAGCTTCTTTACGAAGGGTTGAATCAGGATCCACGGCAATTGGATATGCCACCTCCATAAGCAACGGCATATCATTGATAGAATCAGAGTAGAAATAGCTGCCCTCGCTGCTAGTTTTTTGTTCCTTCAGCCACTGATTAAATCGCGTTACCTTGCCTTCTTTGAAGGTGGGAGTGCCCTCTACTCTGCCCGTATATTTGCTGTCAATGATTTGCAAGTCGGTTGCAATGATTTCATCAATACCTAAAGATTTGCAGATAGGCTCTACAATAAAGCGGTTGGTTGATGTGATCACTAAAAGACGATCACCGGCCTGACGGTGATGATTGATCAAGGCTTCAGCTTGGCCGAGTTTCATTGGCTCGATTACGTCGCGCATAAACTGCTGATGCAGTTTATCAAGCTCTTCTAATGTAAATCTTGTGAGCGGTTCTAGCGAAAATTCAAGATAAGCAAAAATATCTAAACAGCCAGATTCATAGTCAGCATAGAATTTATCATTCATTCTTTTGTAAAGTTGACGATCTACAATATTTTGATCAACTAAAAACTCACCCCAGCTGTGGTCGCTGTCTCCGGCAATTAGTGTGTTGTCCAAGTCAAAGATGGCTAGTGCCATAGAGTGGTTCCAATAAAATCAGTTATAGGCTATTTGGACGATAAGGATAGCGGTGAAGTTAGAATGGCTCAAGAGAAAATTGCCGAGTTCCCGCTACTGTGGAACAATGGGCTTCTTTAATACATAAAATTAGTGGGATCTTTAAATTGGTCGATCAGGATGGATATCGTTCAAACGTTGCTATGGTGATTAGTAATGGTCGTGGGCAGGTGTTTTGGGCTAAGCGAATGGGCCAAAGAGCTTGGCAATTTCCTCAGGGTGGCATTGATGAGGGCGAATCAGTAGAGCAGGCATTATATCGGGAGCTATACGAAGAGGTGGGGCTGGAGTCTGGCGATGTAAAAGTTATCCAGCAAACCAAGCGCTGGCTGCGCTACAATATTCCTGAAAAAATGCAGCGTAAGCATTCAAAGCCTCGCTGTATAGGCCAGAAGCAGCGCTGGTTCTTTTTGCAGTTGGTTGGCGATCAGAACAAAATTAAATTTGATGCAACAGGGCATCCTGAGTTTGATGCTTGGGAATGGGTAAGTTACTGGCATCCAATTAACCAGGTGGTTTCATTTAAGCAGAATGTATATCGACAAGCGCTGTCTGAGTTTGCTCAAACTAATATTAGATTTCAGAAGCGGAGAAAACGTAGATAAATGAATATCCTTGACTCCCTAAGAACAATCTTTCAGGAGGTTAATACCGCCCGAAGCTTGCCCGAAGTTCTGACGATTATCGTCACAGAAGTGCATGCTGCAATGGGCGCTGAGGTATGTTCGGTCTATTTGTTTGATGAAACTGATCAGCATTATGTTTTGATGGCCACTAAGGGTTTGCGTCAGCAAAGTATTGGTAAGGTGCGATTGGCCATGGGGCAGGGTCTAGTCGGCTTAGTTGCAGCCAAAGAGGAGCCGCTCAACTTACAAGATGCCGATAAGCATCCAAAATTTGCCTACTTTGAGGAAATTGGCGAGGAGATTTATCACTCTTTTCTAGGCGTGCCGATTATTCATCATCGAAAAGTGCTGGGCGTGTTGGTGCTCCAACAGCAGGCTGAGCGACGTTTTGCGGCTGAAGAAGAAGCCTTTATGGTAACCGTTTGCGCTCAGCTCTCTGGTGCTATTGCCCATGCTGAAGCAACGGGTGCGCTTAGCAAGCTAGCTTCGGCAGGTCGAGGTCAAAGTAAAGAAGCCATATTTCATGGTATTGCAAGCTCCCCTGGAGTAGGTATTGGGCGCGTTGTTTTGGCGCAGCAAACTATGGATCTTGCCTCTGTTCCCGAGCGTCACACATCAGATCCAGACGCCGAGATGCAGACTTTTCGTCAAGCTTTAGCGTCGGTTAAGCAGGATATGCGCAACCTAGGCGTTGGACTTGAAGGCAAGCTCAGTTCTGAAGAGTTAGCGCTATTTAATGTCTATATCAGTATGCTCGATGATGATTCTCTTGGTGGTGAGGTTATTGAGACAATCAAGTCGGGTCAAACTGCCCAGAGTGCCTGGAGCTCAGTTATTTTAAAGCATGTGCGAACTTTTCGGCATATGGAGGACCCATACCTTCGTGAGCGAGCATCTGATGTTGAGGGGCTTGGTAAGCGCGTTTTGGGATACTTACAGCAAACAGATGAAAAGAAAAAGCCGCTACCAAGGCGAATTGTTTTGGTGGGTGAAAATCTTTCCGCTACCGAGCTAGCCGATATACCTGTAGATCGCTTGGTAGGTATAGTTTCACTTAAGGGTGCCAGTAATTCCCATATGGCAATTGTTGGCAGAGCGCTAGGTATTCCGACGGTTATGGGCGCGCTTGATATGCCCTGTGCAGAACTTGAGGGCAAGGAGTTAATCGTCGATGGATTTACAGGCGACGTTGTTAGCCATGCCACCAGAACCCTTAAACGCGCCTATATTCAAAGACAACGTGAAGAGCAGATATTAATTAAAGATCTGCAAAAGCTTCGCGATGTACCCTGTCAAACCATCGATGGGTTTGATTTCTCACTTTGGGTAAATACCGGTTTGCGGCATGACAATATTCAATCCCTGCGAAGTGGCGCTGATGCTGTAGGTCTTTTTCGAACAGAAATACCCTTTCTTTTACGATCTAGTTTTCCCACGGAGGATGAGCAAGTTGCGGTATACCGCGAACATCTAGAGACCTTTGCTCCGCGTCCAGTGACTATGAGAACACTGGATATAGGCGGCGATAAAGACTTGCCCTATTTTCCAATTGAAGAAGAGAACCCATTTTTGGGTTGGCGTGGCATACGTATTTCTCTTGACCATCCAGAAATCTTTCTGGTGCAGATTAGAGCCTTATTAAGGGCTAGTGAAGGGCTTAATAATCTGCGTATTATGTTGCCTATGATTAGTAATCTGGCCGAACTCGATAGTGGTCTTGCGCTAATTCGTCGAGCCTATAAAGAACTAACCGAAGAAGAGGGATATCAGCTGAAAATGCCCGCGCTTGGGGCAATGATTGAAGTGCCAGCGGCGGTCTATCAGGTCAAAGAAATTGGTAGTCGAGTGGACTTTATGTCCGTAGGCACCAATGATTTAACTCAGTATTTGTTAGCGGTAGATCGAAATAACCCCAGAGTTGCAGATCTTTATGATGCACTTCACCCCAGTGTGCTCAGAGCGTTAAAGAGTATTTATGATCAGGCTGAAACGGTAAATTGCCAGCTCAGTGTATGCGGCGAAATGGCTGGTGATCCAATAAGTGCAGTAGTGCTTTTAGGGTTGGGCTATAAGAATCTTTCAATGAGTGCTAGCTCTTTATTACGCGTAAAATCTCTGATGCTTAAGGTCAGTCGAAAAATGGCTAATGATCTTGTTAATGACGCGCTTAGCTTGTCTGACGGCGCCGAGGTTGTAGATTTTATGTCCAGTGCCTTAGAGCCCTACCGACAGGCAAAAAATAAGCCTCTGTCTAAGTAGCCCTTGGCTTTTTAAATATTTACATTATCCCGCATAGAATAGGCCGTAATAAACCGCTATTATCTGTGCTGAAATTTTACTAAGGTTGCCAACATGATATTGCACCCAGACATTAACCCTGTAGCTATAAGTCTAGGGCCTTTGCAGATTTACTGGTATAGCCTGATGTATCTTCTGGCCTTTGCCTGTGCTTGGATGATTGCCATGCGTGCATGCCGACGCCCCTGGTCACCGATAAAGCGTCATCAGGTTGAAGATCTAATTGTCTATGGTGCCTGGGGTGTGATTCTGGGCGGCCGCTTGGGTTATATGTTCTTTTATAGCTTTGATAGATGGGCTGCTGACCCCTCCATGCTGTTTAGGCTGTGGGAAGGTGGCATGTCATTTCATGGAGGTTTGATCGGTGTAATCTTGGCGATCTATCTATATGCACGCAAGTACCAAATCCCTTTTCTTGCGGTTGGTGACTTTGTGGCGCCTATGGTCCCTACAGGCCTTTTTTTCGGGCGTATAGGAAACTTTATCGGGCAGGAGTTATATGGTCGTGCAACCGATGGCCCCTGGGCTATGTTGTTCCCCTCAGACCCGCTGCAGTTAGGTCGACATCCCTCTCAGTTATACGAGGCCTTCCTTGAGGGTGTTGTATTATTTTTCATTATATATTGGTTCGCGCGCAAACCCAGATTATTTGGCGAGGTGGGTGGATTATTTTTAATTGGCTATGGTGTATTTCGCTTTATAATTGAGTTCGTCCGCGAACCTGACGCGCAATTTGCCGGGCAAACAGCTATGTTTGAAGCCTTTAATTGGATGACTCGAGGTCAAACGCTGTGTATCCCGATGATACTCCTAGGGCTGTGGTTAATGCGAAAATCATTGCCAGTAGTTAGTACCAAGCTTAAACCCCAAGCATAATAAAATGCTTTTAGAGACAGAATAAAAAATGAAACAATATTTAGATTTAATAACACATATTAAAGATCATGGGGTCTTTAAAGGCGATCGAACAGGTACCGGAACCCTTAGTGTATTTGGTTATCAAATGCGCTTTGATTTGCAGCAGGGCTTTCCTCTGGTGACTACCAAAAAAGTACATTTAAAATCGATCCTACATGAACTGCTATGGTTCGTTAAAGGCGATACTAATATTCGTTATTTGGTGCAAAACGGTGTAGGCATTTGGAACGAATGGCCTTACCAAAGCTGGCTGCGCCAAACCGGCGCCGATAAAAATTATGCGATGCACTCTGTTGAGTGGAAAGCGGGTTTGAAGGAATTTGTGCAGCGCATTAAAACCGATGATGCTTTCGCTGAACAATACGGTGATCTAGGGCCGGTTTATGGCCGCCAATGGCGAAATTTTGAGGGCGTTGATCAGCTGGCAGGGGTTATTGAGGATATAAAGTCTAATCCTGACTCAAGACGCCTTATTGTATCTGCTTGGAATCCCAAAGATATACCGGTAATGGCAAAGTCGGGGCTTCCTCCCTGTCACAGCTTATTTCAATTTTATGTGTCCGAAGGAAAGCTGTCGTGCCAGTTATATCAGCGCAGCGCAGATGTTTTTTTGGGAGTGCCATTCAATATAGCATCTTATGCGGCGCTAACTATGATGGTTGCCCAGGTAACGGGTCTTGAGTTGGGTGATTTTGTGCATAGTTTTGGCGACGCGCACCTATACACTAATCATATGCAACAAATTGAGGAGCAGTTGAGCAGAGAGCCATTGCCATTGCCAACACTCAAAATCAATCCCGAGAGAAGCAATATTTTTGATTTTGTTTTTGATGATTTTGAGCTGCAGGGCTACCAATCCCACAGCGCCATTTCAGCGCCAGTCGCTGTTTAGGAGAATGTAATGCAAGTTGCGCTTATCGTAGCGGTTAGTCAAAACAACGTTATTGGCCGTGACAACCAGCTTCCTTGGCATTTGCCGGAAGACCTCCAATATTTTAAATCTGTGACTATGGGTAAGCCAATATTAATGGGTAGAAAAACCTATGAGTCGATTGGGCGGCCTTTGCCTGGGCGCACTAATATTGTAATCACCAGAGACCCTAACTGGGCTGCAGATGGTGTTGAGGTTGTTAATAGTCTCGATGCAGCCATGCTCGCAGGTGCCGAGGCCTGTAAAAAAGCCAATATTGATGAAATAATGGTTATTGGGGGTGCGCAAATTTATTGTGAATGCCTGCCTATTGCCGATAAGCTTTATTTAACTCAGGTTGAAGCTGAGGTTGAGGGCGACGCTTTTTTCCCAAACGTTGATATGAATCAGTGGCAAAAAGTTGCGGAAACAATCCCAACAACAATTGATAGCTATGAGTATCGCTTTGTGGTTTTGCAGCGAGTGTAAAAACAGTCTTAAAAAGACGCATTTTTTATCGCATAGTTGTGGTAGTATTGCCCGAATATGGTGGCTTGGTGGCTAAAATACACCAAGTTACGTTGATTCTTGGTCGATGAGCTGTTAAAAAGACCGCCCAAGAAATAAAGAGTGCTTATCGAATGATTCTAATCATTGATAAGTTATAAATATGTAACCAATCTGATAGACCCAAATTGAGGGAACTATGAAAAAGCAATCACTGAAAGCACTGGCGCCAATGGCTATTTTTGCTGTCGCTATGACTGCTGTGGCTGAAGAATCGGCGGTAGTAGAAGTAGAGAGAACGGCAGAGGTTAGCGAAATATTAAATGCTGGAGCCGAAAAGGTTCAGGCTGCCAAAAAAGCTCAAATTAATGTTGATAGAATTGCCGATCAAACCGATGGTTTGTTGCAGGAATTCAAACAGGTCAATAAGCAAATTGAATCATTGAGAGTTTATAACTCTCAGTTGGAGCGTCAAATTGTCAGCCAGAAGCAAATGATGGTTGAGCTAGAAGAATCGATTGAGAATGCTACAGTGATTGAGCGAGGCATCTCGCCACTGATGGCTAATATGCTCAGTGCTCTTGAGGATTTTGTCGGGCTAGATATGCCGTTTAAACAAGAGCGTCGCCAGCAAGCTGTTGCCGATCTTTATGTGAATCTAGACAGCGCCAAGTTCTCAGCCGCTGAAAAGTTTCGTCAAATCCTAGAGGTTTACGATATTGAAGCTGACTACAGTCTGTCCATGGAGTCATACACTGATCAAATTGATATTAAGAGCGATGGTTCACTTGTTGAAGTCCAAATGCTAAGAATTGGTCGCGTTGCCTTGGCTTATCAAAGTAAAGATAAGTCTGAAGTTGGCGTGTGGGATAAGGCGACAAACAGTTGGCAACCACTGGATTCTGGCTATCGCCGAGCGATTGATCAAGCAATTCGTATTGCTGTGAAGCTTGCGCCACAAGATGTTATTGAAATTCCGATTACAGCTCCGGAGACAGCACAATGAAAAATAAAATGATAAATATTTTTGTAGCACTTTTTGCTGTTATCGCGGTATCTACACCCGTTGTAGCTAGCGAGGCAAAAAGTCTAGTTGAACTGCTTGATATGATTGAGTCGGCTAAGATTTCAGAAACGGCTGAATATCGTCAGCGTGAAGCAGATTTTTTGAAAGATCAGCGCAAGCAATCTCAGTTATTAAAAGGTGCCAAAAACACTAAAGCTGCTGAAGAGCGTCGTTCAGATCGTCTTGAGCAAATTATTCGTGAAAACGATATCAAATTAGCTGCTCTTAGAGAACAGCGCGATAAGCGCTTAGGTTCTCTTAAAGAGTTGTTTGGTCATTTGACCGGAACTGCTGGCGACTTAAGAGCTAAGATTGATCAGTCAATTGTAAGCACGCAAATCCCAGGGCGAACTGAATTCCTTGATGATCTAATCGCTAAAATGAGCAGCGACACAAAACTGCCATCAATCGAAGATATCGAAAAGCTGTGGTACGAGCAGCAGCGTGAAATGGTTGAAAGTGGTCGTGTAGTTAAGTTTAACCGCACAGTTATTCTTGCTAATGGTGAGCCGGCAGAAATGGAAGTTGTTCGCGTGGGTTCATACAACCTTCTGGCCGATGGCATGTATCTTGAGTACAACCCAGAGTCTGGTTTGGTTTCTGAATTGACTCGTCAGCCATCTGGCTTTAGCGGTGGCGCAGAGGATTTACAAGAAGCAACTTCAGGCTTTACCAAAGTTGGTCTAGATCCCACAGGTCCATTTGGCGGCGGGTTGCTAGCAGCATTGATCAACGCACCTACGCTAGTTGAACGTTGGCACTTTGGTGGTATCGTTGGTTATGTTATTACAGCGGTATTTGTTTTTGCCATCTTCTTGGCTGCATGGCGATTTGTTGTTTTGTTTGGTATGTCTAGTGCGGTTAAGGCTCAGCTTAGTTCTAAATCAGCTGACTCAGACAATCCATTGGGTCGAGTGCTTAAAATTGCTGGAGATAACCCAGGTCTAGATGCTGAATCACTAGAACTTAAGCTTCACGAAGCGGTACTTAAAGAAAGACCGGGTATTGAATCTGGTTTGAACCTGCTAAAAATTATTGCCATGGTAGCGCCGCTACTCGGTCTATTGGGAACGGTAACCGGTATGATCATTACCTTCCAAATGATTACCCTATTTGGTGCTGGAGATCCTAAGGCTATGGCTGGTGGTATTTCTCAGGCCTTGATAACCACTGTATTGGGTCTAGTTGTTGCTATCCCAACAGTACTATTACATACGTTGGTTAACGGCAAAGCACAGGGCATTCTGCATATTCTTGAAGAGCAGAGCGCCGGTATTGTTGCAGGTTCTCTAGAGGACAAATAAGCATGTTTTTTGTTGATACCTGGGCAGAGCTCGGCAAATTTATGGATTCAGGTGGCATGGTCCTATGGGCCATTGTCATCCTGCTGTTCGTGATGTGGACACTTATTTTCGAGCGCATGTGGTATCTAAGATCAGTGGTTGGTAACGATGTGCAGGCCGCGCTTGATGAATGGGAATCTAGAGCCGAGAGAAAGTCTAAAACAGCTCGTCAAATAAGAGAAAAGCTTATCTCTGAAGTAAGCGTCAAAATTGATGACAATATCATGATGATCAAAACACTGGTTGCCATAGCTCCATTATTTGGTTTGTTGGGCACAGTAACAGGCATGATTGTGGTATTTGATGTAATGGCTTTTACCGGCGGTGGTGATGCGAAGGCAATGGCTGGTGGCGTGTCTCAAGCTACAGTGCCAACAATGTCGGGAATGGTGGCAGCGCTATCTGGCGTTTTTGGCTTGACCTATGTTGAGCGAGAAGCAGATCGAGAAAAGCATCTGCTAGAAGATCATCTGACAATGGATCACTAGTTGGGTTTGAGTGCCTTTGGCATCGCCCTATGAGAGTTAACTATGCGTAATAGAACAAGTAAGCCACAAGAGCAAGGTCAGGCAATTGATCTGACCCCTATGCTGGATGTGGTATTTATTATGTTGATTTTCTTTATTGTTACCGCCTCGTTTATCAAATTACCGGGCGTTGAGGTCAATAAAGTAGATACCACAACATCTGATCCCTATAAAAAAGTGGGCATCTTAGTTGCTGTAAGCGACAGTAATGAGTTTTGGATTGATAAAAAAAGGGTTGAAATAACCGCACTTAAAATTAATCTAACTCGATTATTTAATGAAAACCCAAAGGGCGGCATGGTTATCCAGGCCGATAATGATTCTGATATTGAGACAGTGGCAAAAATTGCGGATATAGCCCGTGAAATTGGCATATCCCCAGTGGCTGTTTCTGTAGAAAACGACTGAGTTTAAAGTATGGTTGGTTATAGAGTAGGGGTTTCGGCAGTTCTTGGGGTACTAGTTACCCTGTCCCTGGTATTTGTGATGTTTAAGCTTATTGATTCCGGCAACAAGGATATGGATGAGCAACCCGCGTATAAAATCCCTGATTTTCTTCATGTTGAACGTGAGCGCACAGAAAATGCCAAAATGACAGAGGTTGAAAAACCTGATGAACCCGAGGAAATGCCAGATATTCCCGAAGAACAAATTGAATTTGAAGCGCCAGAAAATGTGGTCAACATGGCGGCACCAAAAGCTGGTGGTAATTTAAATATTGGCAATTCAGGCTTTAGCCGTGATTCAGATTACATCCCTGTATACGTTCCACAACCGCAGTATCCCCGTAGAGCTCAGACTCGCGGCAAAGACGGGTATGCAGTAGTTCAGGTGATTATTACTACGGTAGGTGGCGTTCGCGACCCAGTATTAATTGAAGAGTGGCCAGAGGGTTGGGGTTTTGGACGTTCGGCTGTTAAAGCCGCACAAAAACTAAAATACAATCCAAGAGTAGTGGATGGGGTGCCTGAGGAAGTCCCAGGCGTACTGTATAAATTTACCTTCCAAATGGCTAAGTAAGGGATATCTGATGTTAAAGCATATAACAACAATCACCCTGTTTAGCATTGTATTTATGCTGCCAGTGATGATTTCGACTGTAGTCCCCTATTCTGATTTTGGTGGCTCGGTATTTGCCGAAGATAAAAAGAAAGAAGAACCTAAATTCAAGAATGTTAAAACTCGCAAGCGTCAATCAGTGGGCGCAAAGTGCGGTAAATCACTTGAAAAAGTTCAGGTGCTACTTGAAGAAGAGAATTGGCCGGCATCTATGGAGATGCTCGAGGGTATTGAGGCAAGCACTAAAACCTGTAAATCGCCTTATGAATTAACCCAGGTATGGAAGTTTAAAGGCTATGTCTA